>CAZHOV010000025.1:40268-41905 GCA_964534315.1 uncultured Saprospiraceae bacterium | reverse complement strand
TTCGAAGGTTCAAGGTTCAAAGGTTCAAGGGTTCAAGGGTTCAAGGGTTCAGGGGGTATTAGGTGGGTTTAGGGTAGAATAAAAAATAATTTTAAAAAAAATGTTTTAAAAATATTTGACTTAAAAACTTTTTGTTTTATATTTGTGTCAGACAAAGCGATAACCAAACCACAAACTGTTTTAAAAATCTTTTTTTAGTCATGAAAATCGGTAAGGATGAGCAAGGAGAAGGAAAAAATAAAAATCATTGATAAGCAAATGGGGTGTGAGTATGAGTGGACGCCCCAGGCCCACCGCCCGATGTTTCAGTCTTCTGATCCGGAGGATTTGGGAAAATTGTTTGGTTTGCTTTGGGCAAAAAGTGTTCAATACGTAAGTCAGTTATTGAATCTACTTTATGATAAGATTGCAGGGGGCTTTGGTTATCTATTTGGTAAACGATTTCCCTGGGTCAAATTCGGTTTAATTGTATTGGCGGGATATGTTTTGCTCAAAAAGGATATGCAATTCAATGTTAGTATGAATGCTCCTGTGGCACCATTGAAAGAAGAGATGGCTTCAGGTGGAGGCAATGGAAATTCCTTTTCTCAAAATATAGCCTTACTCCCGGGCGGCACCTCTTCTAAATTAGCACTTCCCGGCCTGGAGGAAAAGGCGGTAGAAAATTATATTCAACGGTTTGCTAGTGTAGCGATTGAAGAGATGGAAAAATATCAAATTCCCGCTAGCATAAAAATGGGGCAGGCGCTCCTGGAAAGCAGTGCGGGGAAGAGTGAAATAGCCGTTGAAAGTAATAATCATTTCGGCATTAAATGTAAGAATAAGTGTAAAGGCTGCACTTGTAGAAATTATTCGGACGACGATCTTTATGATATGTTCCGGGTATTTGGAACAGCCTGGGAAAGCTGGCGCGAACACAGCTTGCTGCTAACTCATTCAGAGCGATACCAGTCTCTTTTTAATCATAAAAATGATTACAAAAGCTGGGCGTATGGGCTTAAAAAAGCCGGTTATGCCACGGATAAAAATTACCCTCAAAAACTAATTGGAATTATTGAGAAATATCAACTCTACAAGCTAGATCAATAAAAAATAAAATTAATCATGACAAAATTATTAACTCTATTCGGATCCCTTATGCTATTTCTTGCACTTAGTCCTGGTCAAGCAGAAACCAACCATACCAACTCTGCTACTGAAAAATCGATATACGTGCTTCCTGTATTTGATGGAGAATTACAATTTGATTGGGAACACCCTGCATTTATATCCGTCGGCCAACAAATCAAAGAAGCCCGTAAACAAAAAGGGATGACCATCGAAGCGTTGGCCAGAATAATAGAACTGACCCCTAAACAACTATTAACAATAGAGCTAGGAGATGCGACTCCTACCAAAGATATTATCGGAGAAATTGAACAACTCCTGGAATGCGAAATCATTCTCGACGGCTACATTCAATCAACCGAATAAGATCCATAGCCTTCAATAGTGGTTCTCTCATAGTCTGTTCTTACGAGGTTGTCTGAAAAATAACTCAGACAACCTCTTTTTTGTATTGTAAACATGGATCATCCCGAATTTTACAATTACAGGATGATTCATGTTTGTTTTTTATAATAACTGATCTTTCGCAA
>CAZHOV010000025.1:28640-40258 GCA_964534315.1 uncultured Saprospiraceae bacterium | reverse complement strand
GACTAGTCACTTCGCCAACCTGTTCCAGATCGGTCAAAATCTTTTTTGCTAGCTGTTTCCCTAACTCCACCCCCCACTGATCAAAACTAAAGATATTCCAAATAACCCCTTGAACAAAGATCTTGTGTTCATAAAGGGCAATGAGCGAACCCAGTGTTTTGGGGTCAATTTGTTTAACCATTATAGAATTAGTGGGTTTATTCCCCTCAAACACCTTAAAAGGGGCCAACGAGGCAATTTCTTCAATCGATTTTCCTTGTTCCCTTAATTCGCGTTCCACTTCTTCGCGGGTTTTACCTCGCATCAAAGCCTCTGTTTGCGCAAAAAAGTTAGAAAGCAATAATTCATGATGCCTCCCTACAGGGTTTTGACTGACCAAAGGAGCGATAAAATCACAAGGAATGAGTTGGGTACCCTGATGAATAAGTTGATAAAAAGCATGCTGCCCATTCGTACCGGGCTCTCCCCAAATTACTGGTCCGGTTTGATAATCCACCCGCTGACCAGCCCGGTCTACACTCTTTCCATTACTCTCCATATTGGCTTGCTGGAAATAAGCCGGAAAGCGATGTAAATATTGATCATAAGGTAAAATCGTTTCTGTAGCGGCACCAAAAAAGTTGGTATACCAAATACCTATCAAGGCCATGATTACAGGCATGTTCTGATCAAGGGGCGTGTCTTTAAAATGAAGGTCCATCTCGTGAAACCCTTCCAATAATTCCAGGAACCGCTCATATCCCAAAATACAAGCTATGGGCAGCCCTACCGCAGAAGTGAGGGAATATCTCCCTCCTACCCAATTCCAAAATTCAAACATATTTTTGGTGTCTATTCCAAATTGACTTACCCCCTCCGAGTTGGTGGATACGGCAACAAAGTGTTGCTTAATATATGCTTCCTTATCTGCAGACTCCAATAACCAGGAGCGGGCAGAACGGGCATTCGTCATCGTTTCCTGCGTGGTAAAAGATTTAGAAACAACAATAAATAAGGTAGTTTCCGGATTGAGCTTTTTAAGTGTTTCCTGAAGATGGGTACCATCTACATTCGAAACAAAATGAACCTTCAAATTGGGTTTCCAATAGGGTTTGAGCGCCTCTGTTACCATTACGGCACCAAGATCCGAGCCCCCAATCCCAATACTGACAATATCCGTTATCGCTTTACCTGTATACCCCTTCCACTTTCCCGAATTGATATTCACGGAAAACTGATGAACCTGCTCCAACACCTTTTCTACCTCTGGCATCACATCTTTACCATTGACCATCATGGGTAGACCAGAGCGATTGCGTAGTGCCACATGAAATACGGCCCGATTTTCGGTTTCATTAATCTTTTCCCCCCTAAACATAGACTGTATCGCTTCTTTGACAAAGGTCTCTTCAGCCAATTGAAACAATAATTGCATCGTTTTAGCAGAAATCCTGTTTTTAGAATAATCTAAAAGCAGCTCGTTCCATTCAACGGAAAAGTGTCGGAATCTGGATGGATCATCCCCAAATAACTGGCGCATATGCACCGTTTTCATCTCTTCATGGTGCTCTTCTAATAACTTCCAAGCTTTTGTAAGGGTTGGGTTTTGTCTTTTCAACATAGGTAGGTTTTTGCTTTAAATGTACAAATTTAGTTTAAGAAATATCTTTTAGGCTAAAGGAATCTCAACAAATTAAATACACTGTAATCTAAGTTAGTTAATTTAGGTTACAGTGTATTAAATACCGGAACTGCCGTTGGAAGAGCATCTCCAACTAATGATTCGTACAATAGATCTGACTATACAGCCTAAATGTAGACTAGCCGATAAAAAAGACCAATCATTTGCAGGTATTTATCATTTAATAATAATACTTTCGTAAAAAATTATTTATCATGAAGCATTTTTTAGGATTTTTATTTTTCGTTTTGATTAGTGTAAATAGCTCTATAGCCCAAATGAATGTGAATATGCTTGGCTCCTGGGATGATGATACTTTACCTACCCATTTTTACGGCACCTTTAATGACTGCTGGGGATATGCCGCCGAAGGCAGAGAATATGCTATTATGGGGAGTGCCAGCTTTGTACATATTTTTGATGTAACTGATCCTCAAAATATTGAAGAAATCGAACGCTTCCAACCTGGTGACAATACCACTTGGAGAGATTTCAAAACATACGAAAATTACCTATACATTGCATCGGATAATACAAATGAAGGCCTGCAGATTTTTGACCTGAGTTTCTTACCTGATTCGGTCGCCTTCATCCAAAAAACAACCGAATTTTTCATCAATACTCACAATATCTACATTGACGAACCGAATGGCAGGCTGTATGCAGTTGGAGGTCCTACCACTTTCGTGGTGTTAGACTTGGCGACTGATCCTGAAAATCCCACCCTTCTAGACTTCTATGCTTTTCAGGGCGGAACAGGATATATCCATGACGTTTATGTAAAAGACAATATTGCCTACGCCTCGCAGGCCTATGACGGGTATTACATATATGATTACAGCAATGCCGAAGAACCTGTTTTGCTTGCCTCTGTAGAAACCAACGGGTATAATCACAGCTCGTGGGTGACAGAAGACGGGCAAACCGCTATTTTTGCGGAAGAAGTTCCCACCGGGTTACCTATGGGGTCGGCAAACCTTAGCAATGTGGCTAATGGAGAGATTGAGGTATTAAAGTATTTTAAATTTCCACTCCTGGCTCCAAACCATGAAGACTCTACCCCCCACAATCCTTATATTATAGGTGATAAAGTGTATACTTCTTACTACGAAGATGGTTTTATGATCTTTGACATCTCTGACCCTGCAAATCCATTTTTAGAAGGGTATTATGACACCTATCCAAGTAATACTAGCTATAATGGTTATGCCGGGTGCTGGGGAGTTTATCCCTTTCTACCCTCCGGCAATATCCTGGCCTCAGACATGGACAATGGGTTATTTATCTTGGAGTATGACCCTGAGCCAATAACCAACACGCTTAATTTCGAAGAAGAGCGATTTCACGTCCGGGTATTTCCCAATCCAACCTTTGGGGAACTAACTATTCAATATGAAAGTAACCGGGCATTTGAAACTACTTATGAGATCAGCACCATCACCGGGCAGATACTGAAAACTGGCCAGGTAGAAGGTCGTAATTCCGTAACCATTCCCGTTGATCTTTCCGCCTATGATGCAGGCATCTTTCTGGTAAAAGTTACGGATGGAGAACAGCACAGAATCAAAAAGATCATTAAAAAGTAGAGGTTTTTCTGATGACGGATAAGCAGGAAATTGGTAGGCGAGGAGAAGAGCTTGCTATCAGATTTCTGGAGGAGGAGCAGTACGAAATCCTGGAAACTAACTGGCGCTTTAGCCGTGCGGAGATTGACATCATCGCCCGTAAAAATGAGGTGCTGGTGTTTGTTGAAGTAAAAACCAGAAGTTCAGACACCTTTGGAAATCCAGAATTGGCAGTGACCAGGCATAAAGAAAAACAAATTGCCGATGCCGCCGCCGCCTACATGAGATCCATAAATCATGAGTGGGAAATACGCTTCGATATCATCGCCCTGATTATCCATAATGAGCAGGAATATCAGCTTGAGCACTTCCCTGATGCCTTTTTCCCATCTTTTTAAGATTTTGGCTTTCTATTAATTAAAAAAATAGTTATCTTTGCGGTCCGATTTTATGGGCAAAGCAATTTAAAATTTAGAAAGATGAAGAAAGATATCCATCCAGAAAATTATAGATTTGTAGTATTTAAGGATTTTTCAGCAGATTACGCCTTCCTTTCCCGTTCATGTGCTCCAACCAAGGAGACAATCACCTGGGAAGATGGGAAAGAATATCCGCTGGTAAAATTGGAAATCTCTAGCGAATCGCATCCGTTCTTTACAGGAAAGATGAAATTTGTAGATACCGCTGGGCGTATCGACAAATTCAACAAGAAATTCGCCAAGTTCAAAAAAAAGGATAAAAATTAAAAAACGGGCTTTTCCATGCTCCACAAGTCCCGCTTGCCGGGACTTTTTTTTTGCATTGCCTAAACTTTAGGCTCCTTTTCCCTTTATTTTATAATGCTTCCCCAAATTTATGGAAAATACGATCCTTTTTGATGATGATATCAGAGATCAGCTGCTCCCGCTAACCTTTACCCGCCCCATCTGCGAACTACGAGTCGGCATTCTTACTATTCGCGAAAAATGGCAACGGTACTTGCCAGGGCAAACTTCCTTTATTACCCAGGAATACCTTTCGGAAAAATATCCCATTGAGGTAAAAGCAGATAATTTTATCGTCAATGGCTCTGTTCTGCCTAGTGAGAAACTGTTGCGCCTGATCAAACAACTAGATAACAATGAAGCCCTTCTCCAAAACGGAGAACTGATTGCCGCCAGGCTCGACGAACATCAATTTCAACGATTAATGAAAGATGAGGAGATTGAAGAACTAATTGGTTCCGAGCTAGATGATGATACGCCCTTTCTAAAGATTAACCACCTTTGGGATCTTTTCCAATACAACGGACAAGCTATCCAAAACGACTACGACCTATTGACAATGGATCGCGAATCTGCCCCCATTCCCGGCTCTAACTACGTCAAAAAACCCGAAAATATTTTTATCGAAGAAGGTGCTATCGTCGAAGGTGCTTTTCTGAATGCTACGGATGGCCCCATATATATAGGTAAAGAGGCCGTCGTCATGGAAGGGAGTATGATCAGAGGCCCCTTTGCATTATGTGAGCAAAGCCAGGTAAAAATGGGTGCAAAAATCTATGGCCCTACCACTATCGGCCCCTATTCAAAAGTAGGGGGAGAAGTAAATAATTCTATCCTTACCGGATTTTCTAATAAAAGTCATGATGGCTTCCTTGGAAACTCTATTCTTGGCGAATGGTGCAACCTCGGGGCAGATACTAATAATTCTAACCTTAAAAATAACTACGGAAATATCAAGCTGTGGAGCTATGCCCACCATGATTTTATCCCAACCAATCTGCAATTTTGCGGCCTTATCATGGGAGATCATTCCAAAACGGGCATCAACACTATGCTAAATACCGGTACTGTGGTTGGGGTAGGTGCTAATATTTTCAACGGCAACTTCCCTCCCAAATTTATTCCGTCCTTTACCTGGGGCGGCACAACAGATAAGCAAACCTATCAACTGGAAAAAGCATTCGAAGCTGCTGAACGAGTCATGAAACGACGCCACCAAGAGCTTACTGTGCAGGATAAAACAATTCTTTCGAAAGTGTTTGACCTGACCCTCCCCTACCGCACCTGGGAATTAACCAATTAATCTAACCAACAAGGGGTAATACGATATGAAACCACCGCTCTGGAAGAAACTGTTGAGCTACTTCATCGAACTTCATCAGGAGAGTACCAGCAGCGAATACAACCCGCACCTTTATGTCAGCCTTCGACGAGGTAGATACCAACTCTGTACGGCCAACGCCGTCTACTCCTATGAAGACCTTTACGATAATTTCTCCCGGGCATTTAACCGGCTCGACCTAGACCAACTTCCCGGAAAAAAGGTCTTAATACTTGGTCTTGGCCTCGGTAGTATCCCTTTAATATTGGAACGTCTCCAAAAACGATCTTTCAATTATACCGCAGTAGAAATTGATGAGGAAGTCATCTACCTGGCTCATAAATATATCCTCACCCACCTTCATTCTCCCATGGAAATCATCACCGCCAACGCCTTGGCCTTCATCGCTCAATGCCAAGACACCTTTGACCTGATCACTATGGATATTTTCCTGGATGACACTATCCCTGAATCGTTCGAATCTATGGACTTCCTCATGAAATTGAAGCAGATGACGAATCCGGGCGGCTTGATCATGTATAACCGATTAGCCAATAAAAAAGAAGATATCCAAAAAACCACTCGTTTTTTCAATGGTCCTTTTAAACAAGTTTTCCCCCATAGTAGTTATCTTGAGGTAAGCGGCAACCGGATGTTGATCAATCATCCTGGTTACATTAAGTAACTTTCGTTGAAATTTTGAAACCACTTAGACAAAATTTTTCTGCATGCAGTACAGAATTATCCAAATTTTTCTCATCCTCAATATTTCCGTTGGTCTGTTATTGTTTTTCAATTTCGGTATCGGCTCTTCCTGGTATTTCTTTTTGGCAGCTGGTCTTTTGGTACTGCTTTTTGTTTTTATGGGGACGGTTTCACCGGCATTAAGAGAATTACACCGCGGCAATCCAGAACGGGCAGAAAAACTCATTAACCAAATACGCCGCCCGGATTGGTTACTCCGACCTTATAGAGCTATGTATTTCTATATCAAAGGAATCATTGAACTTCACCGAAAAAACCTGGACCAGGGTAAGAACTATTTGGATAAAGCGTTGCAGTTAGGTATTAAAGATGCACGCATCCATGCCATTTGCCTGCTCAACCTCGCCCACATTTCTTTTGCCCAGGAAAAATTTGACGAAACCCAGTCCTATATTAAAGCCATTAATAAGCTGGAAGTCAATGATTTGAAAATAAAAGACGGGGTCAAGGAATTACAAGGAGCTCTAAGTAGCCGTCTTTCTTAATCCATAGTAGTATGCGCCTAAAAAGTCGTTTTCTAAGAAGGTTATTTCGGGTTATTATCGCATTAACCTTGCTTATTACGGTAAGTATAGTAATCTTTTACTTCTCAGTAAGGGTCATTCCTCCATTAGTAGAAGACAAAAGTGCTCTTGATAAGGAACGATCCGTTATTAACGACTCCTTCTTCGTGGTGGAAAATAGTTGGTTATTGAAAAATCCAACCGGATTATGGGAAGCTTATATCGAAGGGGGGGCTTTTGAAAGAGGTGCTTATTATGGGAATTTATGCCAGGATCTCCTGGGCCAACATGAAGCGGCCTTTATAGAAGGTATCAAAGAAAAGGTCCCGTCTGAGAGCTATCTCACCATCCTTAAATACTTTGTGGCCTGGTTCAATCGTCACTTACCCCAATATGTCCCACAAGAATACCAAAAAGAAATTTACGGACTATCGTTCTACAAAAGTAAAGCATATGATTTCATTGGTCCGCCCTTCCACCGGGCCCTCAACTACCATGCAGCTCATGACGTTGGCCATGCCATACAGAACATGGGGCTGGTTGGTTGTACCAGCTTATCTGCCTGGGGGGCCGCTACAGAAGACTCTACCCTTTTAATGGGAAGAAACTTCGACTTTTATGTCGGAGATGAATTTGCAGCATTAAAAATGATCAGTTTTATTCATCCGGATGAAGGGTATCGGTTCGCAAGCATTTCCTGGCCGGGTATGTGTGGTGTAGTTTCAGGAATGAATATCCACGGATTAGCCGTAACGCTAAATGCCGCCCCATCTGACATTCCTCAGGGAGCAAGAACACCAGTTGCCATGCTTGCCCGACAAATCGTGCAATACGCCCGGAATATCGACGAGGCATTTCAAATCGCCGACACTACTCCGACCTTTGTTGCGGAAAATATCATCATTAGCTCTGCCGTTGACAATAAGACAGTGGTGATCGAAAAGACGCCTGAAGAAACCAGATTATATGAGCCTAAAAATAATCACCTGATCTGTTCGAACCATTTCCAGCATCCTCAACTAAAAGAATCTGAAAAAAATCAGCAGGCTAAAATAGAGTCTTCCAGCCTGTATAGGTATAAGCGTACGCAAGAGCTCCTAGAAGCCAATTCCCCCCTGTCCGTAAAAAAAATTGCTGGCATATTGCGCAATCAGAAAGGAATGGCAGAGAAAGAACTAGGTGTAGGTAATGAAATGGCAATTAATATTCAAATTGCACACCATTCGGTTATCTTCCAGCCCCATGAACGGAAAATGTGGGTCGCCGCTACTCCTTCCCAATTGGGTGCTTATCAGTGCTACGACCTGAAACATATCTTTCAAAATCCCTCCCCTCCAAGGGAACGGGGATCCGTCTCCGCAATTGAAAAGCACATTCCCGCTGACCCTTTCCTTTTTTCAGAACAATTTAAAGCCTTCCAGACCTTCAGATCATTGACGGAAACCATCCAACAAGCTGCACGGGATCGCCAATCGCTCGACGCTTCGATAATCCGTGAATATCAACGGCTAAATCCGCATCATTATCTAACCTACCTTTCTCTTGGGGAGTATTTTCGGGCGTTGGGAAAATGCCAGCGGGCTATTAATTATTTCGAGAAAGGACTCCAACTGCCTATACCTTGGGCAGATGAGCGGATAGCTTTAGAAAAAGGGTTAAAGGAATGTAAATAATTACCCCTTTGTACTAAAACGGTGTTAAAGCCAGTCAAAATTTGGCGTGAAGTTTGGATTTGAATTAAAAACCTATTTTATTCTTGCTAAATCTGATAAAAAATGATCTCTATCATTTCTAAAGATCAGAAAAATTAGTATCATTTCATTTAACCAAAACAATCCGTTATGAAAAATTATGTTTTCCTTTTTGGCCTATTGATGGCTATTTCAACGACAGCGACCCTTCAGGCACAAAATGAATCTGAGTTTTTTGAGAACACAAAAGCCGTCTGGTATGGAATTGATTTTTCTAATGCCCGGTTCATCGGTTCTCATGGCTTTACCAACCCTTCTGATGTGAAAGCGCGATTCTTTAATATGTGGAATATGATCGTCTTAAATGAGTATGAAAAATACGATGTCGGGGAAACCTATCGGAAGAACATTGTAAAGAATGACCTTTCAATTGTAGACGAGCGCAATCAACGTCCTGATCCTTACAAAATGGTCACCAATGACAATTCTTATCAACTAAGCGAGGCGGATATTGCATCCATGATCAAAGAATATCCCACGGAGGGTCAAAATGGTGCACTTGGAGCGGTATTTATTGTAGAAAGCTTTAATAAAAACACCAATTTAGGCCATATTTGGGTAACGATTTTTGATCCTGCTACCAAAGAAATCGTTTTCCTTAAAAAGTCAAGCCAAAAACCTGGCGGATTTGGCCTCAGAAACTATTGGGCCAGAACCGTCTATAATACCCTCAAGCAACACAAAAAAGAATATGACAAATGGGAAAAAATGTGGCGTAAAGGGTAAGCACGATGATTAAGAGAAGGACTCATCACACCTCTGGTGTTACGAGTCACCAAGTTTTCTTCTTTAAGCGGCCTGTTTGTCTATGAAAATCTTCGATTTTCATAGACAAACAGGCCGCTTAAATAGCGTAAAAGACAACTAATTTTTTTTAACACTTCAACAATTCCTCACTTCAACAATTCAACAATTCCTCACTTTCTGCTTAAAAAGAAAAAGAAACATTGCCTCTTACCCCCCACAGCGGTTCGTCTTCACGGATGTAGTTGACTCTTCGGTAAACATCCAACCGGAAGAAGTTCAGTATATTTTCGATACCAAGACCGACTTCCATATAGGGTAGTTGGTTGGGAACTTGTAGGCGAACGAAGTCTTCGTCGGTAGTATTTTCCAAGAAGTTATTGGCATTAGCAGATCGGTTTTCGGCGTTCATGTCGCCGATCATTGCCCTGAAGCTAGCTGCTAATCTCAATTTGAGCTTGCGGGTAAAGGCTATTTTATTTAACCAGAAGCCTCCAAAGTGATGATCAACGAAAAGCATAGCATACCGATCCATAGCAAAACTATAATGATTGATGAGGTTAAAACCGCGATGTACGGAAAACAACCCCTCATTTCCTCTCGGGATTTTCAGCAATAAATAAGGCAATCGCCCCCAGATCCTTCCTACTGCAAGATCTATCTGAGATGCTCCGAAAGGAGGCATTTTCAGGTAATACTGCATTCCTAACTCCAATTTATGGTATTCAAAACCTGAATTGTAAATATCTTTCAACCCTATGCGGTACTCCAGCGAGACTATAGGATGTGCGCTACCCAAGCTAATTCGGTGAAACTTCCCGGTGACAAAATTTTCCTGAAAAGCAAACCGTTGTCTGAATGTGATTTCTGTAGTCGTAAAATTTGTGATCACCGGTTCTGTATAGGCATCCTGGGCAGAAGGAATAAAATCAGCATTAAAAAAAGGCTTGATGGTCTGATTTTCAATACCCAAATAAGCAGAATACCCGATCGGCCATTCTTTAAACAATCCCGCTTCCAGCGATTCACGCCACAACAGTTTAAACGGAATCACTCGCCTTCGAAACCAATCACTATTCGATAAGCCGTTAGGCACCTCTTCGAGATTAATCTGATTGGTGTAAAGTGAAGCCTGAATGTCATTAACATAATTTAACTTGAAATATTGACGAGGGCTCTTTGAAAGCAGGTAAATAAAACTGGCTCCGTATTTATATTTTTGATCGCGAAAACCATAAGCCCCATACAAGGACAACTGAAACCGCTCACTCGTTTTGAGCCCTGTACGCACCCCGAAAGAGACTCTCGATCCTTCTACCGGATTGCGGGCATAAAAGCGATAGAAATTACCAATCTCGACAGGGCCGACCTCCGCATACCCTGTAAACAAGGCAAAAGTCAGTCGCTTCCACAGTTGAATAACCGGAAGCGTTTTAATCGTATCGATAAGTCCGTAGATTGCCTCCTCTTTGTCCGACAATTCTATATGCCTGTTCGCATTCCAGAAAGAATCATTTTGGAGCAGGGCTTCTTCAGAGACGGTTACATCAACAGCTTGCTTAATAGGTTTAGCTTCTTTCCCAAATGTATAATTCTGGTAAGTTGTCGTTGTCTTCCCCCGAACACTAGGGGCATTTTCAGAAAGTTTTTTTGAAAAAAGATCAAGCCCGATAGGTTTGGCGATATTGACAAATTTTACGGAAAACGTTTCTGAAGCAGGCATCCACAAGGAGTCTGCGATGCGATCAAAAGATTGTATCCAGCTAATATGTTCTACAAAATTTATTTTTACATCCCCGTCCAAAAACATATTGATCCGCTTAATTGCGTAGGAAGAATCTGCTACCCAAAGGTCTCCGTTAAACGCTTTGGAGCTTTTTCTTTTAGGGAAGAAACGCATTTGGAAACAGGTATCCTGATCAATAAATGCCGTATCTGTAATTTGATAGTGGTAATGACTCAAGCCTGCATCAGAGACGGGACTCACGTATTCTCGTTCCATGAGTTGAAGCCAGTTGTCATAAATATTGACCCGTTGGTTCATTTTGACGATCAATGAGGAAAGGCTTTCATTCTCAAGGCCCGAGATCTTACTGGCTAGAATGACTTGCTTATTTGTTTTGGGAGTTTTGGAATAGTAATTTTCTGCAATGGTTTCTGTCAGAAAAATGGGAAGAAAAGGTTCATCATTTGTTGTACTATCGATATTGTCAAAAATAAACCTGATCGGCCGGATCAACTTCAAATCCATCAGTTCCTCCGTAATATCTGTAAACTCTAATACCAGCTTATTGTAGCTTTCTGCTTTGAAATTAGGTTGGTTTTCGAAATCATTGAGTGGTTTGTTCTCCAGAATTTTTTTAAATAATACAACAGCAGGATCTTCGCCTGGGTTGACCACAATCTCTTCAATCTCATAGGCGGTGGGTTCAATTTTTATTTCGAGTATCCCTTCGCCGCTATAGATCGCTTCTCCCACATCGTAGCCCACTGCACTAGCCACCACTGTGTCGGTAAGCGCGGTTAATTTTAATTTGAATACCCC
>CAZHOV010000025.1:0-28630 GCA_964534315.1 uncultured Saprospiraceae bacterium | reverse complement strand
TACCCCGTCAAAATCGGTGGAGGTACCTGTTGTATAATCCTGTTTTAAATAGACATTAGCAAAAGGTATAGGCTCATCATTACGGCTATCCTTAACAACTCCTTCGATCTCGATTTCCTGTCCGATCGACAGATTGACGAAGCAAAGCATGGAAAATGCAAACAATAGCGTTTTTTTCATTTAAGAGCGGGATAGCTGCCCGATTTTAGACTTTCAAAGATTATTGTTTCTAAATTATAGACTAAAGTAGAAGTAATGTGTCACTTTAGTAAATACTTTAAAGTTTTTTTAACCATAAAATGACTGCAAACAACCTTTACACCTTTCTTCTAATCCTGATCCAATAAAGACCCTATAATTCAGAACAAGTCTAAATAAATCTGTTAGAGATGCTTACTTTTCTTCGATGTGATAAATAATTAATTTTGAAAGCTAGCAATAAAAACTATTTTTTAAGTAAATTTGATATTTGCCGTAGCCAAAATGCAACCGAAAAATTATACCAGATTGGATAGAAATAAAAACACTTTGAGCAATTTAGTACTTGGAAATGTTGGTTTGGAAAAAAAAGATTTTGAAAGAATCCTTTTACGAAATCAATCCATTGAAATCTCACCTGAGCTGAAAAACAGAGCTACTAAAAGCTATGAATTTTTAAGAAATTTTTCGAAAGATAAGATCATCTACGGGATTAATACGGGTTTTGGTCCTATGGCTCAATATACGATTCCTTTGGACGACACCCAAGCCCTTCAACTTAACTTAATCAGAAGTCACGCCGCGGGCTCGGGCAACATCATTGAGCCGTTATACGGTAAATCTATTATGCTTGCCAGGCTCAATACGTTGGCGCTCGGTTATTCGGGCGTACACCCTTCTACGCTTGAAGTGCTTCTGCAACTGATCAATCTAAACTTGATTCCATGCATGTATGAACACGGTGGGGTTGGAGCCAGTGGTGATCTCGTACAATTGGCTCACCTCGCTCTTTGCCTGATCGGGGAAGGTGAGCTACACACCCGGGAGGGTACCGAACCTACCCGCGAGGTGATGGAGCGGTACGGGATTACACCTCTGTCTATACATCTACGCGAGGGGCTAGCTCTGATGAATGGTACTTCGGCGATGTCAGGGATTGGTATGGTCAATCTGATCAGGGCTCAAAATTTATTCTACTGGGCGGTTGTTGCTTCAGCTATGATCAATGAAATTGTTGCTGCTTTCGACGATGCCATTTCAAAGGGATTGAACGAATCCAAACGCCACTTCGGCCAGCGAAAGGTCGCAGCAATGATGCGGTCTATACTCAAGGATAGCAAACGGCTTCGCCACAGAAGCAATCATTTGTACAGTACCCCCACTAATGGGATAGTCACTGATGGGAAAGTGCAGGAGTACTACTCGATTCGATGTGTACCCCAAATCCTTGGTCCTGTATTGGATTCCCTGAATTATACCGAAAAAATACTGGTCGAAGAAATCAACTCAGCTAATGACAACCCAATCGTTTCGGAAAAATTGCAAGATGTATTCCATGGCGGTAATTTTCATGGCGATTACGTAGCACTAGAGATGGATAAATTGAAAATTGCCATAACAAAGCTGACTATGTTGGCCGAACGCCAACTCAACTACCTGTTGAATGATAAATTGAACGGTATACTTCCCCCCTTTGTCAATCTTGGCAAACTGGGTTTTAACTTTGGCATGCAAGGGGCTCAATTTACCGCTACTTCGACCACCGCTGAAAATCAATCACTCAGTTTCCCTATGTACCTACACAGTATCCCTACCAATAATGATAATCAGGATATCGTCAGTATGGGTACCAATGCGGCTGTTCAGGCACAAAAAGTTATTGATAATGCTTATGAGGTACTGGCAATCGAATTTATTGCCTTAATTCAGGCGGTTGATTATCTTAAAATAAGCCAACAATTGGCAGATCATACCCGAAAACACTACTTTGAATTAAGAGCGATTGTACCTATATTTGAAAATGATTTACCAATGAATAAACGGATAAAAAGTGTTAAAGACTTTTTAATCCAATCATCTCCGGAAGAGGTACTTCCGGAGTCCAATTAACGAAAATCAAAAAATCGAGCATGAAATATGCTTTAGTAACAGGCGGATCAAGAGGTATCGGCAAAGCGATAAGCCTGGAATTGAATAAAATGGGTTATCATGTATTAATAAACTTCCGTTCTAATCATCAGGCGGCGGAGCAAACGCTTACCGAGATCCGAAATCTAGGTGGCGATGGAACACTACTGCCATTCAATGTCGCCGATCATCAAAAAAGTACGGAAATTATTGAGCAATGGCTTGACGATCATCCTGAGGAATGTATAGAAGTGATCGTCAATAACGCGGGTATCCGCAAAGACAACCTGATGGTATTTATGTCTGACGAAGAATGGGATCAAGTGATGGATATTCACCTTGGTGGTTTTTTCCATATTACCCGGGCATTACTGAAACCAATGATCAGGAATAAATTCGGGAGGATTATCAATATTGTTTCGTTGTCTGGCCTGAGGGGGATGGCTGGTCAAACCAACTATTCTGCCGCAAAGGCGGCAATAATTGGCGCTTCCAAAGCTTTAGCCCAGGAAGTAGGTCGGAGAAACATTACGGTTAATTGTATTGCACCCGGTTTTATTGACACCGAAATGATCGAAGATATCGATCCGGCTTTATTTAAAAAAATGATTCCCATGCGCCGGTTTGGAAAAGTTGAAGAAGTGGCAGCACTGGCAGCTTTCCTTGCCGGGCCAGGTTCCGCATATATCACCGGGGAAGTAATCAATGTGAATGGAGGTCTGTATATGTAATTTCTAATTATGTTAATTTTTTTTAACTAACAGAAAATATATTTAACCCCGTGATAAAACACATTTATTATAAAAAAAACTATACTTGTATTTGAAAAAATTGTTGGATCATGAAGCATAGAGTGGTTATTACCGGTATGGGGATTTACTCTTGTATAGGAAAAAATCTGGATGAGGTTGTCCAGTCCCTATACGATGGCAAATCTGGCATTCAACTTGATCCGAACCGTAAAGAATTTGGCTTTCGTTCGGGGCTGACAGGGGTCGTACCGAAACCTAATCTCAAGGGGTTGCTGCACCGCAGAGACCGAAAGGGCCTCGCAGAAGAAGGTGCTTATGCCTATCTATCAACTGCAGAAGCATTAAAAAATGCAAATTTAGACCTTGATTTTCTTGATAATCACGAAGTTGGTGTTATCTTTGGTAACGACAGTTCTGCGAGAGCCGTTATTGAGGCCACAGATACGATACGCCAAAAAAATGACACCACACTATTGGGCTCGGGTTCGATTTTTCAATCGATGAATTCTACGGTAACGATGAACCTGGCCACTATTTTCAAACTCAAGGGAATTAACTTTACCATCAGCGCCGCCTGTGCCAGTGGGTCGCATTCAATCGGTATGGGCTATTTTCTGATAAAGCATGGATTTCAAGACCGCATTATTTGCGGTGGCGCCCAGGAAACCAATCATTATTCGATGGGAAGTTTTGACGGGCTGAGTGCCTTTTCGATCCGGGAAGATGAGCCACAGAAAGCTTCCCGCCCATTTGATGTTTCGAGAGACGGACTTGTTCCTAGCGGAGGGGCTGCCACTGTTATTTTGGAAAGTTACGAAGCGGCCAAACAACGGGGTGCCCCGATTTTAGGAGAAGTAATTGGCTATGGCTTTTCTTCCAACGGCGCTCATATTTCCCAACCCAGTGTAGAAGGCCCGACCCGCTCTCTACAAAGGAGTCTTGAAGATGCCAATTTGAAGGCAACGGAAATTGATTACATCAATGCGCATGCTACCTCCACCCCACTTGGAGACCGAAGCGAAGCAAAAGCCCTGGATGCGGTATTTGGAGAGCGAAAGCCCTATGTCAGCTCTACCAAATCCATGACCGGGCACGAGTGCTGGATGGCCGGAGCAAGCGAAGTGGTGTACTGTATGCTCATGATGGAAAAAGGCTTCCTCGCTCCTAATATTAACTTTAACGAACCAGATGAAGATTCTGCTAAATTGAATATTCTTGCAGAAACAAAAGAAATTCCGATCGAACTATTTTTATCCAATTCGTTCGGATTCGGAGGAACGAACTCCTCACTGATAATCAAAAAATTCTCAGCTTAACCACAAACAATACTATAAGATGGTGCATTCAGAAGTTGAAGTCATCGAAAAAATAAATGCCTTCCTGGTGGAAGAATTCGAGATTGACGAAGAAAGTATTCAAATGGACGCAAATCTGGTAGAAACACTGGATCTGGACAGCCTCGACTTTGTTGACCTGGTCGTGATCATTGAGTCAACCTTTGGTTTTAAAGTTGAAGGTGAAGATTTTAAACAAATCAGGACGTTCAAAGATTTCTATGATTTTATTCTCCAAAGGGTGCAGACAAAATGACCAAAACGTCTGAATGGAAGGGTCAATCCAGAGGAGGAGCAATAGGGCATAGGATTTTTATTTTTATTCTAAAACACCTGGGGTTGCCTCCTGCTTATTTCATATTGCGTTTCGTTGCTGCTTACTACTTGATCTTTGCTCCAAAGGCAACCCGAAATACTTACAACTATTTTAAAGACATTCAAAAGTTTTCATCGTGGAAAGCTTTCCGATACGTCTATAAAACCTACTATCGTTTTGGCCAAACGCTACTGGATAAAGTGGTTATTTTTGCAGGTCTCCCCAACAAATTCACTTTTTTTTTTGATGGTGAACATCACCTGAGAGAGATCGTATCCAGAGGAAAGGGGGCAATTCTGATTAGCGCACACCTTGGTAACTGGGAAATCGCCAGCCATTTTCTCAAAAAGCTAAACACCCCTGTCAATGTGGTACTTTTTGATGGCGAACGCGAAGAAATAAAAAAAACCCTTTCCAGGGTGATGGTCAAAAAAAAATACAATATGATTGCTGTGAAGCCTGATTTTTCACACTTATTTCAAATTCACCAAGCTCTAAAAAACGGAGAGATTATTTGTATTCACGGTGATCGCTACCTTAAGGAATTCCAGTCAAAAACCTATACCGCTAATTTTTTAGGAGAAAAAGCCCGCTTTCCTGTTGGTCCTTTCCAACTGGCAAGCCGACTCCGTATTCCATACACCTTTGTTTTCGCTATTAAAGAAACGAACACCCATTATCACTTTTATGCTACCGCCGGAAAAACAAAGGAGAATCCGCGTGAAATTCTGGAAGACTATATTGCCGGTATCGAAAAAGTATTGCTAACAGCCCCCGAACAGTGGTTTAATTTTTATAATTTCTGGGAAGATTCCGACACTGAAAAAAAGGCTTAAACTTATGCAACCATCATTTTTAGTATCCGGTGAAGACATCACCAAATATATACCCCAACGTCAACCAATGGTGATGATCGATACACTACTTCAATCTACCGAACGGTTTACGGCAACCGCATTGCAGGTAGAACCGGATAACATTTTTGTCCGGAACGGTTATCTGCTCCCGCCTGGCATTATCGAAAACATTGCTCAAACTGCTGCCATACGCGCAGGCTATTTTTACATCACTAAAGATCAACCCGTTCCACTGGGGTTTATTGGCGGCATTAAAAACCTCAACATCGAGCAACTCCCGCCCGTAGGGTCCAGGATCATCACTAAGGTTTATCCCGTGCAGGAAGTTTTTAATATCTCGGTGATAAAAGGGGAAGTTTTCCAAGATGAGCAAGTAGTCGCTCAGTGCGAGATGAAAATTTTTGTGCAACAACCGACCCCTCCAACTAAATAGTTGCCTTGTTGTTTACAGTTTATTTAGCTTAGAAAGAATCTGTTACCATGTTTATGAGAAAGAAAACCTTAAATGGAAAAAAGACAAAGCTCCAAAGCAAACTCTCGGTAAAAGTCCGCTTTTCTGAAGTAGACTCCCTTCGGGTGGTTTGGCATGGGCATTATGTAAAATACTTTGAAGATGGCCGGGAAGATTTTGGCAGAAAATATGGCCTTGGTTACATGGACGTTTATGAGCAAGGCTTCGCTACTCCTATTGTTAAACTGACCTGCGATTATAAAAAGCCCTTGAAGTACGAAGATGAAGCCCTTATTGTTACGCACTTTATTGACAGTGATGCTGCAAAAATTTTATTTTATTATGAGGTCTTTAACAAAGCTACCGAAGAACTAGTAGCTACCGGTGAATCTGTTCAGGTATTTTGGAACCGGCAAAATGAAATGATGCTCAATCTGCCCGATTTTTTTGAAAATTGGAAAAGAAAATGGGCATTGTTATAATATATTGTTTATGAAACGCGAGGTTTACTTCGTTACGGATCATATGATTACTGCTCTTGGTTTTTCTTCCCAGGAAAACATGGCTAATCTTTATGATCAACGCAGCGGTCTGGCCACGCATCACACATTCAAAGGGTTTGATTCTTCTTTTACGGGCGCATTAATTGATAAGGACCGGTTTAATGAATACTGGAATCAAGAGGTTCAGTCAACAATCGAACTTCCTTTCCTGGAACGCCTGGCGATCTATTCCATCAAAAAGGTACTTCAAAAAGCAGGAATAACTGCTGAACATGCACGTTTGGGGGTTATACTGGCAACTACCAAAGGAAATATTAATTTCCTGGTAGAAGCAGCCTATGCGGGACAGCAACGTATAGATAAGCGGGTGGAGCTCACTAATATAGGCCAAACTATCCAAAACTATTTTGGCTTTACCAATGCGCCGATTGTCGTTTCGAACGCTTGTATCTCCGGCACCTTAGGTATTATTATGGGGAAGCGTTTCATCGAATCGGGTTACTATGATGAGGTATTGGTCTGCGGTTTAGATTTAGTTACCCTCTTTACCCTGCACGGCTTTTCAGCCTTAAAAGCGATGAGCCCTGCTCCGTGTCGCCCTTTTGATAAGGATCGTGAGGGGATTAATCTTGGGGAAGCTTGTGGAACGATTTTTCTATCTACCAAAAAAAGGACGGGCTCAGTTCGGCTTTTGGGCGGCGCCATCAGCAATGACGCCAATCATATTTCAGGTCCTTCCAGGACTGGATCAGGACTTTATCAGGCAATTAGCAGAGCTGTTGAGGATGCCTCAGAGACCGGTGCTCATGCGAGTATCGATTTTATTAACGCCCATGGAACGGCAACCCTTTACAATGACGAAATGGAAGCTAAAGCTTTTGCACTTGCAGGAGTAGAACAGAAGCCATTAAACAGCTTAAAAGGCTATTGGGGGCATACGCTCGGAGCAGCCGGTGTAATCGAATGCATCGCCTCTTGCCATTCATTAAAACAGAACAAACTAGTTGCTTCAAAAGGATTTGCTAAAAAGGGAGTGAGCAAGGCCATTCAGGTTATTAAAGGAACCACTGATACCGTATTAAATGGATGTTTGAAAACCTCCTCCGGGTTTGGAGGGTGTAATGCTGCAATAATATTGTCAACAGATGCTTGAAAAACGACAAATATCAGCAATGGGAGCTATTCGGCCGGACAGTATTCAGGTCAATGGTAAAGATTTAAAGGTAAAGCAGAGAAACGAAGGGTTTAGTAGCTTTGCCAAAAGCCTATACAAGGAGCTGGACCTGCAGTATGCCAAGTTTTTTAAGATGGATAATTTATGTAAATTAGGACTTTTAACAACTGAAATGGTCGTGCGAGAGATTCAGGATATGGATAAGATAGCAAAAGATAAGATAGGGGTGTTTCTGATGAATAGACGATCGAGTTTGGATACCGACCAACGTTTTTTTCAAACGGTTGCCAGTAGCGATCATTTTGCACCAAGCCCGTCTTTGTTTGTGTATACTCTCCCCAATATTTTGATCGGAGAAATAAGTATAAAATATCAACTAACAGGAGAACAAGCATTTTTCATCTCCGAGCAACTAGACGAATCCTATTTATTTCATTACACCGATTATCTTTTAGCACAAAAAAAATTACATTGTGCTCTTATAGGATGGGTTGATTTTTATCAAGAAGAGTATTCTGCTTTGATGATGTGGGTCGAATCCGTTCATTTGGGAAAAAACAGACCCCTAAGTTTGGAATATACCCCTGATGCTTTACATCAGTTAACCAAAAATAATTTAGCTAAATAATGAATGTACTAATCACCAAATTAAAACTCCAAATTATCGAGCAGCTTAATTTGGAGGACTTTCAACCGGAAGATATTGATGCCAAAGAGCCGCTTTTTAGCGGTGAATTAGGATTGGATTCCATTGACGCCCTTGAGCTCATCGTTCTGCTCGAACGCGAGTATGGTCTAAAAATCGAAAATCAGGAAAAAGGTCGAGAAGTATTCTACTCGATTGAGTCTATTGCCCAATTTATTAAAGAACACCAACCCAATCATCAATAATTTTTTGTCTTCACCTATGCGGAAAAAGGTATACATTACAGGTATTGGAATTATTAGCGGAATCGGCTTCAATCAAGAAGAGACCCTGGATTCCTTGTTGAACTCCAGATCAGGTATCGGACACATTCAATATCTCGATACCAAACACAGCGGAAAGGTCTTGACCAGTGAGGTGAAAGCAACGCACAAAGCGTTAATGGAACGTGCTTCGCTCAATTCGCGGAAGGTATATAGCAGAACAACACTTCTCGGTCTACTGGCAGCTAAAGAAGCCTATCAGCAAGCAGGGCTCACTCCTTCAAAGGAGTGGAAAACCGGAGTCATCTCCGCTACAAGCGTGGGAGGCATCGATAAAAGTGAAATGTTTTATGAAGATTACTACAAAGATCAACAAGCCGGAAACCTGCGCAATATGGTTTGCCACGATTGTGGAGATAGTACAGAAATTATTGCTGATACCCTCCAAACGAAAGACTATGTCTCAACGATCAGTACCGCCTGTTCTTCTTCTGCAAATTCCATCATGTTTGGTTCAAGACTTATACAGCATGGTGTTCTGGATCAGGCGCTGGTTGGCGGAACAGATGCGCTTACCCGCTACACCTTAAATGGGTTTAATGCCCTGCGCATTTTAGATAGTGACTATTGCAAACCATTCGACCAGGAACGGAAAGGACTCAATCTGGGCGAAGGAGCAGCTTTTATCGTTCTGGAATCTGAACGATCGGTCAACAACCGAAAAGTAACTCCGCTGGCCGAATTATCGGGCTACGGAAATGCCAATGACGCTTTTCACCAGACGGCTAGTTCTCCTGAGGGACTGGGAGCCTTCGAAGCCATGAAAATCGCCCTCGAAACCAGCGGTAAAAAACCGGATCAAATCAATTATGTCAATGCTCATGGCACCGCTACCGTCAATAATGACCTTTCAGAGGGAAATGCTATCAAACGTTTGTTTAGGGATTACTTCCCACTGTTTAGTTCTACCAAGAGCTTTACCGGACATACCCTGGCAGCGGCAGGAGCGGTAGAAGCAGTCATTTCCGTCTTGTCTATTCAACACCAAACCCTTTTTCCCAATCTTAACTTCTCCAACCCTATTCAGGAATTGGATATTCGTCCGGTAAGAACGATCACCCCAGGTGTTAAAATCAAAAATATTCTCTCTAATTCATTTGGATTTGGAGGTAATTGTTCATCAATCATTATTTCAAGTTGCTAGTTTATGAGGGCTTATATCAACAGTGCAGGGGTTGTTTCACCACAAAATACCTACGACCCGGCTACCTTTTTGGAGGAGCCGGTCAATAGGGAGGGTGGAATCCTCTGGTGCGTTGAACCCAACTACCGGGATTTAATTCCACCTAAATATCTGCGACGCATGAGCCGCATTGTTAAAATGGGGGTGTATGCAGCCAAAGTCTGTCTCAATCAGGTTAAGACCGAAAATCTTGATGCGATAATCACGGGAACCGGGCTTGGATGTCTGGAAGACACCGAAAAATTTCTGTCTACAATTTTTGAAAATGAGGAGGGGCTCGTCAATCCTACTAAATTTATCCAATCTACTCACAACACGATTAGTTCTCAGATCGCCCTGATGCTCAACTGCAATAATTATAACTTTACCTATGTCCACCGAGGGTTTTCTTTTGAAAACGCCCTACTAGATGCTATGATGAAATTTGAAGAAAGAGAAGGACAAAACATTCTTGTAGGAGGCTTAGATGAAATCACGGAAAACTACCTAACCATCACCAAGAGGTTGAGACAATGGAAGCATCACTCTAATAACCAATTAGATTTGCTCCAAAACCATTGGGAAGGCAAGCTTTTAGGGGAAGGAGCAGCCTTCTTTATGCTCTGCAACCAAAGAACAGACCAATCGATGGCTCAGATCGCCGGGCTCAAAATGTTCTATAAACCCGATTCACAGGAAGAGATTAATCAACAAATAACGCAATTTATTTCCCAAACCGGTTTAGCGCTAGAAGATATAGACGTCGTAATGCTCGGGATCAACGGTAGCCCCAAAGTTGATAAAGTCTATGACCAACTTAGAGCAGACCTCTTTCGATCGTCCAACTTATGTTACTTTAAGCACTTATGTGGTGAATACAAAACAGCGACCTCCTTCGGACTTTGGCTGGCGGCAAAAATGTTACATCATCAATATATTCCCGAATTCACAAAAATCCAACCATTCGAAAAAAAGAAGTTAGAACATATTCTAATTTACAATAATTACAGCAACAATAATCATTCACTCCTGTTGTTAAAACATGTTTAAATTTAGGCATTTTAAAATATTATGTCTAGTGACCTTTACTGTCCTCTTCATTGCCGAAAGCTTGGGGGAAGTTCCTTTGTATGTCTATCTTGGACTAGCCGTGTTACTTTTCGCCCTCCTTATTTATGGGTCTTTCTGGTTGAGCTCCCAATTTTTCATCAGCAGCATCAATCAAAAATATACGGATGCTCCACAGGTAACATTAACTTTTGATGACGGCCCTGAGCCAGGGCAAACAGATGCTATTTTAGCCCTGCTTGAACAACACCAGGTCAAAGGAACATTCTTTTGTATTGGAAAGAAAACCCGAGAACATAAAAATCTACTCAAACGAATTGATAATAAAGGCCATCTGATCGGAAATCACTCCTTTTCACACTCCCCTTTACTTCCTTTTTTTCTACCCCGAAAATTAAAGCGCGATCTTTTCCAGTCCGAACAATTGATCAAGCAGGTAACCGGAAAAAATCCGCGTTATTACAGGCCACCTTTTGGAGCAATGAGCCCCCAATATGCTTCCGTTATTCGTCAATTGGGCTATATAACCATTGGCTGGAACTTACGCTCCTTTGATACCTTGATTAAGGATGAAAATATTTTATACCAACGACTGGTAAAGAAAACCTGTCCAGGGAGTATTGTTTTGTTTCATGATACTCAGCCGCACTTACTGCCGGTGCTGGATAAATACCTGACCTATTTGAGGAAACAGGGCTATTCTATTCTGCGGTTAGATGAACTGACGGGGGTTGCTCCTTACCGGAAAAGACCTCTCCCTGCTGACCAGCATAGGTAATTTTTTCCCTTAAGTTACCAATCCCAACTTTATTTTATTAGTTTTGGGTATTCCATTTGCTGGCTAAACGCTTACGCTACTCATGACAAAAACCCCTAAAAATAATGATCAAAAAAATCAGGTAACTGCCGGGGCCCCTATTTCCAATGAAGGCATAACTGAAAAATTACACGCTTTATCTCCTCCACCTTTGGTGATAAAAGCCCAAAATACTTTTTCTTAAAAGAAGAACTCAACAAATTACTCTTCAGACTTTTCTATTCCCCAGTTTAAATTCAATAAAAGTAATGGTATTCACCCTCCCCCTATACAACGGAATGGTCCGCCAGGAGGAGATGGAAGTAGTGAAGATATTGGAGAAGCGTTTCAAGAACAGCAACCTCAAATTAAACCATATGTTGATTATTCTTCACAAGTAGCGGCAAGAATAAATACGAGTTCGGAGAAAAGTTCAGAAAAAGATCATATTAGAAAGGCTTATGGTGTTCCAAAGCTAAAACCTGTTTACAAAGCCGCAATAAAAATAAAGGAATCCTTAGAACAATTAAAAAGCCTGAAGAGGTTATACCCTAATCCCGCCGACTATGTACCTTCCTATTCCTCTGCAGATCCTTTTATGGGAGCTGCAATGCCTCCCTCTCCCGGAGAGATGAAAACGCAACTTGAAATAGAAATAAAAAAAGAAGCTGAAAAAATTATCAACTTCGATATATCAGATAGAGACTTAGTCAATAATCTTGAAGCAAAAATTGATGAAATAAGTGCTCATATCACCTCCATGGATAGTGCGAGGAGCGAAAAAAAAGAAGCCAGAGGTGACTATATCTCTGAAAGAAAAGCTGCAGAAAGAAGATTAGAGGAGGACCGAAAATCCGGAGCTATTACAGAAGAGAATTACCGCAAAGAAAAGTTTAAGATCAAAGCCATGAAACATGCTGAGCATGCCATCAACTTTAGCGAACTCAGCGTCCGAAAATTATTGGGATTTATCAAACCTCTTTTGAGCGGAGATGTAGGCAGCTATTCTTTAACGTTAAAATTAGGGGTTTCCGTAGGTGCCAGAGGCGGTGCTAAGGCAGGTCTAAATGTTACCTACCACCAAAATCTCTGGATTGAAGACGACCGGAAGATAAGGAGTAGTACCGGTGTCGGAGCAAATGCCTTCGGAGAGGTAGGCCTGGCGGGATTAATTGGCGGAGGTGCAGATGCCAGCCTGGGGTATGGCCGAACAAAAGTTTTTGCCAGCCCGGAACAATGGGCAGCCTATACTTCGCAGAAATGTATCCGTAGTGGATTAAACATGGTTAGAAGGAAAAAACAACTGGCCGTATATAATGCTGCAAAAGCGGACTTAATTGACAATTCTTACCAGGGTCGAAAAGAAAATAAAAAGAATTTTTCCCAACTGCTCCCCTTGCTTGGAATCAACTCGGAGAATTACGAAGAAATAGAAAACCTTTCTAAACAATCCGTTACAAAAGTAAATGTTTACAAAGGAAAATTGGGAGCTAAATTTGATGCCCCAGTGGCGGGTGTAAGCTTAAATGCTTCAGAAAAAATCCTGGACTTTAGAAAAAAAGATAAAGTCAATGGAATCAAAAACCGTCGAACAGCCGGCGTAGTATCTGTGGGCGGATCTTTTAAATTGGGTGGATTACTAGATGTACAAGTAGCCTATACAAGAATAAAAAATCACGCTAACCCCGATAATGACGGTACCTACCTCAATTTGAAATTTGTTTCCGGAGTAAGCCTAAAAGGAGGTATAAAAGGAGAAAGTGCCGAAAAACTATGTAATCAGGGGTGGCTGGAAGCCGCTCAAAATTTTGAAGAGCAACTTGTTGATGCTGGTCATGTCCTTGACCATGGCACTCCTGAGAATCCCATCCCCGCTGGTGACCGCGAAATAATGAACGAAGCTATCGACAAAGTGAAAAAAGCTTTTGGATTTAATCACTTAGAAAAAATATTTGAAGACATCCCAGTCAACCTATCCGGAAATATTCAGGCCGGATCCAGTACCGGACTGGAACTCAATTTTGTTTTGGGCATGCGGAACTCCGGCGGCTGGCGCCTCCAATATCGCAGAACCTTCCACGACTTTAATGCCTCCGCAGAAGGTAGTGTCGCTGCTGGCGGCCCTATAAATGTAGATTTTGGCATGGGTATCTCCAAAGGTGGAGGTACAGACAGATCCTTAGGTACTAGTACATTAACTTACCTATTAACAGTATATAACGGACTTACCAAACGTCAAAAATCAAGAGATTCAGCAAGAAGTGATCGCGCCCCTAAATCCCCTGACGAATGGCTCAATTTTGCACATGCCCACAAATCGGATATTATTACTATCTTTCAGAATATTGGACAGGGAGATGATAACTCAAAATTGACTAAAGAAATACAAAGTGATCATGCCGGAAAAACAGAACACAAACTTTATCATATTTTAGATATGGCTTTTCAAGATTTAAAAGAAGATTGTTCAAACACCGAAAAACCCGCGGAAGATGCTAATTTTAACCGCTTAGTCGAAAGACTGAATCTTTATTTCTATTACTTATCATTTATCAACGATCAGGAAGCTAATGCTGGCTGGAAAAAAGCCCGATTTCAAAAATAACAGGAAGCAATCCTATGCTATTTAACCGCACCATCGAAGTCCTAAAAGAACTAGACTGGCCATACGAAATCATACAAGAGCAAGACATTATCACCTTCAATTATCAGGGAGATCATGACAACACCTGGCCTTGCTTTATCCACCCTCGTAATGATAAGCACCAGATTATTGTCTACTCTTTTTACCCCTTGCCTATTCCTCCTGAAAAGCATGATGTACTTGTCAAATACATCACTCTCGCCAACCTGGGGCTACCGGTAGGTAATTTTGAATTCGACTACGACGATGGAAGTGTGCGCTTTAAAGCAGGTCACGATTTTTCTCGCTCTGAAGTCTTTAACAGCCAAATTGAACAATTGATCGTCTACAATCTAAGTGTTTCCAACACCTATTTTCCCGGATTTTTCGATATCTTATACTCAGAATTAAGCCCATCTGAAATCTTACAAAAAGTAGAGGAAGAATAAATACGTTGAATATCCTATCTTCGCATCTATGAGAAGTATTTGCTATGGATTACTGCTAACCATTGTCCTCTCGACAGCCTGTTCCAATGATTATAAATCCTATTTTCCTACCCCTAATCCGCTAGTCGTCAAAGACACCTTGCGTTCTATCTATTACGGGCAACAGCAATCCGCTATCCTGGATCTGGCCATACAATATAAAAAACGCTATTTCAGCGGACTGCTGATCTTTAAATATCAATCCAAAGACCAATCCTACCGGACGGTCTTCGCCACCAAAACCGGCCAAACGATCTTCGACCTCACCATTTTTCCGGAGAAATACCGGATCAATCAATGCGTCAAACGATTAAATAAAAAGATCATCCTCAACCTCATCGTCAAAGATTTCCGGCTGATCATCGGTCAGCACACCGTCAGTGAAGAGACATTGGTGCTCTCGGACACCCTCAACCAACAAACGCTCTACCGTCAGGAACTTCCCGCCGGCTTTTTCTATTATTACTACGACAACAATACCAACGAATTAATTAAAATAGAACGGGGAAGCAAAAAACGCCGTAAAGTAGTCGCCGATTTTGGAGAAGAATTGGTGATTGAGCATTTGAAGTTACCACTTACCTTGAAGGTAAAAGCCGTGGGCAGTGGGCAATGAGCAATGAGCAGTTAGTAGTTAGTAGTTAGTAGTTCAAGACCTTCGGTCTTGAACTGTTCATTATTCACTATTCATTATTTATTTTTAACGTAAGAGTGTAAAAAACTTTTAATTTATTTGCTGCTTTTGGAGCCAAGAAGTTAAAGAGTTTTGTACCTCCCAATTGTTCATTGCTCATTGTTCATTGTTAATTGATTACATTTGCCCTACAAATTGAAAAAGTATGTCAAATCCGAAAAAACACTTAATAACCTCTGCTTTGCCCTATGCCAATGGGGCTTTACATCTCGGGCACCTGGCCGGAGCTTACCTTCCAGCCGATATTTATGTGCGATTTCTTCGATTGATGGGAGAGAAAGTCCTTTTTGTGTGCGGATCAGATGAGCACGGGGCGGCCATTACGATACGAGCAAAAAAAGAAGGCATTTCCCCAAAAGAAATTATCGATAAATACCACGAGCTGAATAAGTCTTCTTTTGAACGGTTAGGTATTTCGTTTGATTATTACCACCGCACCAGCGCTGAACTGCATCATGAGACCGCTCAGGGCTTTTTCAAGGAGCTTTATGAGAAAGGGGAGGATCTGGAAGAGCGTACAACCAAGCAATATTACGATCCGGAATTTGATCAATTTCTCGCTGATCGCTACATTAAGGGTACTTGCCCCAAATGTGGTCACGATGAAGCCTTTGGCGATCAATGCGAAAACTGTGGCTCCGACCTCTCCCCTACCGAGCTCATCAATCCGGTATCTACCCTTAGCGGAAAAAGCCCCGAGCTCAAAGAGACCAAGCACTGGTATTTTAAATTGCAAAATCATGAAAGCTGGTTGCGCGAATGGATCGAAAAGGGGCTCTTAGACGGGCAGCAACACCATGATCCCAAAACCTGGAAAAAACATGTGGTGGGGCAGTGCCTTTCATGGCTGGATAATGGCCTGCAATCCAGAGCCATTACCCGTGATCTTTCCTGGGGCATTCCCGTTCCTGTTGAGGGAGGAGAAGGAAAGGTGTTGTACGTTTGGTTTGATGCCCCTATCGGCTATATTTCTTCTACGCGCCAGTGGGCAGAAGAACACGGAGAAGACTGGGAAGATTACTGGAAAGGAGCGGATGTCAATTTGGTCCATTTTATCGGAAAAGATAATATTGTCTTTCACTGCATTGTATTCCCGGCGATGCTCAAGGCGCACGGCGATTATGTACTACCCGTAAATGTTCCAGCCAATCAGTTTCTCAACTTTGAGGGGCAGAAATTTTCCAAATCCAGAGGTTGGGGCATCGAGCAACATGTTTATTTGGAAGAATTTGCTGATTTTCCCAACAAAGAAGATGCCCTCCGTTATGCCCTCATCCGCAATATGCCGGAAAACCGAGACAGCGATTTTAAGTGGGATGAATTCACAGATTTTCATGATAAGGAGCTGGCCGATAAACTCGGCAACTTCGTTAACCGGGTTATTGTCCTCACCAATAAATACTATGACGGGATAATTCCCAAGCCACCAGCTTCCTGGACTAACCAACTGGCAGCAATCAACCAATTGACCAAGCGACTAGGTGAGGAAATTGAAGGTTTCACCTTCAAGGCCGCCGCCAATACCTTAATGGAAATTGCTACCTGGGGAAATACGTACCTGCAGGAAGTATCTCCCTGGAAGATCTATAAGACCGAGCCCGATAGCGAGGTCATAAAAGAGTGCATGTTTACCAGCCTACAGATTGTGGGATTGCTAAGTCTACTGGTAGAACCCTTTATTCCGTTCACTTCCAAGCGTCTGCGTAAGCTGATCAATCTGCCGGAAGCTCAAAATGGCGATCTGGCAGCAGCATTAAATAGGCTGGATGATAGCCAGGCTATACTTCCTGCCGGCCACAAAATCGGCGAGCCGGAGATTCTTTTTGCCAAGATCGTTGACCGCAAAGATGATAGTAGGCTAAAGATTGTCGAAGCCCAGAAAGCAAAACTTACATCCATCCTAGAAGCCGAAAAGCAAACCGAACGAGAGCCTCTGAAGGAGGAGATACAGTTTGGCGACTTTACCAAATTGGACCTCAGAACCGGAACCATCATTGAAGCAGAAAAGATGCCCAAGACTAAAAAACTCCTCAAATTGACCGTTGATCTGGAGTTTGAAAAGCGAACGGTCGTTTCCGGCATAGCCGAGTTCTACAAACCTGAAGAAGTGATTGGCCAACAAGTGGTGCTAGTTGCCAACCTTGCCCCTAAAAAACTCAGAGGAGCAATGTCGCAAGGAATGATCCTGATGGCGGAGGATGCAGAAGGCAAACTTTGTTTTGTCAGCCCAGAAGGAGGCTTTGGAAACGGATTTATAGTGAGATAAATGGAACGTATGCCAAATAAATACTGGATTCCTTTGCTGTTGTTGTGTATAGCAGGATTGATCGCCTTCCCGGTAGTCATGTATCAACGCACGTTGGATCAGGAGTTTTGGGGCTATCTGCCATTGGGCTTATTTCTCTCTTTTTGGGGACTGGTGGTGACCATCTGGCTTCGAAACAAAGCCTATGAGCAGCGTATTTGGTTAACTGTATCAGCTTTGGCCGGATTTTTATTTGCCGGTGATTTCGTTTTAAAGCCTTTTCCCTTTTTCATCTTTTTTGCTTTCGTCCCTATTCTTTTCATAGAATATAAAATCAGCGAGGCGGGTGGAAAAAAGCAGGGTAGAAAAGTTTTTTGGTATGCTTATACCGCCTTTTTGGTTTGGAACATATTCTCCACCTTTTGGGTAGCTAATGCAGCAATTATCGCGGGTATCATGGCAAATTTTGTCAATGCCCTTTTGATGACTATTCCAATTTGGTTATTTCACAAAAGCCGAAAGATTTTTAAACCGAGTCTGGTCTACCTGGGCTTCGTAGCCTACTGGCTCACTTTTGAATACCTCCACATGCGCTGGGATCTTACCTGGCCCTGGCTAACCCTTGGTAATAGCTTCGCTAACGCTCCTTACCTAATACAATGGTATGAATATACCGGTGTTTTAGGCGGAAGTCTTTGGGTTTTAGCGGTTAATCTAATCTTGTTTCAGCTTTTTGTAAAAGAACGTATCCGGAAGGAAAAAATAAGCTGGCCAGCCTGGCTTAGGCTGGCTCTGGTTGTCTTTATTCCTGTTGTTTTATCGCTCTACCTTTATTATACTTACGAAAATAAAGGGGAAGAAAAAGAAATTGTAATCATCCAGCCCAATTACGAGCCGCATTACGAAGATGATACTACTCCCAAAGACATAAAGTTGGATCATTATCTCGCCTTAGCCAAGGAAACACTTTCAGAGAATACGGATTATTTATTATTGCCGGAGACTGTTTTTAACGGAGTAGACAGCGCTATACTATTGAAGCGCGATCCATTCAAAAAAATCAAAACCTTCGTTGACCAATATCCCAACCTAAAACTAGTTTCAGGAGTGGGGATAATAAGGCGTTACCTGGAGGACATACCTGATCGCCCTACCGTGCGGACCTACACTTACGGCGAAAAAATGCTATATTATGAATACTTCAATTCAGCCATTCAACTGACTAATGGAACGGATGAATATCCGGTTTATCACAAATCCAAATTGGTGCCTGGCGTAGAAAGCTTTCCCTATGCGGAAGCTCTTTCTTTCCTCAGTCCAGTAGTAGATTATTTTGGCGGAACGACAGCCGGCAATGGGCGGCAGGATAAAAGAGATGTATTTTTCGATGGCACTACAGGCATTGCACCAATTATCTGTTATGAATCCGTTTTCGGCGAGTATGTTACCGAATACATCAAACGCGGCGCTCAGGCTTTGTTTATCATGACCAATGATGGTTGGTGGGACGATACCCCCGGCCACCGTCAACATCTGGCCTTCGCCTCCCTACGGGCTATTGAAAACAGAAGAAGTATCGCACGCGCTGCTAACACCGGCATCTCTGCCTTTATCGATCAGCGCGGCAGGATTCTTCAAAAAACGGAGTATGATAAAGCCATCGCCATTTCGGGTATGATCCCATTTAATACCTCTATTACGTTCTATGTCCTGTGGGGCGACCTCATTGGCCGGATTGCCGGATTTGTGACGATTTTGTTGTTGCTAAATCTGGTGGTCAAGAGGATTAGAGGACCAGAGGACAAGAGGATCGGAGGATGATTTCTTTCTATCTTTGCCCGCTTACTTTTAGTCGTCTGGTCGTCTAGTCGTCTGGTCGCCTAGTCATCCGGTCGCCTGGTCATCCGGTACAACTCTGCCTGATAAACCGGTCGCATCAAATTTTCGGGGCTGAGAATGCGGTCGAGTTGTTCTTCGCTAAGTAGCTTTTTTTCGAGGACCAGTTCGCGTACCGTCTTTCCTGTGAGTACCGCTTCCTTGCCGATAATATCACCCATATGATGGCCAATATAGGGACTAAGGAAGGTAATTAAGCCTACCGAACTCAAAACCATCTCTTTGGTATGCTCTGCATTGGACTTGATCCCCCTAATGCATTTTTCGCTAAGGGTAGCTACCGCGTTGGTGAGTAATTCAATCGATTCAAACAGGGCTTGTGCAATGACCGGCTCCATGACATTGAGTTGCAATTGGCCTGCCTCGGCGGCAAAGGAGATCGTCACATCATTACCAATAATTTTAAAACAGACCTGATTGACCACCTCGGGGATTACCGGGTTCACCTTGGCTGGCATAATGGAGGACCCCGCCTGCATTTCCGGAAGATTGATCTCATTCAACCCGCATCGGGGGCCGGAAGAAAGTAAGCGCAGATCATTGCATATTTTGGAGAGTTTGACAGCCGTACGCTTTAAGGCTCCCGAGATCATCACATAAGCGCCGCAGTCGGAAGTAGCCTCGATCAAATTAGCTGCTTTGACAAAAGGAGCACCGGCAAACTCCTGTAGATAGGCAATAGACATTTCAGAGAAGCCTTTAGGAGCATTAACACCAGTACCAATTGCCGTTGATCCCAGATTAACCTCCAGGATCAGGTCTCTGGTCCGCTCCAGACTTAGTATTTCTTCATGCAGATTAGCTGACCAGGCTGAAAATTCATCGCCCAATGACATGGGCACGGCATCCTGTAGCTGCGTGCGCCCCATTTTTAAGACGTTTTCGAACTCCTTGGCTTTTTTATCCAACTCCTCAATAATTAAATGGATCTTTTCTAACAACTTATTGATGTAAAAATAGATCGCCACTCTGAAGCCCGTGGGGTAGGCATCGTTGGTAGACTGCGATTTATTGACGTGGTCGTTGGGATGCAAGATGTCGTATCGCCCCTTTTCATAACCATTCATTTCCAGGGCCACATTAGCGATGACTTCATTGGTATTCATATTTACGGATGTTCCCGCTCCGCCCTGAAAAACATCTGAAGGAAAAAAGGGGGTGTATTTTGAAAGATGCTCCAGTATTTCATCACAAGCTCTAATGATCATTTCCGCTTTATCGTCAGGTATCGTACCAAAATCTTTATTGGCATAGGCACAAGCTTTTTTGGTAAATACCAATCCCTGAATAAAAAGCGGATAGTCTCCAATCTTGGTATTGGAGATCTCGAAGTTATTGATCGCCCGCTGAGTATGAATGCCGTAATAAAGGTCTTTTCCTATCGATAATTCGCCAAGTAGATCCATTTCTTTTCGAGTATCCATATATCTTTTTGTTTGCAAAATAATCAATAGTTTGGCATAATGACAAGATAAAATAGATACCTGGAGAAGGGGATCACTGGAAGGAGGCCTGGATTACAGACCACACTACCCGTTTTGAACTTAAATTTGAGGAACTGTTCAATAATCAAGGAGAAAATGCCAACACCATACCTTTGGCATTTTGAGTCATAGGCTTCTTTATGTAGCTAAAAACGTTAAATGTTCCGGATCGATTAGAATAGACTCAATAGAGGAATCTATCATTGCTGATTTTTTTAGCAGTTCGGTCAGATCTGGAGTAATATTGCAGAAAGCATAATAGAAAAGCATGACCAATTCATATCTTGAAAAAAGGGACTTAAGCGTGTCAATGAAATAATTACGTTCTACCTCCATATTCAGCACATAACGCATCAGGTGTTTGATGTTTTTCAGATAAACTTCGTAGGTTCCGGACTCTCGTTCGAAGAATTCCAGAAAAACCTTCTTAACCGTTTCTTCAGGATTTAATTCGGGTTTGTTTCTCAGCTCTTGAGCTATAAGCTGCCGTCGAGATTTATAATACTCAAAAATAGCTTCCCGTCCGCTCCGACGATATTCTTCTTTTGGATTATTCCCGCTGCCACTAAAAACGACTACATATTGAATGGACTGAAGATTGCGGAAATGAATATCGAGTAACATGAAGAAATTCGAACGGCGGGTGGGAAGTGCGCTTACACTTAATTCTTTTTTCACCTCCTGCTTTTCCATGTGTCCGTCCTCCAAGCTGTCAATCAAGCTCAACAGCCCGCTGCGCAAACGATCGAGGCCAATCTCCAGTTGCTCATAAGAAAGGGTATTAATAGAAGATACATACATCAGGTCGTTGTATTTGCTCTCCAGCAATACGAACTTATTGTAGAGTTCCGAATCCGAGTTGATTACATCATCTACTGCTTCGATCCCAAAGTTGAGCCCTTTGGCGACGCGTTCTTTAAGTTCTGTTTTCAGGTTTTCGAGTTCCATAAGTGGATTAATGTTTCGGTACAGTTTCGCGATGGATGATCGGAATGATCTCTTCCGGATGGTCAATGAGGTAATCCGGTTCTTCTTGGCGCAGCACCTCCGGGTCGGTTAGTCCCCAGGAAACACAAATGATGGGTATGCCTATTTTCTTTACGAATTTGATATCCCGGACTTCATCCCCTACATAAATAACTTCCTTATCGTTTAAGTCATGCTTTTCAGCCATCTTCATATACACTTTGGCTTTACCGGAAAACTTTTTACTAGAATAAATATACTTGAAGTATTCATCCAGATCATTCCGTTCGAGAAATGCCTTCACATTCTTAGTCGTATTAGAGGTAAGAATTCCTAAGCTGTATCCCTTTTTGTATAGTTCCTTGATCACGGCATCCACTGCTTCAAAATGCTCAACGGTATGTATTTGTCGTTTTAGATATCGCCTTAACCAAAAAATCACCACGGGTAATTTCAGCGCATTGATCCGATGCTCCTTGAGTAAATCCCGGGCCGTCCACTTTTTATACTCGTCTATCTTTTCCAAATCTACCGGCTTACACTTCAAAACAGGGGCTACCCGCTTATTGTACCCCTCTAAAAGCGTATATAACGTATTGGCAATGGTGCCATCAAAATCAAATATGATTACTTTCTCTTTATCCATGTGTTCGTATTGGGTCTTTCTTTATGGGGAAATTAGTAATTTATACTGAATAATGGGTAATTAAATTTTGAAAGCTGAGGTATGGTCTTTTATTCTGGCTGGGGGTAGCTCTCCCACAATTGAAATGGCGGGTTGATAATTGTGTTCTTGCCAGGTAGCTTTCATTTTTGACCAAGCTTTAGCTGGTGGGAACTTTAATTCTTCATTGCTCATTGCACATTGCTGCTAGTACGGACGTCCTCGTCCCAACCTGAATAGCCAGGCGAACGTTTACCCTTGGGGATCATTTGGTTTACCCCACCATTGAAATGGTGGGTTGATAATTGTATTCCTGCCAGGTAGTTTACCTTTTGACCAAGCTTTAGCTGTTGGGAACCTTAATTCCTCATTCTTCATTGCACATTCCTCATTGCACATTCTTCATTGCACATTCTTCATTGCACATTGCACATTGCAATTGCTACCGAATCACTCCCAGGATCACCGGTTTTAGTTCTTCGTAAATATCCATGGCAAACTGTTCGCCTACCCTTCCTCCGGTGGAGACATAAATTAGTTTTCCTTCTTGGTCGATGACCATATTCATAGGAAAGCCGCCCATGGCACAATACAACGTACTGATATCAAAGCTATTGGGAATAATCTGATAATCAAAGGGGTGATCTTGCAGGAAGGGCTCGATTTGATGGGCGCTATCTCTTCCCAGGGCCACAAATTCGACTCCCATCGGCTCAAACTGGGCGACTAACTCATTGAGGCCCGGAATTTCGGAGACACAGGGCGGACAGGCAATAAACCAAAAGTTGAGTATAACCACCTTACCCCTGGTATCTGCAAAACGAAACGTATCTCCTTCCAAGGTCAACATTTCAAAATCAGGAACCGGACAACCAGCTAATTCCTGCAAGATCTGATGACTGCTTTTCTTACTTTTATCGGTTCGCTCTTTGTAGATATTAGCCCTAAGTTCTTCCCAACAATTCTCAAAACAAGTGTTCTGCGCCACTAGAGTGACCGAGAAAAGGCTTAAGAAAAAGGAAAGGACTATTTTCATTATGTTTTTCCTCAAATTTAAGGAACAATGGACGAATAAAAAAGGGCCCGGCCGGGCCCTTTTTTATTCGTCCATTGACTCTACTCTTTGTACGTTATCATCGGTAATCCGTTCGATTAATAGCCTTCTGGGGTCGATACCTGCTTTGACAGGTACGCCGGCCACCTCAAACTCGATCGTTTGTTTGGGTTGGTCGAGTTTGACCCGCTTGTGGAACAGCAGTTCTTCTTCGTCAGTATCTTTGTAGACGCCGACATCTACCCATTCATTGATAGGTACTTCCCGCTCCCTTCCGATAGAGTCTGATTTCAATTTTCTGGATTCTATTTCCATCCGAACTTTGTATCTACCCTCAGCAACAGGTTGATAAGTCGCCTCTTTTAGCCTGAAATCGTAAAGGGTGATCTCTTTGAAAAAATCATCGATCAAATAAGATAAAGAATCGGGCACCTTAGGTTCCAGAAAACTTAAGAAATCGTAAGAAGTCGGATATGGAGGATCTTTATATCGGTAGGCCTCTAAAAACTCTCGCAAGGCCATATTGACACTGTCTTCCCCTATATAATCTTGTAACGCATACAGAATAACAGCCCCCTTGCCATAATGGATATAGGATTGGTTTTCGACCTTGTATAGGGGTAATTCCTTCTCCGTTTCACCTTGTCTGCCACCGAGATAACGATCAAAATCGTACTTCAGAAAATTTTTCATCTTCATATCGTCAGCAGTCGATTTCATGACCATAAGGGACGAATATTCAGAAAAACTCTCCGTAAGCATGGTCATCCCCTGCATAGTTGCAGGTATCTCCTGGTGCGCCCACCACTGGTGCGCCATCTCATGGGCAATAACGGCATCGATAACATTATTGTCCGTTTCGTCTTCCAGGTTGATAATAAATCCAAAAGATTCTGAATAGGGCATAGTCCCCGGAAATGCCTGAGCAAAGTTGGCATAGCGCGGAAACTCAATGATCCTGGCCTGGTTATGATAATAAGGACCAAATTCTTTGGTGTAGTAGGTAAGTGACTTCTCCACCGCTTCGATCATCATATCGATATTGTAATCGTGTTCAGGGTGATGGTAAATCTCGATATCTACCCCATTCCATTCTTTTCGGGCTACCTCAAACCGGGCAGAAATGAAGGAATAGAAATTCTGGGAAGGATGATCCACCTTATAATGGAAATACCTCCTCCCGTTTTCTTCCCATTCTTTCAATAAGGACCCGGGCGCAACGGCGATTTGATCGGAGGCTGTGGAAATAATGGTCTCCACATTGACCCAGTCAGCCACCCCGTTGGTCAGGTAATTGATCGTACACAAATGCCCGCAATCTGTAGTCAGCTTTGGTACGCGGTCTTTGGGTTTAAGATCGTACTTCTTTCGGGTATTCTTATCGGATAGTTCAAACCGTTCGCTATAACCAAAGGTTGGCAAGATCGTAGCATTATTCAGGAAAGTACCATTACTAACGATACTGGTATTACCAGCTGAGTTTTCAAATCCCTCTGTAATGTAGCTGGTTTCGATGGTCATGTCGACAGTATCGCCGGGCTGTATAGACATGCTCAGCGCAAATATTTGAAAACCAATATCTTCATCATAAAAGACTTCTTTAGCACCATCAAGTTTGATTTTAGGATTCCAGTCATCATTGACCGTAAAAAAGAGAGAATCCATTAACTGGTCTGTTTTGTTAGTCAACTTCAAATCCGTTTTAGCAAAAACATCTCTCTTGTATGGGAACAGATCAATATTATACTTCGCCTCAATTATGGATAACAGCGGACGGTCTTTGAATTTACTATATTTCTTTTCATAATCTACAGAAGCCTTTTCGTTCTCCTTGGAGGTTCGGTAAGTGTTCAGTATCTGAGTATTATAATACACCCAACCACCTACTGCTATAAACAAAACAGCACATAAAGCAAAGCCGACAGCCGTCCGGCCCTTAAATCGATTGCGGAATTTCATTAATCGATTAGACACTATGTTGTCTTTTCCACGCACCCAAAAGAACCCGGCCAAAAAGAGCACTACTGCACCAAATAAGATCCAATAGGCATTAAACCAGAGAGCTCCGGTAACTCCCGGCCCAAAGCCGCTCATATCGGAATATCTTACTGATGGGGTTCCTCCGATAGCAACCATATTAGACTGGATATCCAGTACGTTCATCAAGATCGGTAATGCAAAAAGTAGGAGGACCGAAATGAAATAGGCCAGATACTTCTGATTGAGCAAAACCTGAAGAAAGATTAAAATAAAACTCCAGGCAATATAAGAAGGGAAATTATTCAAAAAGAAATGAGAAAAATAAACTCCCAACTCTATATTGGAATATCCGGAAAGCAACTGATACAAAACAGCGATCACAACTGCCGACGTATACAACAATACCAACATGACCACCAAAGATAGTCCCTTTGCAAACAAGGAAGTAATACTGAAATGGGGTGTAGCATCAATAACCTCGTTAATATTATTATCACGGTCGCGCCACACTAATTCTCCACTAAAAAATACCATAATGATCAGCAGGAAAATATCGGTATTTCCTGAAATCGCTCCGATCATTTTGTACGTCACCGGATAAGATTTCAATCCAAAATACTCAAATCCGCCCCACAAGCCGGTGATCAATAAGATTGTATTAAACAGTAATAATATAATGAACAGGTTACTTTTCAGAATGCTTAGCAAATTGATCTTGAAAAAGCTGGTGAACTGCTTCCAGGTAGTACCGCCAGAAAAGGAAGGAGTAATGGCAGGAGCGGTAAGGGTTGCCGGGGCCAATTGCTGAGGAGCTTCTTTTTTCCCTGATGCTTTTTTTCCCTTTTGACGCTGTTTGAAGGAAAACGTAAAGTAACTAATTAAAGCAACCACCACTGCTATGGCTATCCAGATCAACCGGTTGATCAAAAGTAAACCGCTAAAAGTAGGGTAAAGAGTATTCTGTTCTATGGTGGTGTGATATTTCGTAACGACGCTGTAGGTATTAATACCAAATACATCCACTATGGCAGCCAGGGTTTCATTTTCTATATCGCTCAATAATCCGCCTGCAATAATATAGCCTACCAAGATCACAAGCGCTCCAACGAACGAAATAATGGTATTCTTAAATCGAATGGCAAGCGCAAAGATCAATGTTCCGGCAATAAACATATTGGGCAGAACAAAGATCAGGTAGGTATTGACGAATCCCATCCACGGCGTGGGCCCAAACCGATCAGCCGGCATCCAGTCGCCCATAGGACCAATCAGCGGAGCGATCAGGAATGCCAGATAAATACCCAAAAAGGGAACAGTAGATAGTATTAACGCGCCGAAGAATCGACCAAAGAAGTAACCTGATTTTTTCAGCGGCGTACTGAAAAGGATTTCATTGAACTGAAATCGATAATCTCTTAATGCTGCATTATTAAAAAAGGCAGCTGCCATCAATAACCCGAAAATGGAAAGTACCGCAACGTATATGGTAAGCGTGTAGGGTGAATTCCGGTTTACATTACCAACCGATCCCCCGATAACGACCGAATCGCTGATCAGGGCGAGCGTGACCAACAGCCCAAACAGAAGCATCAAAACATAAACCAGGGACTGTTTAAATCCTGTTTTTAGTTCGCGTGTAAAAAATGTTTTAAACATGGGTAGCCGGATTTTGGTGAACAGATCTGTCTTCCAGAATTCTGGAGAAAAAGACATCTTCCAGATTCGGAGCAACTTCTTCAAACCCCTCGCCCGGATTTGTATCGCTCAACACGTGAATAATGGGATACCCTCCCACCATCTTCCGGGAAATGACATGGTATTGGTCTTTATAGGCTCCTACTTCGTTGCGTTCAATTTTACGCTGCCATACCTTACCGGCAAGGGCGCTCATGGCAGCTTCTGGTGAGCCGTTGTAAACGATCCTACCCAAATTCATGATCGCCATATCGGTGCATAGCTCTTTCACATCATCGACGATATGGGTAGAAAGGATAATGATCACCTCACTTCCAATATCAGCAAGCAGGTTGTGGAAGCGGTTCCGTTCTCCAGGATCCAGACCAGCAGTAGGTTCGTCGACGATCAATAACTTAGGGTTTCCGATGAGTGCCTGAGCAATGCCAATCCGTTGCTTCATCCCCCCTGAAAATGTTTTGACATTCTTATTTCGCTTATCATAAAGATTCACCTTATGGAGGTAATATTCGACCAGTTGCTTTCTGTCTTTTTTATTGGTAATGCCTTTCAGGACCGCTACATGATCAAGCAATTGACTGGCCGTGATCCGGGGGTACACTCCAAATTCCTGAGGCAGGTACCCCAGTACCTTGCGCAATGCTTCCGGTTGTTTCAAAACATTGATATCGTCGAGCACCGTTTCTCCCTGATCAGGTTCGAGAAGGGTGGCCAAAATTCGCATGAGGGTAGACTTACCAGCTCCATTTGGTCCTAGTAGCCCAAACATCCCATTATTAATCTCGAGGGAAACATCGTCTAACGCCTTCACCCCATTTGGAAAGGTTTTCGTCAGACCATTTATTGATAATACCGCCATAGTATTTTATTGATTTGATTTTTAAAATAACATCTCTGTTCGGTTCTGAAACCGAATAAAAGAGTAGCTGATCAAGTAGGATATTGAAGGGAAAAGAGCCTTGGTGTTCAAAGGTATCAATGCATTAAATAGTAACTGAACTCACCTATCCATCTTCCCAGATGATAGGTTAAAGATAGTAGAAATATTGCAAGAATTATTATTCTGGAATAATTTGGTAACGAGTTAATTGAAAGATCAATGTAATGCTGTTCCATAGGTGAATTATTTATTTATTTCAAATATTAAAAAATATTAGTACATCAACTTATCTTGTTCGACAAATTTAATTGGGCAATCGACTAGCAATGTGCAATGAGCAATGTGCAATGAGCAATGTGCAATGAGCAATGAGCAATGAGGAATTAAGAATGAAGACTATCAACAGCCAGGGCTTGGTCCAAAATGAAAGCTACCTGGCAAGAACACAATTATCAACCCACCATTTTAATGGT
>CAZHOV010000024.1:30048-42154 GCA_964534315.1 uncultured Saprospiraceae bacterium | reverse complement strand
CATCAGCCGGTCCGTAAAGATTTTTCACCCGTTCCAGGTAAGCTTCAAAATTGGAAAGCGATTGATCATAATCCCCGAGGTAGAAATAATTAATCCCTTGCTGATTGTAAATATAGGAGATATTTTTTTCAGGCTTTTTCTTCAGTTTATTGAAATATAAAAGTGCCTCATCTTGCGCTTCGATAGCCTCCCGGATCAACCCCTTCTGCTGGTACCAACGCCCTTGAAAAAAAGAGAGCTCTCCTAAAAGAAACTTGTTGGTCTTTTTTAGTTCCTCTAATTCATTTAGTATAGCTTCCACCTCATCTACTTTTCCAGGATCCCCGATAAGCGTATCCAATTGGAAAAGAAGCTGACGAGCTTCAGAAGAAACTTTATAGTCATCATATTGGCTTCCCCTATCCTGGCCACACAACAAATTCTGAAAGCTCAATAAACTGATTGATAAGGTTAGCAAAAAGCCTAAATAAAATCGGTCAAAACGCATGCTCGTTGTAATTACTCTTTTCATTTCCTATTCTCTTTCCTTTTTTTGAATAAAAAATTCATAATTTTAAACTTTATCCAAATTTCCTGGGTACCCTAATAAAATTTTCTGCACTCAATGACAACCAAACTGCAATATTCGGATCAACAGCTTATCCAAATGATCAGAAGTAAGGGGGGAGAAAGAGATAGAGCGTTTCGCTTCATCTTCCAACAATCTGACTGGAGTAAAATAGCTCAGTCAAAGCTTCTGGCCAGAGGAGTGAGTGTTCAGGATGCTGAAGATGCTATTATGGATAGCATTATCATATTGGACAACAATATCCGAAATTTTAAGTTCGAAGGCAAAAGCTCGCTGAAAACATATTTCATCGGAATTTGCCTCAATAAATGGTGGACCAACCACCGGAGAGAGATCAATAAAAAGACCGACCTGACAGATGACAACCGGACGATGGACCAGGAATTCGGAGAAACGCCGGATGTGATCATGTTTGCCGATGAGCTAAAAGAAAAGGTGCGTACATTATTGCAAGAGGTCGACCGGAAATGTCAGAATGTGTTAAAACTTTATATGTTGAATAATTCAAATGCGGAAATAGCAGAAAAATTAGCGTTCAGTAGCCCACAAATGGCTAAGAAAGCAGCATACAGATGCCGCATGAAGTTGAGAAAAATACTCGGTAAAAACCCAACCCTGGAAAATAGTTTAAAAGATTTATTATGAACAACGAGCAGCAATTTGAACAAATAGAAGCCTTCATCAAAGGCAACTTGTCCCCTCAAGAGGAGCAGGCGATGAAAGAAGCCATCGCCAATGATCCCGAATTGGCTGAGTTGGTTAACCAACATCGAATAGAGCATCGGTCTATAGAACTACTCCTTGAGGATGACCTGAGAGGTAAACTTACCGCATGGAAAGATGAACCAGAAGGAAATAGCACATCCGGGAATTACAGGATACTCTTTATCCTGGCCGGCCTCATTACGATCCTCCTGCTGCTTATCGTCTTCTTACTACCCCAACAGGCAGATAATGGCAGGCTACCCTCCGAAGAGGACGCCACTATCGAACAAACAGACAAAGGAGCATCTCAAAATGGAGATGATCAGACACCGGAAGCACGTGAAAAGCAAAATACTGAACAGCAAGAAACTTCAGAACCTGCAAATAAATCATCCAAACCATTGCCTCAGGCCAATAATGACACAAAGCAGCCGGAAACCACCAACTATATCGCACTAGTCGAATCAGCTGCTCTCTCACCCTCCTGGGCATTTGAAGACCAAGACTTAAGAGGAGATACGGAAACGACTGCAATGGAAGAAATTAAAACATTGATTGAAGAGAATAAACAGCAGGAAGCTATCACCGCTTTGAAGAATATAACTCCGGAAGATGAGCTATACTGGGATGCCCAAAATAATCTAGGTTATATTTATTTTCAGATGGAAAACTACGAAGAGGCAGCAAAGGTATTCGAAAAGCTTGTTACCGAGCAATCATATTATCTTTTCCGCGAAAATGCCGAATGGCACTTGTTATTGGCTTATTTAGAAACGGATCAAAAACAAAAGGCCAAAGAATTGTTGGATATCTTACTGGAAGATAAAGGCCATTATTATCATGAAGAGGTCGTCAAACTAGCTCCAAAACTCGATCTCTAGGTAAAATAGAATTACTTATTTTTCATCATAACGACCTCACCGATCTTCTTGGAAAGATCCAAAAAGTATTTCCCTGTGTAAAGATGATTAAACATCAACTGCTCCCTTAACACCTCAAACTTCCCCTCATCTTTGGCATAATTGGCTATCCACTCTATAGCCTCTAGTCGATTTTCAAAATGCTTTTTCATGGCAATGCTGATTTATTATGAGTAAGGTTTCTGTCTATTAATGTCATCTCCCCCCAAATTGTTACCCGATTCCCGTCATCACGTTGTCAACTTATGATGCCGCGACGTACTCCTCTATTCCTCTATTCCTCTATTCCTCTATTCCTCTATTCCTCTATTCCTCTATTCATAAGATGCATTTTCTCCCAAAAAGTTTCGATCTTTAGTCGAGTTTAACATGGATTTAATAGATTTGTGAACACAATATTAAATTTTTAGTTTAGCGCGTGATGAAAAATAAAATTTTAATACTAGCTTTAATCTCTTCGTTAATTTTTGCTTGTGATTCTTCGCCTACTATGAAATACCGCTCTTTTTTTGACTATCCGGTTTATGACGGACCAGACCTTGGATTAACTTATTCGCCACAACGATCGACCTTCAAAGTATGGTCTCCGATTGCACAGCAGATGAAACTACGCTTTTACCATGAAGGTATCGGAGGAAAAGCGGTGCAGGAATACGAACTGGAAAAAGACAAACACGGCGTTTGGGAAATTACACTAGAAGAGGAGTTAAAAGGACTTTTTTATACTTTTCAGGCTTATGTTTCCGGGCTTTGGCTCAATGAAGTGCCCGACCCTTATGCCAAAGCGGTCGGGGTGAATGGTCAGCGAGCCCAGGTCATTGATCTGGCAGAAACGAATCCTAAAAACTGGGATAAGGATAGCCTTCCCGCATTCAACCATAAAACAGACGCCATCCTTTACGAGCTGCACATCAGGGATCTATCTATTCATCCGGCCTCCGGCATTCAGCATAAGGGAAAGTTTTTGGGATTGACAGAAACGGACACCAAAACGCCAAATGGCATTTCTACAGGCCTCGATCATATCAAATCACTAGGCGTCACCCATGTCCATCTGCTGCCAAGCTTTGATTTCCGGTCAATCGATGAGACCAAACTTGAAGAAAATGATTACAACTGGGGCTATGATCCTGAGAACTATAACGTCCCGGAAGGTAGTTATTCCACCGACCCGTATGATGGCGCTACCCGCATCAAGGAATTTAAGCAAATGGTTCAGGCGTTGCATAAAAATGGGTTGAGAGTAGTGATGGATGTCGTGTATAACCATACCGGAGCTACCAAAGAATCGTTGTTCAACCAATTGGTGCCTGGCTATTACTACCGCCAAAAATGGGGAGGAGAATTTTCAGATGCTTCAGCCTGTGGCAACGAAACAGCTTCCGAACGCCACATGATGCGCAAGTTTATAGTGGAGTCCCTGAAATATTGGGTTACCGAGTATCATATAGACGGATTTCGGTTCGACCTCATGGGCATCCATGATATCGAAACCATGAATCTCATCAGCAAAGAGCTCCACCAGATCAAACCTGACATTCTTCTTTATGGGGAAGGCTGGACAGTGGGGAGCAGCCCGCTACCCGGTAAAAAAAGAGCCTTAAAACGTTACACCCATAAACTAGAAAAAATCGCCGCTTTCAGCGATGATTTCCGCGATGGCGTTAAAGGCAGCGTATTCAATGCAGAAGATACCGGCTTTATTACCGGAAAAGAAGCAACACAGGAATCTATTAAATTCGGAATAGTAGCCTCCACCGAGCACCCCCAGGTGGATTACCCAAATGTCAATTATTCCAATGCGCCCTGGGCCAACGAGCCTTATCAATCGATTCAATACGTCTCCTGCCACGATAATCATACGCTTTTCGATAAGCTCACGCTTTCCGCTCCGAAGGCCTCAGAAGAAGAGCTGATCAACAGGCAAAAACTGGCAGGAGCGATGGTCCTGACTGCCCAGGGAATACCCTTCCTCCATGCCGGCATGGAATTCCTGCGCACCAAACAAGGCGAAGAAAACTCTTACGAATCACCCGACTCTATCAATCAGCTCGATTGGCTCCGCAAAGAGCAGTACATGGAGGTCGTAAATTATTTTCAGGATCTCATCCAATTGAGAAAAGACTATCTCCACTTTAGACTGTCTTCTACAAAAGCCATTCAGGAAAACCTCCAATTCCTCGAGCAGGAGGACGAATTTCTGATCGCTTACATCATTTCAGGAGAGAAAGAAGAACTCCTGATCATCTACAACGCCAATCCCGAAACCAGAGCGTTAGACCTTCCGGAAGGAGAGTGGAGACAACTGCTTTCTCCCGATGGCTACTCCCAATCAGGAAAAGATTTGGGCAATCCGAGTGAACTGGTGGTGGGCGGGATGACTGCGGTGGTTTTGGTTAATGAAAAGGAGTGATAAGGAGTGAAAAGGGAATGAAAAAGGAATGAAACGCACTCTGCTGGGGGAGACGTCTTCGTCTCACCCCACCTTCCGGGTGCCTCTGGCACCCTGCTAAATACCGCCAGACAAATTGCCGGTCGACCATTTTTCATCCGCGACAATCCGAAAGCACCTTTTTCAGGGATTCCCCATTGTTCGCTCCCTCGTCACCTCCTTTTGTACCCTTCTGTACCCTCTTTCACTCTGCGACCCTCAAAACCCAGAAACTATGATACCGTGACATCTGGATACCTCGACCACCTCTCTCCTTACCGCAACAACATCACATCTCCTTTCAAAACCTCCGTTTTGCCATTGACCAGAAGTACCTCTACATAATAGATATACACATCCACGGGCATCTCCTTCCCCCGGAAAGTACCGTCCCATCCGCCCATATTATCCGGTGAAAGCCGGGGAGCATCATAGACCAATTCTCCCCATCGGTCAAACACCCGAAATTGACGAATAGCCTCTACCGCACCATTATTTACATAGGGACGGAAATAATCATTGCGTCCATCGTTATTGGGGGTAAAAATATTGGGCACCCCCACGTGCTCGGTTTCGAGTATCAATACCTCTAAAGACAATTCCAGCGTACATCCCTCTGTATCTTCTATAAAGATCGTATAGGTAGTAGGTTGCTCCGGACCAATAGTAGTCTGTAAACAAGTATCACAGGAAATCCCCAAACCAGGGACCCAATTCACCTCCTCTACTAATTTGTTGGTAATTACCGTAATGGTCGTATCTTCTCCAAGGTAGAGCTCTATCAACTTCGGAGCTAAGGCTTCGAGCGGAAAAGGTTCTTCAAGAAAAAATGAAGTATCCAACTGACACCCTGAACTATCGGTGAGGGTCAAATCATACCAGCCCTCTATCAAGCCGTCTGTTAAAACAGGCCCCGAAAAAGGATTTCCTTCCAACTGGCCTGAATAAGGTGGCTTCCCCCCCTCTATTGAAACGATTTCTATACTGCCACTACCAGGATCATCGCATCCCGGATCAGTTACGGCAACTTCTACCCGTGGACTAGTAGATAAGATGACTTGAATACTGTCGGTAAAGGAACAACCATCCGGAGAAGTGACCTGGAGTATGTAGAGGCCTGAACTATCGATCTCTATGGAGGAACCCGTCGCTCCGGTATTCCACCAAAAGGAGTGACCGGCAAAATCAGGGGCTTCGATCAATAGCGCCCGGGACGCGCACACCAACGTATCTTCCCCCAGGTCGAAAACAGGAGACGGAACGACTTCCAGATCGAGACAATAGGTACTGTCGCATCCTTCATTTGTCTGATACACCAGGCATAAGGAGGTATCCCGATCGTAATCCATCCCCTGCCAAAAATAACTTTGTCCTTCACAAATCTGAGCATCTTCCTCAAACAAATAGGTATTGCCCACTATAAGGGTCAGGCACAAAACCGAATCGCAACCATTGCCGGCAAGCAGGGTATCACAAAAAGAAGTATCGGAAAGGAGAGGCGCCCCCTGCCACCAAAGGGTATCTCCTTCGCATCGTTCAACGAACTCTTCAGAGGAATATCCCGGCAAAAAAGACAGTTCCACACAATGGATTGAATCGCAGCCATTCATTCCCATCAACGTATCACATAAAAAGGTATCGACTGAAATGGGGGTGCCTTGCCAATCAAAAAGATCTCCTTCACAAAGTTCTGTGGTAGTTTGCAAGGTTTGCACCGGCAAAAAGGTTAATTCCAGGCAAACCACCGAATCGCAGCCATCTACGGTAGTAAAGGTATCGCAAAAAGAGGTATCGGAGGTAAACACCTGTCCTTGAAAACTATACATCTCTCCTTCGCATAAGACTTCACTGAAAAGACTATCATAAGCCGACAACACCTCCAGTGTGAAACAGGCAGTAGAATCGCAACCGCTCGGAAGAGCAAAGGTGTTACAAATGGTGGTATCTGAATCCAACAATTGTCCTTGAAAATTATAGCCTTCTCCACTACAAATAGTTGCCGAATCGTAAGTAGTTACCACAGGAATCACACTTAAATACAGCCCTACCACCGAATCACAGCCCGTTGTTGTAGGGAAGGTGTCGCAAAAGGAAGTGTCGCTCGAATAGGCATTTCCATACCATGTAAGTGTATCTCCCTGGCAGATTTGGAAGGTGTCAAGAACAGGAGCAGGGCCGGTAAGGACCGGCAGAAAGGCCGTTGCCAGGTTAGAGGTATCTCCTTGCGACCAAAAGCGGCCCTCCATAATCCTGGTGCCGGAAGTGGGCGAGGAAGCTACATTGACATAATCGACCTGAAGCAAGGCCTGTCTGAAAGCGTCAAAATCGGCATTGCCCCCCTGGTTGATCAGCCACAGGCTATCGGTTTGATTGCCCAGCACGGTCAGATTAGGTATCATCATTCCTGAAAACTGAAGATACTCTTCCATCCCGTCCGGCTGAAGATTGGTCAACACCAGTAGCAAAGAGTCCATCGCACCAGCATCCGAATACACATCCGGATCATTATCTACAATGGGTAATGAAAAGATATTGCACAGACTATCTGCCTGATAATCATAAGGCGGCAAGCCGGTGCTGTTGTTGATATCAAAGTTGAGCAGCAACTCACAGTCGGAGGCAATGAATTCGAGAGGGGAGGCAGCGCCTACTGAATGAAAATCGGTACAAATAGTATTTAATTGTTCATTATCAAAATCAACCTCCCAAAAAAAAAATTCAGTTTGATTATTTCCCAAAGAATCGAACCAAAACTCCCATCCTGTAGCATAGGTGACACTGGATTGACAATCGGTAGGCACCGTTACCAATCCAACAATTAATAAAAACCTATCTGGCTGGGAAGGGGAAAAGCTCATCAAGACGGTGCTATTTTCCGGGTTTTCAATATCCACTTTAACAATTTCTGAACCATTTGCAGCCATTAACAATTCTCCATCTCTGAAAGTCAAGTCTCCGGTGGTTGACATACCCGGAGGAAAATTTCCTTTATAATCAATCATACCTGTAGAAGGGTCATAAGTTGCTAGTTCAAAGTCAGATACATAAACTATGCCTTCACTATCACAAGTTTGACCAGCAATTAAAATGTTAAAATCTGTTACAAATGTAAGTTGTCCTGACAATGTATCAATAGAGTATAATTCTCCTCCTATGTCAATGTATAAGATACCATCTGGACTTACACTAATATCCATTCCCCCTCCTTGAATAGCTAACTCGTCTATTAAAATTGTAGAATCACAATTCAACATATTTATTCTTGAAAGGGAATTATCAGCAGGATTTACAGAATAAATCACCTGTCCTATTGAAAGTGAAAAGGTAAAATGTAATAAAAAAAGGATAACTAATTTGTTCATATCGGGCGGGATTATGAGGAGGAGTCATTCCAAATCAAAATTCGGAATGACTCTTAATTAAAGATTATTTTACCATTAATTAATTTTTCGGAATAAATAAGGCCGCCATTATTCACATGGACTAGATAAACTCCAGAAGCAAAGCCCTGCAAGTCAATGCCAAGGTTTTGCTCTCCTTGACCGCCTTGTTCTTTTTGAAGCATTAACTGTCCTTGCTGATTGAAAATGCAAACAGTTGAATTCGGCGTTTCAGCTCTCCATTTCAATTGCACGGCCGCTTCAGCCGGATTTGGATAAACAGCCAATTTATTATTCCGGGAAAACTGAAAGTCCCATTTTTCAACTGCTCCGGTTTGGTGATAAAAAGCCGTCGTACCGGTATTTTGACTCGCCTTTATTAATCCTTCTAAAGAATCGAACTTATTCAGAACTTTTAGTTTAACGGTAAACAATGACTCAAGTCCCTTACTCTTATTTGGTGTGTACTCATCTCCTCTAAACCATGCCATTCGTAGCTGATTCATGGCTTCATCTTTAACTATTTTGAAGTTTTCACAAAAAGGAACTGCCTTGCTTTTTCCAATCTCTATTATTTCAAAATGTTTTTCGGAAAATGAAATTACTCCCCCAAAAACGGTTTCATCGCTAAATTTAACCGTCGAAAACGTTAACTCTATTAATTCATTTACCTCAAACCTGGAGGAAGAAGATTGAATATGTACTTGTCTTGTGGAAATAAGTTGTCTCTCCTCACTGCCCGGTGAAGTCAATTCATTTTCCCCTTGACAAGCAGAACAACTGGCATCAACATCGCCGGCTTTGATACCGAAAAAATCATTATCCAGGTTATTCCCCCCTACGTTCAAGAGTGAAATGGTTGTCGAATAACCCGGAACCTGGACATCATTCACATAAACAGGGAAATTATTGTATTCAACAACCGGCACATATACCCAGGAAGGTAGTGTCCAGCTATTGGTCCCGGTTACGATTCCTAATTGCACCAATACTACATCACCTGTTGTTACCAATCCGTCATTATCGACATCTGCAGCTATTTTTTGCCAATGATCTGTAAAAGGGGGTTGTACCTGAATCACCTGTTCTTGGATCATGTTTAAATCGACCAGATTCACCGCATTGTTCTCATCGATAGGGTTACCACATAAGAAATCTTCATTATTATTCGGACTAATCGTTTGGTCTGTCCCGGAAATAGCTTCGAAAAAAAACGCTCCATTCGCATCTGTAGTAGTAAGCAAGTCTTTAGCACAAGGTGCTAATCCAGAATCTTCCTTTAAAGTAACATCAACTCCCGGCACACCGTTATTGATTGATCCGAGGCAGTTCTGAGTTGGGAAAGAGGGCTTGAGAATGGTTCCTGAAATTTGAGCTCCCCCAAAGGAAAAAAATTGAAAGAATGAACAGGTGTTTAAAGTGAAATCGACAACATTAAATTGGTCAAGGTAACTATTAATACTTCCTTGATTAATAAGAAGATAACCACTTTGGTTGGGTTGTCCGCAAATTACAATCTCAAAAATAGTAAAGGGGAGATCATTAGGAATAACCTCAACACTTTGATCAAAATAGGTAAAATTAATATTAATCGCCGGGTTTCCCCCAAAAGTACCATTTGTGAAAACAAAATCACTACCTGGAGGAATTAAAGGATTGACAGATGCTAAAGTAGCCGGTTCATTTATTTCAAATGTAGTCCCGATCACATTCGGTAAAATTAGCTGTAAATTGATATTCATTCCTAAAAATCCGGGAAAATCTTCTGGTAAAAATTCCACTGTAACAGGTATTCGTACTTGACCGGGATCATTAGGATCGACATAATCATTTCCAATACACAAGGTAGCATTCTGTCCAATCGACAAAACAGGCAGTAAAAATAAAACCATAACAATACTAGTAAATAGTCGTCTTAATTGCGCGTAGAAAAGAAGGTGGGGGGGGGTAAAGTTAACTGTTTTCATAAGCAAAAATTAAAAGGTTTAAAAAATAATTGATTTCTAATCAGCTTACCGAATAGAAGTATGGAATTAGTTTTTTTAGAGGAGAGTTTTTATTTTGTTTGAAACCTTTTTTCAAAGATATATAATTTCAAAGTTAATTCCTAATGTTTTTTCTTTTGTCCATTCCGGAAATCTGGAAACTTGGAAATCTGGAAACCTAGTCACTTCGTTCCCTAATTCCCCCTTTTGCACCCTTGTACCCTTGTACCCTTGTACCCTTACCCTTTTGCACCTCTGTACCTCTCTATACCAACACGACCCCTCAAAACCCAGAAACCATGATACCGTGATACCTGGAAACCTCGACACCATGATACCTCAGTTGTTGCGTTTTTAGACACCCGATCGCGGCATAAACACCCGGTTTAAAAACTCCTTCAAAATGGTTTCGCGCTGATGGGCCCCCACCTTCCGGGTGCCTCTGGCACCTTGCTAAACCCCGCCAACCGCATTACCATTTAATGCTTTACCATTCACCTGATCTCGGCATAAACACCCGATTCAAAAACTCCTTCAAAATGGCTTCGCGTTGGGGGGCTTCTAACTGGTTAAGGAGGGTATTGATCACCTCCATATTATCAGGTAGAGCGCCTTGTTCCATACCACTCATTTGTTGAAACTGATCGATCATCTCAGCAGGAGGTAGTGCCAGCAGGGGAGCGAGCATTTCCATAGAAAAGCCATTAGATGAAGGCTCCTTTTCTAACTCCGAAATACTGGCTTTCAAATCTTCTACAAACGTGTCAATCAGGGGAAGATTGGGCTGAGTGATGGTCAGGTGAATGCTGACAGGGGAGTTCTCTGAAGACAACTGAACCTGGAGGTGCCAGCCTCGCTTTTTCATCAATTCTACCAATTTAAACAAGTTATATCGCTCCGAACTAATTGCCAATAAAGACATCACCGGCTCACCCAAGACCCTGAGCCCCTCAACAGTATTTATTTTCTTTATCAATTCCTGGGTAGCTTCATTGGTTTTGACAGCCAACTCCTGGTAACCCTCCAGTCCCATATAATTCAAGATAGCCCAACAGGCAGCCATAGGGCCACCACTTCGAGAGGATAGCATCGTCGTATTTACAACTCCATACCCCGGCCAGTTAGCACAGGCAAACAACTGGTATTTTCTCAACTTGGCATTGCGATACAATACGGATGAAGCGCCTTTTGCAGCATAGCCGTACTTATGGAAATCCACTGATATAGAGGTGACACCGGGAACCGAAAAATCAAAAGGAGGTAATTCCGTACCGTTAAGCCGCAAAAAGGGTAAAAACATACCGCCCATGCAGGCATCGACATGAAAAAGCAAGTCATGCTTTTGAGCAATCGCCCCAATTTCAGCAACCGGATCCAAAACGCCATGCGCATAAGAAGGCGCCGAAGCCACCAATAGAATGGTTTGATCTGTAATGGCCTCTTCCATTCGCTTGGGGTTAGCTTTAAACGAATGATCATCTACCGGGACGGTAACCGGAGTTAACTCCAGGTAGGTGCAAGCCTTGTAAAAGGCAGCATGCGCCGTGTGGGGAAGGATAACTTCAGCGTTTTTCAGACCAGTATTTTTAGCTTTGGCATAGTCTCTTGCCGTACGCAGCGCCAGAAGGATGCTCTCGGTCCCGCCGGTAGTGAAATTACCGGTAGCCTCTTCGCCTCCCTGCATCAGATCAACCGCCATACCGATGATCTCATCTTCCAATTGCACCAGGCTGGGAAAAACAGTAGGGTCTAACGCATTTTCGGTCAAGAATAAATTAAAAGCATCCTGAATGAGCTGGTAAGCTTCTTCATTGGGGTTAAAAATATAACCAAAGATCTTTCCTTGCTGCCAGGGGACATCCACCTGCTTCAACTGCTGTAAATATTGAAGAATTTCTTGCGGGGTTTTTGGCTTTTTTGGTAAACTCATGATCGTATCATTTTTATTATGAAAATTCTGCTTTCCTTTACTCGTTGGGTTGTAGCGTAGTCCAGTAGTGACATCCTCAGGCAATATTGCACTGCTTTCCATTATTTATTAGTTAAACGATATTTTCCTACTTTCAATAAGAGGTAACGCCTTAACGAAAATTCCTACTTTCCACTTTCCACTTTCC
>CAZHOV010000024.1:6706-29948 GCA_964534315.1 uncultured Saprospiraceae bacterium | reverse complement strand
TTCAATAAGAGGTAACGCCTTAACGAAAATTCCTACTTTCCACTTTCCACTTTCCCACTTTCCTATTTTCCCTCTTTCCCTCTTTCCCACTTTCCCTCTTTCCCACTTTCCCTCTTTCCCACTTTCCTATTTTCCCACTTTCCTATTTTCCTATTCTCCCACTTTCCTATTTTCCTATTTTCCCATTTTCCTATTCTCCCATTTTCCTATTCTCCCACTTTCCTATTTTCCTATTCTCCCATTTTCCTATTCTCCTATTCTCCCATTTTCCTATTCTCCTATTAGTTACGAAAAAACACTTTATTTTTAATTTTACATGCTATTTTGGCACTTGTTTCATGAAAATTCCACATTACATGACCCATATAGAACTTTTTCGCTGTCCTGTCTCTTTTGAAGACCTTCAATTAATAAACATACAGGAAGCCCCTTCATTGCCTTCAAAACTGGAAAAAATGGATTTTCCTATTTTTAAATCCTTCAACATCCGGTGGGGATTGGTAAATTCGTCCCGGGAATGGTTTTATCCCATTATTGACGACATCGCCCTGCTACTTCCTCAATACGCGATTCAACTAAAGGAAGAGGCCAAGAAAGTTGAGATGTCTTTTGATAAAAAACGCGTCTTTAGATACTATAACGAGATCGAATACATTTCCTATGAGGAGCATCAAATTTATGAAGATTCTGCCAAATGGGTGGATTACCGACCGGTTTCGAGGGAGTATATTGAACATTCCTTTTTAGGCGCCAAAAAGTACCTCAATGAAGGTGGGCAATTCTATTTGGATGTAGCTTCAGGACCTATTGGGCTCAAGGAATACCTTGAGCTTTCAGAAGGATATGAGTACAGAATCTGTATCGACCTTTCCTTCCCGGCCCTCCAGCAGGCTAAAAGAAATTATAAAGGCAAAGGAATTTATGTCTGTGGAGATATCACCAATTTACCCATGAAAGATAATGTTTGCGATGCCGTATTATCGCAACACACTGTTTACCATGTCCCTAAAAATGAACAGCGAAAAGCGGTGGAAGAATTATACCGGGTGGCCAAACCAGGGCACAAAGTTGCCATCGTATACAGTTGGTTTTACCATTCTCCCTTTATGAATATTGCTCTATTTCCTGTGCAATTATATCGCATTGCCCGCCATTTTACCGGGAAACTATATGTGCGATTATTTAGCAAAAAGCCCCGCCTCTATTTTCATGCCCACGGCAAGCGCTTTTTTAAAAAAATGCCCTTCGGAGATAAGGTGAAATTCTACGCCTGGCGGTCTGTCAATAAGTATTTTCTGAATATCTATGTACACAAAGGGCTCGGCGGCAAAAAGTTGTTGAAGTGGATTCAGCGTATGGAAGAAAAACACCCCGAATTTATGGGAAGATTTGGGGAATACCCGATTATCATTATTGAAAAGTAAGAGGTTGGTTCAAAAGACTTTTGAACCAACCTCTCACAGTAAAAACATTAGCGTCACTTCAACAACCGTTGATCAAAGATAAACGATACATAGTACGTTTGTCCGATAAACGGGTTGCCGATATTGGTTCGGTAATCATCTCCTAATAAGTTCGTACCGCCAAGTTTAAGGATGGTTCCAAGACTCTGGAATTCCCAACTCAACTGTGCATCGATGGTACCAAAAGCCGGTACGATACCCTGTGCAAAAGCACTTTCGTAAAAGAACTCATCCTGCCAGCGGTAAGATAAGCCAAACCCAAGACCTTCCCACACTTTTCGACCATTCACACCCACATTATAACGGTGATTGGGGGTGTTGAACTTCGCCTGAAAATCAGGGTTGTCGAGATCAAAGTCTGCATAAGCATAATTACCTGTCAGATGAAGTCCCCTTCTCAATCTGTAGTCCAACCCTACAGAAGCACCGTAAGAATTAATGTCTTCATCGGCATTCGTAAAAGCTGACCAGACACGACCTTCGGGAATCGCGTTCCCCTGAAAGCTCGTAGCCTCTTTATTGACGACCAATGCTTCAATAATAAAGTCTTTGTACATATTGTAATAACCGGAAAGATCAACCACCAATCGCTCATCTACTAATTTACTTCTATATCCCAATTCAAGAGCAGTCAATTTCTCTGGCTGTAAATATTCGATATTTGCTGTCTGTAATAATGCCTGACAATCGTCGGGGCTATTCCCTGCTAACAGGCACCCTTGATATGCCTGATAAGAACTTAGTGTCCATGATCCGCCATTGTAAATGCCAAACTGACTGGCATTGGCGGCAACACCACCGACGTTAATGACAGTTGATGGAAAGTACAAATATTGTTCTTGCGTCGCAGGACTCCTGAAAGCAGTTTGATAACTCGCACGGATGGCGTGCTTATCATTTCCTCCGGGCTTAATGACAGCGGCAACCCTAGGAGAAAATTGCCCTTCGAAGTTTTCGTTCTTATCAAAACGACCAGAGGCGATCAATTCTAGTTGATTATCAAAAAAGCCTTTCGACACCTGAACATATCCGCCACCTTCATTAATTTTAATGCGCTCACCGTTTGGTTCATTTAAAATAGTTCCGTCAGTAAATAAGTCATATTGTCTCCAATTGGCTCCGACCTGTAGATTTACCACCCCATTAAGGTGGGGAGTAAAGTCGTAATTGAACTCTGCATGGTACATTCTGGAATCATCGACAAAGCCTGCACCGTTTTCATTAAAGTTTCTGTTTCGAATGTCTTCAAAAAGGGCTTCGAGCTCTTCCGGGCTGGCGTTCGTCAATTTTGCATCTGCAATAGCTCTGGCACCTTGGTGCGCAAAGCTGTAGTCTGCTTCATTCAACATCGCAATGGCCTCATTAACAGGTACTCCGCTGGAAACGAGCGGAAGTAATTTTTCCATTAAGATCCCCGTGTAATTTCCGATATAGTTAGGAGCCCATTCTTGTTCGGTAGGAGATAAATACTCGTTTGCCAACGCGCCTAGAGCAGTCAGGTTGTAAGAATCGCCATCATTGGTTTGATTCAAATAAGCCAGGATGTTAAAGTTCTTGCCATCCAAAGCCAGTCTGTGGTACTGTTGCGTAAAATCTCTGAATACAAATCGCTCACTACCTTGATAGACGGTAGACCCTCTGCCGAATCGGTATCCATAGCTGGCTTCCAGGTCCTTTGTAATCCGATAGTGCAACGACGCATCTGCTTTGATACTTTCGACTTTCTGATCTTTTAACAAATCTTCTTCTTTAAATCCCGTTCTGGAGAAAACTACAGGATCTACTTCCTTTGCCAGACTATCGATAATAGTCATGACAACAGGCTTACAAAACCCCGGGGGCAGGATATCCTTTAATTCCTCACAAATAGCGCAGGTAACAGGGTTTGAGATAGAAGTATCTCCTAAAAATAGTGGTATTTGAAACTCATCCCCATAGGTATTCAAGCCGTCAAAATTGGGCCGAAGGCCAAATTTATTGGCAGGATCCAGGGTTGGATTGATGCCGGGATCGTCAACTGACCGGGCAAGCAAATTTCTGTCGGTATGGTAATCATTCGCGGTCCAGTCGGTTCCTCTGAAGTAAGAGAAGTTGACTTTAAAAGCAAATTTGTCATTAAAGTTTTTACCGTAGCGGATGCCCACGCTTCCTAGGTTATTACTTCCTCCGGCATCGGAATTGGTGACGCCGAACTTGCCGGTAGCGGAGACACCTTCGTAGTCAAATGGATTTTTGGTTCGCATGGCTAACATACCATTAAATGCGTTGGGGCCATACAGGGCTGAAGATGCCCCCGGTACCAGTTCAATGCTTTCGATGTCCAATTCGGAAGCACCGACAACGTTACCGGTCGGGAAGTTCAAAATAGGAGCGGAGTTATCCATGCCGTCAATCAACTGTACAAATCGCGTATTATTACCCGTTGCAAAACCACGCGTGTTGATCGTGTTAAAGGTTAAGCTGGCTACATTAGAATGTACGCCTCTGAGCTTATTAATCTCATCGTAAAAATCGAAAGAAGAGGCTTGCTGAATTTGCCGGTAGCCTATCTGCTCGATGGATACCGGAGCTTCAAACCAGGTTTGCTCTACTCTCGAAGGCGTATAGACCAGTTGTACACCTTCCAACTCAATATCCTCCGTAGCTAACGTGAGCTTAAGGTCACTTGTCGATTCTGTAATTTTTATTCGTTTTTTTCCGTATCCTAGTGCGGATACTTCAAGAAAGAAGGGCGTTTCTTCTGACGTTATCAATTTAAACATCCCCTCCATATCCGTAACTACACCTTCTGCTTTATCTGCCACTTTCACCGTAGCACCTATGATGCCAGACTGCGTGGTTTCATCCAGAATCTGGCCATCTACAGTGGTTTGAGCAATTAACAGATAGGAACTCAGCATAATCAGAAGATTTACTAGGAAAAATGATTTTAAATTTAACATAACTGATTGATTTTTAGGCTTAAAAATGTTTATCCTCGCAGGTGCAGTCCACCTATAGGTGGACTGCACCTATAAAAGTGGAGTACACCTATAGGTGTACTCCATGTCCATGTAGGAAAATATAGCTAGGGGTTATACAGGATCGTTAAAGACTGTTTTACATTTTTGTGTAACCAGGTAATCCAAATCAACGATAGCACTATCATCAACAGGCCTGCAAGCCAGTAACTCAGAGATGTCGGCAAAAAGAAACCAAGCGTTCCGGCAAGAAAAAGTAACCGGACCTGTTCCAACCTGAAGTACATACTCTTCTGTTCAAGCAGTAGCGAAATACTAATTCCGGAAATCATAAAGCAGGCAGCAATCCACCATTTCTGATAAATCGAAGTAAAGTCTCGCCATAAATAGGTCAACATTACTGCTGAAAGGGCGATCATTAATTGCACCACAATGTATCCAACCAATGACTTGGAGAGCTTAACTTTTGAGTGTGTTGGTTTGGTATTCGCATAATAATCGGGATTTTCAGCATAAATGCGGGAGGGCCTTCCAAACCATATCTGCATCCTCTTTTTCCAGCTTTTCTCTCTTTGACTTAACCGGATTAAATCCACCCAATGATGCACATAAACTGTAATGGGGTTCTGAGTAACCAGTTTTTTTGTTAATCCAAACTCAGGCTCTTCTTCCTCAGGTGTAAAAGTGCCAAAAAGGCGATCCCAGATGATGAATACCGCTCCATAGTTTTTATCCAGGTACTTAGCATTCGAGCCATGGTGCACCCGATGGCTCGACGGTGTGACCAAGATGTATTCCAGCCACCCAAGCTTACCGATAAAGCGGTTGTGGAGAATAAATTGATACAACCCGTTGACAAGGACCATTGTAAAAATAATCTGAGGAGAAAACCCCAGAACGGGTAACGGAACCCACCAGAGCAATTTAATAAACAAGGGAACAAAAGAATTTCGAAAAGCTACCGTACCGTTAAATTCATTGCTAGAGTGATGAGCCACATGCGCACCCCACAATACATTGATCTCGTGGCTAAACCGGTGATGCCAATAGTAAATAAAATCAAGCAAGATAAGCGCTGCCGTCCAGGTTAAAAAGTGGCTTTGATCAAAGGTAAACATCCGGTACTCATTGTACAACCAATAGTAAAAAACAAACATGATCAGGTAGAACAATAAATTCATTCCCCGCTCAATAATCCCGCAACTGATATTCAAAACCGAATCGCGGAAATTATAGACTACTTTTTGCTTTTTCTGGCTGATGTACCACTCTAGTCCCAATAGAAAAAAGAATATAGGAATAGCGATGGCTACATGATAGATACTCATAGTTCAGTTGATTAAGTTCATCAAATAATGCTTAATGACGAAATCTCTATTCCGAACCGGTCGTTCTCGATCTTCAACTTAGAGGGCAATTTTCACCCTGGGGTTAAGATCAATTAATCACATGTGATGTTCATTTCGTATGATTCAAATATGCAGCAGGATCGCCAACTTAGGGTAGTTTCTTTGTTTTTAAACAATGGTAACGATGTACCAAATAGTTGAGAGGAATGGTAATAATGTTTCAATAAATATATAACGATATAAAAACCAACAGACTATCTATTCCAACAGGTTTTTCTGCAAATCTTCTCCAAACCAACGTTTGTATGAGAGCTCAAAAGATTTCTGGTCATTATACCCGAGGTCTTTCCACAGATCTGGAATATATTTTCCATTTGCAGCCAATTGCTGAAAAGCCGTGACAAGTTTTTGCACTTCTGACGGTTTAATCTGGAAATAATCTTTGAATACTTTTGTAAAATTAGAAGGATCCGGATACCCTACTTCTTGCCCCACCTCCGCAATAGCCAGCTCTCCTTTTTCCAACAACCGCTTGGCTTCTTCCATTCTGATCTTCGTGATCAACTCTTTGGGGTTTTCGCCGGTCAGTGCTTTAAATTTGCGGTACAACTGCGAACGACTCATCAGCATAGCCCTTGCCAGCTGCTCTACTTTAAAAGATTCGTCATCAATATGCTCTCTGATATTCTGGTATACCTCTTTGAGAAATTCACTTTGAGGATCGGGCTCTTTTTCTTGCCCCAGTTGTTGTACTTCCAGATCTTGATAAAATTTCTGCAGCTTCTCCCGTTCTTTAAACCAATTTTCTATTCTTAGCAACAACTCTTCTTTATTAAAAGGTTTTGGCATGTAAGCAATAGCTCCCCGCCGAAAGCCCTCCAAGCGACCTTTTTCCGTATCCTTGGCCGTCAACAAAATGACCGGAATATGACTCGTCCGCACATCTTTTTTCAATTCTTCCAGCATCTCATATCCTTCCATAACGGGCATAATAACATCACTAATCACCATGTCCGGAATGACCTCTATTGCTTTTTCCAATCCCCTTTTTCCGTCTAACGCAATTTCTATCTGATAGTGATTATCGAGAATGGATTTCATGTAATCAATGATCTCCGGGCTATCGTCTACAATTAGTAGTGTTGGTGCATCTCCGTCAATATGGGATACCCCAGAAGAAGACGTAGATGTAATCGGATGCTCTTGTTCAATTGCAGCTTCCGAAAAGGGATGGGGTACAGGTTCTGCATCTCTTGATACGGGAATTTTTACTGTAAATTCCGTTCCCTTTCCTACCTCACTTTCCACCTCAACAGTTCCTTTCATCAATTTAACTAACCCTTTTACTAATGCCAATCCGATACCTGTGCCCGGTTGCGAATTATACTCATGCTGATATCCCTGGTAGAACCGGTCAAAAATAAACGGTAACATATGTTCCGGAATCCCGACGCCTGTATCTTTCACCCGAATAATAAACTCGTCGCCCAGGCCGCTCTTCTTTGCCTCTGCAAAAACGGTCACTTTTCCGTTAGGCCCGGTAAATTTTATCGCATTTGATAATAAATTTGATAGGATCGTTTGGATCTTTTCAACATCATAATCCATCTCAAAAGTATCCAGATTAGTTTTCATCTGTAAAGAGATATCTCCCTGCGTAGCAAATGATTCATAAGAAGTCGTTAAGTACCCCAGAAATGATATAATATCTCCTCTTACCAGATTCAACGACTCAAAACCACTATCCACTTTAGATAGGTCCAGCAACTCATTCACCAACTTTAAAATATTATCACTACTATTTTCAATGGTTTTCAAATACTCCACCTTCTTTACCGGCGACCCCGTCCAGTATTTAAGCTCATTGGCCAACCCTTTGATAATAGTTAAAGGCGTTCTGAACTCGTGAGTGATATTGGTATAAAACTGATCTTTCATGCGGTTAATCCGCTTTGTGCGGGCAAACTCTTCCTGTGTTTTTCGCAACCGAAAAAAACGAACCCCCAAACCATAAGTAAATAAGGTGATCTCCCCGAAAAAGCCCAGATAAATTAAAAATAAATTAAAACGGCTTCCTACATTAATGACATACCAATAGGTAAGAATATACAAATCGATCAAAATAAATAACGTACCGGCAATCAGAAAATAACCGATCTGCTTTTTAGTCTTATATAAATCCCAAAGAAACCAAAGTATAACAATGGTATATTCCACCAGAAAGGAAGCCGCAATGGCATAGTCGGTGTGGACTTCCTGATACGTCAAATGAAAATAAATGACCAGGACCAATAGTAAGAGCACCCGAAAAAAGATAATTCCCTGAAAGATCAAGTCCCATCTGGGAAGCAGTTTTTTTAGGTCCATGTAAGTCCGTATGAAATACAGGTAACCAATACCTGTCAGGGTTATCAGGACTAAATTCCAAGAGTTTTTGTATATGGGAAATAACTTAAAGGGATAAAAATTGTGAGAAATATAGTGGAGGTCTAATAAAAACAAAATCAGGGCTGATAAATAGGTACCATGCCATAAAAAGGCCTTGTCTTTGGTTGCAGAAAACATAAGTAGGTTGAAGAAGATCATTGTGAGCATAAAACCCAGGAAAATCCCTTCCCTCCGCTTAAAAATATTTTCAAACCGGTTTTCATAAGCCTCTTTTTTTAGGAGCTTCACATTGAACGATGGTTTATAACCTCTAATATTCTTCACCCGAAACAACACCGTCACCGATGCTCCCCCTTCAATAGAGATACCTACCCGATTAATGTGTAATGCTGTTTTTTTATCTTTATGCTTATAGGAATATAAAAAACCGGCCAGTTTCCGCTCCACTTCCCTCCGTGGATAGATCAGGTAAACTTCTACAGAATCCATCTTTTCCCCGAGGTACAAATTCCAATCTTTCAGGTTGAAGTCCGATAGCCGGTTCTGTATTGTTAATTTCCCCCAATAGGTGGTGTTAGCCTCCAGTTTTATCTGACCCTCTGCATCCTTACCCGAAAAGGTAAAAAAAGAAAGTGTGTCTCTTCTGACTTGTTCAAAGGTATAGTTATCAGCCGGGGCTTCAAGCAGCGAAAGATGTTGAGAAAGGTCATATTCCTCCTGGTAAGAAGTTATCAGAAAGGGAGCATTAGAAGCGAATATGGATAACGGAAACAAGATAAGGCAACAAATGGCAAGCCTAATCATTTTATTCTTACTATCCGATATCCTATTTTGTTTCCTTGGCTTTTGCATTTGGTGGTGGTTATTCTTTAAAAATACTCATAAAGAATTATTGGGACTTAAGCGCCTTATCAAATTATTATACAAGCAATTTTGATTTGCCGCTTAAAATTAACAATAATTCAAAGTAAATTCAGTATTTTTGCAGGCATTTAAAAAACTTTTCGTTGAAAACTTACGACCATTGTCGAAAGACAATCTCAAAATAAAAAAGCTATTTATGAAAGTTCGAGTTGAAGATCTGATGCATGAAAGTGTCATAACCTCTCAAAAACACAAGTCTATAGGCCATGCCAAAGATATAATGGAAAAAAATAAAATTCACTGCTTGCCAATCGTCGACGGGGAGCAGGAAGTACTAGGGATCATTACACCTAAAGATTTTCTTGGAAAAATGAGTGAACATACTCCCATCAGCCAGGTTATGACTACCGACGTATTGACCATCCCCAAATATTCGGGCGTCCATGTGGCAGCCAGAGTTATGCGCAACCATCACATACATCATTTAGTGGTCACCCATGAAAAAAAAGTCGTCGGCGTACTCAGTGCTTTTGATTTATTACAACTTGTAGAAAATCACCGCTTTATTGACAAAAACGCACCAACAAAAAGTAAAAAAAGTACTAAACGGCAATAATTAATTTCATAACCGGCTGGCAATTCACCATCCAAAGGCTTATCTTAATGACTTATGTCAAACTATAAAGTTATATCCATCGTCAGCGTACTCATCTTCATCTTTGTTTTGTTGCTAACTGCCGTTACTACATCCTGGAAGGTGATCTTCGTCCTGACCGCTTTTGTTCCCGTCCTACTAGTGGGTACTACTCTGGGTATCCTTTTCGCTAAAGATGACGTGCCCCCGCATCGGGAGGATAATGATGATAACCAATGGTACGAACATAAGTAATTCACCCCTCATGCCTATGCGATCCATCGCGCTGGATACTTATGCTATTTTTCTTGGCCCTTTATCAAATTCCTTCCCAAACTGGCTCAAGAACCAAGACTATAACAAATTGGCTATCTTAGTCGATGAGAATACCCGCAGGTGTTGCCTGCCCTTATTAAAACCGGTTCTACAGGAAAGCCGCTCGGTCGTTATTGAAATTCCTCCCGGAGAAGTTCATAAAAATATCAGCACTTGCCAATCTATTCTCCAACAATGTTTTAAAGCCGGACTTGATCGAAAATCCCTTATGATCAATCTGGGAGGTGGTGTAATCGGTGACATGGGCGGATTTTGCGCGTCTATATTTATGCGAGGCATCGATTTTGTCCAACTCCCTACTACTTTACTGGCTCAAGTCGATGCATCTGTGGGTGGCAAAGTGGGTATTGATTTTCTTGGACTTAAAAATGCGTTAGGACGTTTCCAAAACCCGAATGCTGTCTTTGTAGATCCTGCCTTTCTCCAAACGCTCCCGCAACGAGAAATAAGGAGCGGGTTTGCAGAAATGATTAAACATGCGCTGATCGCTGGCAAAGAAGAATGGAAAAAATTGCAAACTATTTCTAGCCTGGAACAGGTTGGTTGGGAAGATTGGATTTATCAAAGTATCTTGATCAAAAAGCAAATAGTAGAATCCGATTTTGACGAAAAAGGCGTTCGAAAAGTACTGAATCTGGGCCATACAATCGGTCATGCCCTAGAAAGTCAAGCGTTACAAACTCCAAAGCCACTGCTGCATGGAGAAGCTGTTGCCATCGGAATTATTTGCGAAGCATTCCTTTCTTCAAAGCTACTGGGCTTTCCAATAAAAAAAGTGGAAGAGATCGCTCGCTTTATTTTAACATTTTTTGAAAAATATCAGATACCGGAAGACCGTTTTGAGGAGCTGTATTTTTTTATGCAAAAAGATAAAAAGAACGAAAAGAACCAAATACTGTTTTCCTTATTAGAAGATATTGGTACTCCCTTGTTCAACTATCCATGTACTTATAGTGATATTTTGGAAAGTTTAAATTACTATCGAAATTTAGTACTTTTGTAATTATGGTAACGGACGCAATATTATTTACTCTAAATCGAACCAATCATGCAATTGCCAACTATCCCAAAAGCTTCTGATACCCAAAAACAAAAGCGAATTCCGGTCTACCGGAAAATCGCCAAGTGGATGTGGGGATTAGCCATAGCGGGCTTTTTCGCAGTTGTTTTCTTTTTTATATACCTTTCTTACCAAGACCTTCCCACCTTTGAGGAATTGGAAAACCCCAAAAATCATCTTGCTTCTGAAGTATTTACTGCTAATGCAGAAGTGCTTGGACGGTATTATTATGAGAATAGAATTCCAGTGGACTATGAGGAGCTTTCGCCTCATCTGATCAATGCACTAATCGCTACCGAAGACGAACGCTATTTCAAACATTCCGGAATCGATGGAGTAGCACTGGGAAGAGTACTTGTCCGTACCCTCGTTTTGCAAAACAGAAGCGCAGGAGGAGGAAGTACCATTACCCAACAATTGGCAAAACTACTCTACTCTTCAAGGAATTTCTCCGGGATGAGCAAGGCAGAGATGGTCTTCTCCTTGGTTACCCGTAAATTTAAGGAATGGATCACGGCTGTCAAACTGGAAAAAAGCTATACTAAGGAAGAGATCATCGCCATGTACCTTAATCAGTTTGATTTTATTAATGGTGCTTATGGTGTACGAGCAGCTTCTGAAATTTATTTCGGAAAACCACAAGATTCGCTGCAGGTAGAAGAAGCTGCCATGCTTATCGGAATGCTCAAAAACCCCTCTCTTTATAATCCGCTAAGACGACCAGATATCACCAAGCACCGTCGGATGATCGTCTTAAACCAAATGATGAAAAACAATCTGCTTTCCCAGGTTCAATATGACTCTCTTCTCCAACTTCCATTGGGCATCAGGTTTCAACGACAAACCCATATCGACGGCGTGGCTCCCTATTTTAGAGCCGAACTCGTCAAAGAACTCAAGCGCATTCTCGCCGAAGAAGCTCAAAAAAAACCGGACGGCTCTGAATACAATATCTACTCCGACGGATTGAAAATCCAAACAACGATCGATCTGGACATGCAGAAAAAACTGGAAGAAGCTGTACTGGCAAAGATGCCTGAACTACAGGAAAAATTCTGGAGCCGATGGAAAAACAAAGATCCCTGGACCTATCGCACCCCGGAAACCACTAACCGGGAATTGGAGATCCGGCAAAGATCGCTGGAATCCTTAATCCGAAACTCTGAGCGCTATCAAAACCTCCGAAACAAACACCTCGAAGGACTCATCGAGGCCTTCATCGAAAAAGTAGATTACAAACTTCGCGATTATGATATCGAACGCATGCTCGAAGAGGAGGAAAGTAAAGGATATATTAAACGCCTTACATCTAATAAGATCATCCCCAGAACGCGGGCCATTACCTACCAAAAAATTATGAGCAGCCCCCAATGGGATACCCTCAAAACCGGATGGAAGAAATTCCAAAAGGCCGTGGATGATGCTTTCAGCACCCCCGTCCCAATGAAGGTGTTTGCTTATAATGAAAATTTCGAAAAAGATACGATCATGAGCCCGCTGGACTCCCTGCGTTACCACCGTATGTTCCTCCAAACCGGCTCCATCGCTATCGAACCGCTTACCGGCTACGTAAAAGCCTGGGTAGGGGGGATTAATTATAAATATTTCAAGTACGATCACGTCACTACTCCCCGGCAAGTGGGTTCTACTTTCAAACCCTTCATCTATGCCACCGCTATTGCTATGCAAGGGATCTCTCCTTGCTACGAAGTGGTCGACCAACCCTATACTATCCATGTTGGCGAATCAGGTTTTAATTTAATTGAAAACTGGACACCTGACAATTCCTCAGGAGCCTATTCCTACGAGTCCTTTACCCTGAAAGAAGCACTGAAAAAGTCTAAAAATACTGTTTCCGTCTACTTGATGAAACAACTTGGCGATACAGAAGAAGTGCGTAAACTTGCCCGAAATCTCGGATTAGACCCCGATCAAAAATACTCTAACGGCGCCTACAAGATTCCCAAACAACCTTCTATCTGCCTGGGCTCTGCTGACCTTACCGCATTCGAAATGACGGGTGCCTACGCTGCTTTCGCCAACAATGGCTATTATAATAAACCGATCATCGTCTCCATGATCAAAGACCGAAACGGAAAGGTTATCTACCAAAGCCGCGAAGAAGGTAAACAAGCCATCAATGAAAAAGCAAACTATGTCATGGTCGAAATGCTCCGGCATGTTTCTCGCTGGACCAGAGACACTAAAGACCTGAAAAGCGACATCGGCGGAAAAACAGGAACCACAAACGATTATACCGACGGTTGGTTTATGGGCATAACGCCAGACTTGGTCGTCGGCACCTGGGTCGGAGGAGAAGATCGCTGGATACGCTTCAGAAGCCTCGACTACGGACAAGGCGCCAGAATGGCCAGACCCATTTTTGGAGATTTTATCAAACGGCTCGAAACGGATTCAACATCTAACTACAATCTTTCAAAACAATTCCATATCCCTTCAGGAGAGATTGGAATTATTCTGGACTGTAACGAATACAAAAGCATCTACAATATTCCCGAAATAGATAAAGAAGAAGATGAATCATTCGGAGATGATATCTTTGGCGATGAAGTAGACGATCTTTTGCCCAAAGGGGAAGAAGAATTTGATGAAGACTTTTAATTCTATAATTAAATATATACAATGAAACCTTTTCAGGCTAATTTAATTAATGCAACGCTCCTTATTGTTTTAGGCTTATGGGGATACATGGAAGTTGTTACAGATGGTAAATATTTTTCAACTGCCTTGATACCTGTCTTTTTCGGACTGGTCTTCCTACTCGCTTCCGGGCCTTTCAAGCGGGATAATAAAGTCGTTGCCCATATTGTTGTTTTACTTACCTTTTTACTAATTTTAGCCCTCGTTAGCAGACCCTTAATTTCTGCTATTAATAACGGAGATACCACCGCCATTATCCGTGTAGGACTAATGGTTGCTAGTAATGTTTTTGCTTTGATTATCTACATAAAAAGTTTTATTGATGCCCGAAAGGCAAAAGCCAACTAGAGCTACAATCTACCATAACGCTAAGTCCATATGAAAAATTTGTTTATCGGTTTTGTTCTGTTTATGCTATTATTGGTATCCTGCGTTCCTGTAAAGAAAGAACAACCAACCGATATTCAAATTGACTATAAAAGTCCGAAAATCTGTTCGTTGTTCAACTATCAAGATCAGCAACTTACCGATAGTCTGATCCGCTATTTCTCATCTACCGATCCTACCCACCGGTTTATTGCCGCCAGGGCTTTTGGTTCTGTTCAAGATGAAAAAGCGCTCGACAGTCTGGCAACCTTACTAGATGACAATGTCTTGGAAGTTCGGGAAGCAGCGGCCTTTGCCATTGGGCAAATAGGTTCTAAAAAAGGAATTCCATTTCTGGTAAATGCATTCGAACGCAACGACTCCACCAGAAAATACGATGCTTTTAATGCAGCAATCCTGGAAGCGGTCGGCAAGTGTGGGGACCTCGAATACCTCAACTTTGTAGCCACCCCCACTACTTATAAAACTAAAGACACCATTCTGCTCACCGGCCAGGCTAAAAGCATCTATCGGTTCGGCTACCGGGGAGTCGTTTCTCTTGCAGGAACACAACGCATGGTGTCTTTTTTGGAAAAAGATTCCTTCCCGGATCAAGTGCAATTCTGGGCAGCTAATTACCTGGCCAGAATTCCCAACCTAAAACTCGACACCTTTTTCAACGCAATCAATACCGCTTTAAAGCGCGAACAAGACCCGCGTCTTCGGATGGCCCTATCTATCAGTTTAGGAAAAACCGCCGTACCCAAAGCAGCAAAAACCCTCATCCAACTACTGAAAAACGAAAAGGACTACCGGGTACGTTGCAACGCTATCCGAGCCCTTGGCAACTTCGAGTACGACTCCGTTAGTCAACAAATATTCCCACTGCTAAAAGACGCTAATCTACAAGTCGCCCGGACCGCCGCCACCTATTTCCTCAATAGCGGCACTGCCGCTGATGCAACAATTTACAGTAGGGAAGCCACTGATTCCCTACCCTGGCAGGTGCAATTAAAGCTGCTACAGGCATCCAACAGACACTTACCCTCTTACTTCTCCAAATCCAAATCTGCCCTCAATAATCTGCTTAGAGAAAAATTTGAGACTTCCTCCAATCCTTACGAACGGGCAGATTGCCTCATCGCACTTTCAGAGTTTCCCTGGAATTACCGAATCATCCGTAATTTGGGATTTACTTCTACCTCTCCAGTTATTCGAACGGCCGCCGTCCAGGGAATTGCCAATATCTGCCGGTATCCCCGATTTGACTATTTCTTTGGTGCCAACCGCAGAAAAGTGCGTAAAGAATTAGGCAGTTATCTCGAAGAAGCTGTCAACAGTGGTGATGTAGCTATGATCGCCATTGCCAGTGGCACGTTTTATAATAGCCAAATCGACTTTACCAGGGTAATTTTGGATATCGAATTCCTTAAAGAAGCCCAAAATAACCTCCCCATGCCACAAGCTATCGAAACCTATTATGAAATTCAGAAAGCTATTGCGTACTTCAGAGATCAGGAAACTCCTTCTAACCAACCACCAGCGTACAATCACCCCATTGACTGGAAAATCGTACAAGCGATAGAATCTACTACAAAAGGAATTATCAAAACTGAAAAAGGGGAAATTATCCTTTCCTTTTTCCCGGAAGATGCCCCCGGATCAGTAGCCAACTTCATTCAACTGGCCAGAACCGGCTATTACGATGGCAAGAACTTCCACCGTATTGTACCCAACTTCGTCATCCAGGGAGGATGCCCCAGAGGAGATGGCTACGGTAGCCTCAACTACACAATCCGCTCGGAACTCACCGGCCGCTCCTACAATCAAAAAGGCTACCTTGGCATGGCCTCTGCAGGCAAGCATACCGAATGCACTCAATTCTTTATTACTCATTCACCTACTCCACACCTCGATGGTAGATATACTATTTTTGGAAAAGTAGAAGAAGGAATGGATGTTGTCAATGCCATGGAACGAGGAGATTTGATCAACAAAATTGAAATTCAATAAAATAAATATGAAAGAGACACCTTTAACCCCCATCCATACTGCTCTGGGAGCAAAAATGACCGAGTTTGCAGGCTATAATATGCCCGTGTCCTATTCCGGTATCAAAGAAGAACATCAAGCCGTGAGAAATAATGTCGGCATTTTTGATGTGTCCCATATGGGAGAATTTATCATCAGAGGAAAAGAAGCGCTTAACCTGGTTCAAAAAGTTACGTCCAACAATGCTTCCAAATTAGCTATCGGCCAGGCTCAATACTCCTGCCTACCTAATCATAACGGAGGAATAGTAGATGACCTGCTCGTTTATCGCCTCGATGAAGACCAATGCTCAGAAGGCGAACAAGCTTTTATGCTGGTCGTCAATGCTTCCAATATCGAAAAAGACTGGGACTGGATTAGCGAACACAACACCTTTGATACCAAAATGATCAACATCTCTGATCAGACCGGACTTCTCGCTATTCAGGGCCCAAATGCCACGAAAGTCCTTCAGCAACTTACCAAGGTGGATCTGAATACTATTAAATTTTACACGTTCACCAAAGGTACCTTTGCAGAAATCGATAATGTGTTGATCTCCGCTACCGGCTATACCGGAGCAGGAGGGTTTGAACTTTATGTCAATGCCGAACAGCTAGCCGACCTGTGGAGTGCCATCCTTGAAGCCGGAAAAGAGTATAATTTAAAACCCGTTGGCTTAGGTGCCAGAGACACTCTGCGCCTTGAAATGGGTTTTTGTCTTTACGGAAATGATATTACCGATACGACCTCCCCGATAGAAGCAGGACTGGGCTGGATCACTAAAACGAAAAAGGGAGACTTCAACAGCGTAGAGATCTTCAAAAAACAACGCCAGGAAGGCGTATCCAGAAAACTGGTTGGCTTTACGGTAGATGACAGAAGAGTACCCCGCCAGGGTTACCCCATCGAAAACGACCGGGGTGAGCAGATCGGAGCGGTTACTTCAGGTACTTTGTCCCCTTCCCTCAGTTATCCCATCGGAATGGGCTATGTCAATAAGCCCTATGACGAATTGGGCACCAAACTCATGATCGTGGCTGGAAAGAAAAAACTGGAGGGGACTGTGGTGAAACCTCCATTCTACCAGCAAAAACCTGAAAATTAGGAGGTTTTGAACTAAAAATGCCGTAGCTCCTGAAAAAATAATTCCCGTTCTGCGAACAATTGGCCCCGTTTTTCAATTTTCATTTATGTGATGTGGATGAATTGTTTATTTAATTCTATCCGGTCATACCCGCTGAGAAGAAAAGAAAAAAACAAATCTTTTATGGCATCTAATTCACAAGAAATGAGCATGGAGCTTCAAGAAGGAAAAGAAAAATTCATCCAGTCATGGGGATCGCTAGCCTCAAGTTGGGGTATTAATAGAACAATGGCACAATTACATGCGCTATTATTGATCTCTCCTCACCCGCTTTGCGCCGACCAAATTATTGAAGAGTTAAAAATCTCCAGAGGTAATGCCAATATGAATTTAAGAGCTTTGGTAAACTGGGGTCTTGTACATAAAGAACTTAAACCTGGAGAGCGAAAAGAATTTTTTATCGCCGAAAAAGATATGTGGGAAGTCTTTCGTCGAATCCTCATCGAACGGAAAAAGAAAGAACTAGAACCTATGCTCAAAGTACTGGAAGATCTATCTTGTGTTGAAGCCCAGTGCAAAGAATCAGCCGAATTCTGCAAAATGATCAAAGATCTTAAACTCTTTTCCAATAAAGCAGATGCTACCTTAAACCGCCTCGCTAAAGCTGATTCCAACTGGTTTTTAGGTACGTTCCTGAAAATGGTTTGACCATCGGTGGATTGATAGGGTTGATGAATTTTTTACCTTTGCAAAAAAAATTCATCTAACAATCCAACATGGCTAAGCGTATCAACCTCATTGCCTGTCCGCGTAATATCTCTACCGCTTTAATGTATTCCTTTGCTCAACGACCCGATACTAGTGTCGTGGACGAGCCATTTTATGGTTATTACCTTGAAAAAACGGATGCAAATCACCCCGGGAAGGGAGAGATCATTGCCGCGATGGAAACAGACCTGGAGGAAGTTACCAAACACTTGCTCCAAAATCGAGAAAAGCCTGTCTTTTTCATTAAAAATATGGCACATCACCATATCAACCTCTCTCCAGCTTTCATTGACGGTTGCCACCATTTTTTTTTAATCCGCCACCCGAAACTGCTCATACGATCTTTTACTAAGGTTATTCCCAATCCGACAATTGAGGATATTGGGGTCAAAAAACAATATGAACTTTTCAAGATGTTTCAGGACAAAGGGCATCAACCTGTTGTATTGGATTCCGGAGAGTTGTTGAAAGACCTTCCCGGCATGCTGAAAGAAGTTTGTAAGGCTTTAGGTATTCCTTTTTTCAAAGAAATGCTGGAATGGCCCGCCGGAGCCAGACCTGAAGATGGCGTATGGGCAAAATACTGGTATCACAGTGTCCATCAATCCACCGGGTTTAAAACCCAACCTCACAAAGAGTTTACTTTAGAAGATCACTTACTTCCTTTATTGGAAGACGCACTCCCATACTATAGGGTATTATTTGAATCTTCCATAAAATAAAAAATAGCCGAAAGCATATCGCTTAAAACTAAAGGAAAAGATAGCGCAATAATGATTGATCAAGTAAGAGTAGTTGATTCAAAGAGATTGATCAAAAAAGTTGGAGAATTAACGGATTCCCTAAAGAATAAAGTTGTTGATAATTTAAAAATTGTGATGGATCTGTAAACTTTCTATTTTTGCTTCAAAACATGCTTCAACAATTCAACCCACGTAATCAGGACATCCAGATTTTTGTAAGAGACCAACTATATTCAAGAACAGAAGCCAAAGTCTCCGTATTTGACTCCGTAGTGCAAGGCGGTGATGCTGTTTGGGAAGGTCTTCGAGTCTATAAAAAAGGGATTTTTTTATTAGATCGCCATCTCGATAGATTGTTTTACTCTGCTAAAGCTCTTGCTTTTTCTGATATCCCGTCTAGAGAATTTATCAAAAAGGCTATTTTTCAGACGCTCCACGCTAATAAAATGTACGATGACACCCACATCCGCCTCACTCTCAGCCGCGGCACCAAGATCACCTCAGGCATGGACCCCAGGCTCAATCAGAAAGGTAGTACCTTAATTGTTTTGGCAGAATGGAAACCACCGGTTTATGACAATGAATCGGGCATTAAAGTCATTACTTCTTCCATAGCAAGAAATTCACCAAAACACTTGGATTCCAAAATTCACCACAATAACCTACTCAATAATATCCTTGCAAAAATACAAGCAAATCTGGCCCATGTCGATGATGCTCTAATGCTTGATGCCCATGGTTTTGTATCAGAGCTAAATGCGACGAATATCTTCATGGTTAAAAATGGAGTTCTACTTACCCCCCATGCAGATGCTTGCTTAAATGGCATTACCCGGGGACTCGTCTTGGATTTAGCCAGAGAAATAGATATTCTTACTCTAGAACGAAATATCTCTGTCTCCGAATTTTACAACGCCGATGAAGTCTTTGCCTCCGGAACGATGGGAGAGCTTACTCCAGTGATAGAAATTGACGGGAGATTGATTGAAAACAAAAATCGCTCCCGGATACTGGAACGCATTCGGGAGCGATTTCTAAAGATTCGGTCAGCGTATTGTGTTCCAATAGCTGATTTTTAAAACCATATGCCTAGCCTTAATGTAATCGCATTGATGGTTGCTCTTGAATCGTCTTGATCACCTTTCGATCTTGCTCCAGTGTCTTCATCAATATCGACTACAAAAGTGTCTTTATCACGAGTCATGTCAAGAAAGCCATCTTGGTAATACAACCCGGCATAAATCGTAGTAGTACTTCCAACACTATATTCAACGCCACCACCAATTCCCCAAGACAGGTTTAATTCATTGACATCTTTACCGATATTTTCTTTTTCGGCCTCTACTGTTTCACCAGGAATCGGGGCATAAGTCGGATTGGAGCCCTCTGCATCTATGGGAACACCGGTAATATCGCCTCTGGAACGCGTGGGAATACCAATAAAGAACATGGGAATATTAGCAAAATAAGATAGCCGATTGGCAAATTCCCTGGTCTTTAATTTAAGTGCTACCGGGATCTCAACAAACTGAACCTGATACTGGATATCTGAATTCACATCCAAAGCAGCAGCGGCAGGCGTATTTAATTCAGAATTGGCCAAAAATTTCCCGGCTTGGGTATGCAGTAAGGTTCCACCCTGATTAAAGGCAAAGCCAATTCCTGTTTCAAAAGCATAATTTTCATTAGCTCCAAATACGACCTCTCCCATCACGCCAACTTTCAGACCAATATTCGACCCATTACTATTTACCATATTATCGCTTAATGCCGCCATCCAACTAATGGAAGGGCTGACGTGTAATCCCAGGCGGAAGTTTCCTTGCCCATTTACCATTGTTAATAATCCTAAGAAAAAGATAGAAAAGACAACAATTTTTTTCATTATTGCAGAGTTTTTGGTTTGCAAAATATGGAATTGTAAAAAAGAAAATCCTGATCTGGCTTATGAACAAGGTATTATATAAAGACAAATCACTTTGGTTAAATTTCTTTTTAGTGCTATTGATTGCTTCAACATTCTCTTCATGCACCCTGAACAAAGGTAAAAATATTCCTGATGTTTCCCACATTGATGTAAATCTAAAAATCCACCGCTTTGAAAAAGACCTCTTCACGCTCGATACGCTAAATATGGACCAAAGCATGGATTCGTTAAGAGCAAAATATTCCACCTTTGCAGACTTCTATTTCGATATCATACTCGGCACCATGGGGGCCAACCGGAATACGTCATCATTTAACGATTACATTAGCGGATTTATCAATTTTCCACCGGTCAAAAAACTGTATGATACAACTATGCAAGCCTTCCCTGATCTCGATTTTATCGAAAAAGAGCTTACTCAAGGATTTCAATACCTCAACTATTACATCCCCAACTATCCCATTCCCAAAATATACACTATGATCTCGGAATACCGGTTTGGAGTAGTACTCCCCCCCGACGAACATGCCGTTGCCATTGGTCTGGACTTGTTTTTCGGTCCCGATTATCCGGTTTATTACCAAAATCCGCCCGCTTTACCCAAATACATCACCCAAAATCTCAAAAGAGAAAATATTCCTGTAAAAGTCTTTAAAGCCCTGACAGAGGACTACCTAGGTGATCCTGCAGGAAACCGACTGATCGACCAAATGATTCATAACGGCAAAAAACTATACCTACTCGACCTCCTCCTACCCCGAACTCCTGATAGCCTGAAACTAGAATTCACAGCAGAGCAAACAGAATGGTGTAAGGATAATGAATCGGAAATGTGGTTTTATTTTATTTCTGAAGAACTGCTCTATGAAGAAGACTTCAAAATTATTCGCAAATTTGTAGAGCATAGTCCACATTCACCCGGCATGCCGCCAGAAGCGCCCGGCAGAACGGCCAATTTTATCGGCTGGCAAATCGTAAATACCTACATGCAAAAATTTCCCGAAACAACCATCAACGATCTCCTCCAGTTAAATGACGCTCAGGCCTTCCTGGATAAGGCTAAATATAGACCATAACTCCAAAACATAGTTTTCACCTTACCTGACCAGCGTCACATCTCCACTGAATAGCTCAATCCGGCCATCGATAAGTTCTACTTCGGCGTAATACACAAATACTGCCGGGTCCATCAACTCTCCGCGGAAACGACCGTCCCATCCCTGTGTTGCTATTCCGGGCTGAAAGTTCTGCCGCTCAAATACCTGATTCCCCCAACGATCAAAAATGGCTAAACGACGAATACGAACCACCTGACTGTCATCGGCAAAAAGGGTGAAAAAATCATTGAACCCATCGTCATTGGGACTGAAAACATTGGGTACATATACAGAAACCCGACGGTCTACTGAAATACTTATTTCATCTTCCGCAATACACCCCTGTAAATCAAAGACTACCAGAGATATCCTTATGTTTTCTGTAACCTCCACCTCCGGTGAAAGACAACCTTGACAACTAACGACTTCCTCAGGCGTCCAAATTAAACTGTCATAAGGAAAATTGATCAAGGGCTCAAGATTAATACGTTCTCCTAAATTGATCGTTAAGTCCTCACCAAGATTAACAGTCGTTTCGATGCCCTCTGCTATGGTGAGGTTCAGTTGAGCTGTGCAGCCCAGGCTATCGCTAACTTGTAAGCTATACGTCCCCGGAAATACCTCAGCTATAATCTGCGGAAGACTATCCAGTTGTTGCAAACGCTGCGCATCGAGCTGGTAACTGATCGGCGGTATACCCCCACTTATATTTTGAAGCCGGATTTGCCCAGGTAGTCCGGCACATGGCGGAGGCTCAGCTACCGCGTTAAACTCCAAAGCATTGAAACTTACGTTTACTTCAATTTCCAATGAATCACAGCCATTTTCTCCCACAATCATTTGGACACCATCCGGACGATTCTCATTATATACCTGACCATTTATTATCAATTGCTCACCGGTACAAAGGAGCGTGTCAATCTGCCTTTGCTGGGGGGGAGGCAATATCTCTAACGCTATAAAAACCAGGCTATCACAACCATTTGAAGCTGAAAGAGTGTCTACACCAGTTGGGTTTTCCATGCTGTAAACCGTACCGTTTAGTAAAATACTATCCCCAAAACAAACAACAGGTGTCAAAGTGCTAATAGGTGAAGGCAGTAAAGTTGTGGTCGTAACCACCAGACTATCGCAGCCAAATTGATTGCTCAATAACGTCTCTACCACACCCGTATCTTGTGGATTACAACTCTCGGCAAATAACTGTGTCGTATCGCTCGGCAACAAACTCGTCGTAGTAATTACCAGACTATCGCAGCCAAATTGGTTGCTCAATAAGGTCTCTATGACACCCGTATCCTGGGGATTGCAACTCTCGGCAAATAACTGTGTCGTATCGCTCGGCAACAAACTCGTCGTCGTAATTACCAGACTATCGCAGCCAAATTGGTTGCTCAATAAGGTCTCTATCACACCCGTATCCTGGGGATTACAACTCGACTGTTGGATAAGGGTCGTATCGCTCGGCAGTAAAGTTGTGGTCGTAATCACCAAACTATCACAGCCAA
>CAZHOV010000024.1:0-6606 GCA_964534315.1 uncultured Saprospiraceae bacterium | reverse complement strand
CGCAGCCAAATTGATTGCTCAATAACGTCTCTACCACACCCGTATCCTGAGGATTACAACTCGACTGTTGGATAAGAGTCGTATCGCTCGACAACAACCCCGTAGTCGTAACCACCAAACTATCGCAGCCAAATTGATTACTCAATAGGGTCTCTATGACACCTGTATCCTGAGGATTGCAACTCTCGGCAAATAACTGTGTCGTATCGCTCGGCAACAAACTCGTCGTAGTAATTACCAAACTATCGCAGCCAAATTGATTGCTCAATAAGATCTCTATCACACCCGTATCCTGGGGATTACAACTCGACTGTTGGATAAGAGTCGTATCGCTCGGCAGTAAAGTTGTGGTCGTGATCACCAGACTATCACAACCAAATTGATTGCTCAATAGGGTCTCGACAACACCCGTATCCTGAGGATTACAACTCTCGGCAAACAACTGCGTCGTATCGCTGAGTTGAAACGATGTAGTGGTAATGATCAAACTATCGCAACCAAATTGGTTGCTTAATAAGGTCTCTATCACACCCGTATCCTGGGGATTACAACTCGACTGTTGGATAAGATTCGTATCGCTCGGCAACAAACTCGTGGTCGCAATCACCAAACTATCACAACCAAATTGGTTGCTCAATAAGGTCTCTACGACACCCGTATCCTGAGGATTACAACTCGATTGTTGGATAAGGGTCGTATCGCTCGGCAGTAAAGTTGTGGTCGTAATCACCAAACTATCACAGCCAAATTGGTTGCTCAACAAGGTCTCTACTATTCCCGTATCTTGTGGATTACAACTCTCGGCCAATAACTGCGTCGTATCGCTCGGCAGTAAAGTTGTGGTCGTAATCACCAAACTATCACAGCCAAATTGGTTGCTCAACAAGGTCTCTACTATTCCCGTATCTTGTGGATTACAACTCTCGGCCAATAACTGCGTCGTATCGCTCGGCAACAAAATCGTGGTCGTAATCACCACACTGTCGCAGCCAAATTGATTGCTCAATAACGTCTCTACCACACCCGTATCCTGAGGATTGCAACTCTCGGCCAACAACTGCGTCGTATCGCTAAGTTGAAACGATGTAGTGGTAATGATCAAACTATCGCAACCAAATTGATTGCTTAATAAGGTCTCTACCACGCCTGTATCCTGAGGATTACAACTCGACTGTTGGATAAGAGTTGTATCAATCGGCAACAAACTCGTGGTCGTGATCACTAAACTATCACAGCCAAACTGATTGCTCAGCAACACCTCAACAACACCCGTATCCTGAGGATTACAACTTTCGGTTATTAATTGTATCGTATCGCTTGGAAGCAGTGTGGTCGTGGTGATCACCAGACTGTCACAACCGGCGCTATTGGACAGCGATTCTACTACCGTGCCGGTATCTAGTGGGTTACAGGAGGTCTCGCTCAAAAAAGTAGAATCTGTGATGGTACATCCAGCCGAGCAACCTCCCGGACTGGTAAGGGTCACTTGTGTATTACAACTAGGATCTGCCTGATCACTGACCGTAAAGGTCACTGAAGGCTGAAGGGTAGAGAACGGCCCCACAACGATTGGAATGTCGTAGGCACCTCCGTTGTTAGCCGGGGGGGCCGCGATCCAATTACTGCCGTTATTGATTCCCGAGACAGTCAGGATCGCGGTAAACGTATCGTCATCACTATTAGCCGGGGTTCCGTTATCATCGCAGATTATATCATTTATCGTTGTGGCTATGATGCATTCGTCAGAGCAGGTTGGCGGAGGGTCGACTGCAAGCACTTCCTGGCAAGTTGGATCATCGAGGCTGGTAAAGGTCACTACAACCGGACCGCCGCTAATAGGAAAAGGCCCAAGGGTTGCGGATGCACCAAACGGGCCCGTACTTGCGGCAGGATCGTCTGCTATCCAACCGCTGCCTGTTCCATCTATTAAAATCGTGGCAACAAATAGATCGTCGTCCGGATCGGTGGGCGTTCCATTATCAAGACATTCCGTATTTTCCAGCGTAAGCAGAATATCGCACAAAATAGAACATACTCCAGGATCAGGTAACGTAACGGTGATGGTGCAACTCGGGTCGGCATTATCAACAATCGTTAAAGTGATCGGTCCGTTACCAGCGGTACCTTGGGAGGTTTGGAAAACAGTAGGTGAACCATACGTTCCACTACCGGGGCTTACCGTCCCCGAAGAGGCTACCACAGTATAACTGCCTCCCAGATTTACACCGGTAGGATTTAGCGTAAACTCTATTAAATCATCAAAAGGATCGCCTGGTGTACCATTGTCTACACAAAAAGAATTGCTAAGATTGGCGTTTTGTAAATTACAGGCATTCGAACAAGTTGCCGGAGGAGTAACAGCAAAATCAAAGGTACAGTTGGGATCATCATCGTCCGTAATGATTATCGAGAGCGGACCATTTGAGATGAGGTAAGGGCCAAAAGTTTCAGTTGTATTATAAGTCCCTGACGTATTATTGGGGTCATTAGCACTCCAGCCTGGTCCGGTTCCCGTTCCGGTCACAGTGACGTCAAAGGAATAGGTATCATCCGCCGGATCAGAAGGGGTGCCGCTGTCATTACAAACAGGCGTGCCTACCACTGCGGAAATATTACAGTTGTTCGTACAAGGATTAGGAATCAATTCTACAAAAGAGCAAAGTGGATCGTTGAGATCTGTAATCGTAACGGTGAAATCACCCTGATTGGTGCTTCCCGGAGTAGTGGTAAAACCGTTCGGAAAACCATATGTTCCCTGGGTAGGGGTGACGCCTCCCGGGGCAATGTTTACAGTGTATTGCGTGCCAATCCCCGTACCCGTTGGATCTAGAGAAAAAGTAATGAAATCGTCGGATGAATCATTGGGGGTACCGGCATTATTGCATATGACATTACTCAGTCCTGCACCATTTATATTACAGGGAGGGCCCGACGAACAGGGTGGCGGTGCTGCGACGTTAATGGTAATGGTTGAGCAGTTAGGATCATTATTATCGGTGGCCACCAGAGGAATGGTGCCAATGGAAATCGGGTAAGGCCCCATGGTAGTAGCCACATCATAAACACCGGAGGTATTCAGCGGGTCATTAGTTGTCCAGCCGCTCCCCGTTCCGGTACCGGTCACTGTAATAACAAAAGTGAAGGTATCGTCCGCCGGATCATTAGGGGTGCCATTATCGTCACAAACGATATTTCCCACTTGAGCAAAATTAATATTACAGGCGGGCGGAGGTGGGCAAGGAGGCGGATTAATGATGGTATTGGTTGTACAATTCGGGTCATTATTATCCGTAACGATCAGAGAAACCCCCGAGCCGGGTGGTACACCTGACAAGGTAAAGATTGTTTGCCCGCCATAATTTCCTCCGGGGGGGGTTAGGGTACCATTGCTGGCGGTAACTGTGTAACCACCACCCAACCCTGTTCCCTGCGGATCGAGCGGGAAAGTATAAAAATCGTCACTAGTGTCTCCCGGTGTGCCGTTGTCATTACATTGCGCCAACCCTAATCCCGGATTTGTTAAGTTGCAGGGAGGCGGGCCGGAAGAGCAAGGAGGAAGCGGAACAAAGGTGGTCGGAACGGAAGAGCAATTAGGATTATCAATGTCAGTAAAAATAATTGTTATCGGTCCGTTAGCGATGAGATAGGGTCCCAAATCTACAGCGACTCCGTATAAACCTGAAGTATTAAAAGGGTCATCAGATGTCCACCCCGAAGCACCTCCACCTGGATTGTTTATTATTACAGGTACCGTAAACGTATCGTCCCCCGGATCACCAGGCGTTCCATTGTCATCGCAAGTTGCTACACCGGCAAATATAATTGTAAAGCTGCATGACTGTGTATGAGCAGAATAAGTAGAAAAAAGAAGTAAAAAATTTATTAAACAGGCTATATTTCGCATGGTGTGAGGGATTTTTCTTCAAGGAACTTATATCTATAACAGGTATCCAGGAACTCGGTTTGTATAGTTCCAGTCAATTCGCAAATTAGGCGGTAGGTGAATAGGTGTGGCACACTTATAGGTGTGCCACACCTATAGGTGGGGCATTACTTTTTTATTTGGCTATTTAATTCTAATTTTATTATTCATAACTTTGCAAAAGATTACCGCCCAACTCTCAGGCCAAATCACCTGACAAGCATAAAACCAAACGATACAAATTAAACCTAATCACTTAATAATAGTCAAAATGGCAGAACGCGTTATTCCGGTTGTTGATCTAAAAAAGTTTATCACGGGAACCAAAGAAGACCGAAAAGCATTTGTAGAAAAATTGGGTAATGCCTTTCACGATGTAGGATTTGTGGGGGTTGTAAATCACGGTATCCCCAAACAACTTGTGGATGACTTTTACAAAGCGGCAAAGCATTTTTTTGCACAACCTAATGAAATAAAATCTCAATACGAGATTCCCAATTTGGCAGGACAGCGAGGCTATACCTCCTTTGGTAAAGAACATGCCAAACATTCAAAAGTGGCTGACCTGAAAGAGTTTTTCCAGATCGGCCAGAATGTAGCGCCGGATGACCCGTTAAAAGATCAATACCCCGATAATGTCGCTGTGGAAGAACTACCCCAATTTAGCCAAAAAGGCACCGAACTATATCAGGCTTTCGAGCGTTCAGGTGGTGAGCTGTTAAAAGCTATTGCAATCCATCTGGATCTTGGAGAAGATTATTTTGAAGATAAAATCAGAAAGGGTAATAGTATCCTCAGAGCGATCCATTATCCGCCCATTACCGAAGAGCCCGAATCAGCGATCCGGGCCGAACAACACGAAGATATTAATCTGATCACCCTGCTTGTAGGCGCGTCAGCGGGTGGCCTGCAACTACAGAACAAAGAGGGAAAATGGCTTGACATTGTCCCCGGAGAAGACGAAATTGTTGTGAATGTTGGAGATATGCTCCAACGCCTGACAAATGATTACTTGAAATCAACCACGCACCGGGTGGTCAATCCTCCCCGCGAGGAATGGCATAAACCCAGGTTATCTATCCCGTTCTTCTTGCACCCAAGAAGCGATATGGATCTATCCTGTCTACCCGCTTGCGTAACTGAAGATAACCCACTACATTACAAACCCATTACGGCAGGCGAATACCTCGATGAACGATTGAGAGAAATCGGATTAAAAAAGTAAACTACAAGCGGGAATTTGCCCGGTTAATCGTTTATTAAGTATGCATCAAAATAGCATACTGAACAATTCGCCCCGATTCGTTATTACATCATTACTTGATTGAAAAAAAATTATCTATGGATTTTCTATTATTATTCTTTGGATTAGGCGTTCCTGAAATCGTTATCATTTTCTTTGCCATCCTCCTGTTTTTCGGCGGACGGAAAATTCCCGAATTGATGCGCGGCCTCGGTAAAGGCATCCGCGAATTCAACAGTGCAAAAGCCACCATCGAAACTGAGATTAAAGAAGGAATGAAAGAAGAAGAAAAGCGAAAGCTGGAAGACACCAAAAAAGAGTCCAATTCTCAATCCTGAGGTAGAGCCCAGCCCCTGATGAGAGGCTGCCTCATAAGTCTATGAGTCATCCTCTTAGAGATTTCTTGTTTTAAGAAGCCCTGTTTTTTCTATAAAAATCTTCGATTTTTATAGAAAAAACAGGGCTTCTTAAGAAAGTAAATTTAGTATCTCGTAACACCGAAGGTGTTATGAGATACCTTCGCAAGACAAACACTTTCCATTGTTCATTACTCATTGTTAATTGCTCATTAAACCTACCCTCCTGATAAACTCCTTCGTCAAATTCTCAGCCTGCATCTCTGATTTGAACTGCTCCATCGTTCCCGAAAATAGCAATTTACCTTCATGAATAATGGCCAGATCATCGCATAATAACTCCACTCTGCTCATAATATGCGAAGAAAAAATGACCGTTTTTCCTTCTTTTTTGCAATTACGGATCAACTCGATGATATGTTCTGCAGTGATCACATCCAGGCCGGATGTCGGCTCATCAAAAATAACCACTTCGGGATCGTGGATCATGGTGCGGGCAATGGAGACTTTCTGCTTCATCCCGGTCGATAATTGCCCGACCCGTTTTTTTGAAAATTCATGGATACCCAATAGATCGAATAACTTTTCCTTGCGTTCCTTTAATTTGTCTGCGGGCACTTTGTAAAGCTTCCCGAAGTAGTCTACAATCTCGTTGGGGTTTAAGCGAAGGTACAATCCGGTACTACCTGTGAGGAAGCCAATCTTCGCTCTTACCTCTCGTCCCTCAGTTTCCACATCATATCCCTTTACCTTTATGGTGCCGGCAGAAGGCTTTAGAATAGTGGCGATCATGCGCAGGGTAGTAGTCTTACCGGCCCCGTTTGGTCCGAGTAATGTAAAAATGCGGCCAGGGTGGCAGGAAAAACTCACCTCTTCGACCGCTTTGACCACTTTGGCATCCGTTTTGAACTGTTTGCGTTGTTTTTTATCTAACCGAAACTCCTTGGTAACCTTTTCAAGCGTTATCATATTCAATAGTTAATGTGCAATGGTTTGGAGGAAAGGCAAAATACAATATAAAAACTAGATTATAGTTAAGCGGCAAATCAAAATTGCTTGTATAATAATTTGTTCGAATGAAATTG
>CAZHOV010000023.1:0-42350 GCA_964534315.1 uncultured Saprospiraceae bacterium | reverse complement strand
CGACCAGCTCTTCAAAAAGCTCTTTCACTCTTCTTCTTCCTCTTCTTCTTCCTCTTCTTCTTCCTCTTCTTCTTCCTCTTCTTCTTCCTCAGGGCAGCCGTTATTCTCTGCCGTACCGGGCTGGGTGGGGCATTCATCATCAGGGTCGGCAATACCGTCGTTATCAGAATCCGGACAACCATTTAAGGCAGGTGTGCCCGGTGATTCTGGGCAATCATCTTTAGGGTCTACAATACCGTCGCTGTCGCTGTCCGGGCAACCATTTAAATTAGCAGGTCCGGGAAGTTCAGGACACTGGTCTAATAAGTCTCGCACACCATCTCCATCCTGATCCGGACATCCGTCGGCGCTGACTTTACCGGGCATATCCGGGCATTTATCGTCATTATCATTGATGCCATCGTTGTCAGAGTCAGGACAGCCGTCCATTTCTCGTGTACCTGGTACATTTGGACATTTATCGATGTTGTCAAAAATGCCATCTCCATCAGAATCATATCGAGCGCCAAAACGCACACCTATCTGAAGGCCAGCGTAGTTGTAGGCATCCTGATTTAAAGGGTTACCAGTTTGGTTAACCCCGTCTAAATTATCGGTGAAGGTGTAACGGTAGCCAAATTCGAGTCCAAGGTTAAAATATTTTGGGAATTGATACTTTAAGCCTATTCCAAGGGGAATAGCAAAGATGTTTTGGTATCGGCTGTTTTCTCTATCTTCCATTGCTGCAGCGCTAGTTGCCGGGTCCGTTTCAAAGAGCCCATAGTCATTTTCGGGATTAACCATTCCCCAGGCACCGCCAAGAAAGAAATAAGGTACTAGACCGACCTTCTTCCCGTTCTGTAAAGGTTTGTTATTCAGAGGGACATCAAAGTCTGCTCTTAGGGAGAACTCTTTGAGGCGAGTGGAGAAACTTGCCAACCGATCGCTTCTGTAATCGTCGTTGAAATCAAAGGTATCGTCAGCACCTTTTAAGTTTCCTTCGGTGTATCCGATACGAATACCTCAGAATGGACTAAAGTATTTTTTTATATAAAAATTAAAGGCGAATTCGCTTTCCAGGTAGGAATAATAATAGGTCGGGACCAGGTCGCCCTGATAATTACTTACTCCTGCACCTCCTCCTAGTTCCCAACTATTAGGAATTTGGGCCTGAAGAGTAGGGGAAAGACCAAGCATTATGATAACCAATGCTTTTGATGCAAGTTTTGTTAGGTTTTTCATTTTGTTCGATTTTGTTTTTAAGCTACCCTTTGATGGAAGAGATCGATTTAATGTAGTTGATTTGAAAGTTATCTTTCCATAAGAATAGAAAATCAAGCTAAAAGTAATGATTTTTTGAAAATCTGATCTCTCTGCGCATGGTTTTCTTGAAATATTCTAAACTTAGGTTAAGTTTTACACACTCAAGTTTTTTTGGGTGTACTCCTTGGCTTCTAAAAGGTAAAGTATCTTTAAACGTGGTGTCTTTTATTATCTGTTACCAATAATGCATGCCGACGTCTAAGTTTGGGAGCCAAGAATCACCAACCAAACTATTTATTTGGATTTCCTGTTTATTTCATAGATTGTTATTTGATTAAAATCCTTTGCCATGATGTATGGAAATTCTGATTTTATGATCTACATGGTCATTACCGGTATTTTATCGCTGGTAGGGGCCTGGGTTAGCGGACAACTAAAAAGAAAATTTGCCAAATATCGGCAGGTAGGTATTCGAAAAGGGTATAGCGGAGCTGAAGTGGCTCAGGAGATGCTGGATTATTATGGCATACATGATGTGAAAATTGTGGAGGGGAAGGGATTTCTTACAGATCACTACAATCCAGCTACAAAAACGGTTAGCCTTAGCCCGGATGTATACAGAGGCAGACATGTTGCTTCGGCAGCAGTAGCTGCTCATGAGTGCGGTCACGCTGTTCAGCACGCCAGGGCTTATAGTATGTTGCAATTTAGATCGGCTATGGTTCCTGCTGTTAAAGTTGCTTCTGTTGCACAACAATATTTACTGATCATTGCACTATCAGTTTTTAGCCAGTTTCCGGGACTTTTATTAATCACCATTATTGCCTTCGCTGTTACTACCTTATTTAGCCTGGTTACTTTACCTGTAGAATTTGATGCAAGCCGTAGAGCATTGGCCTGGCTGGATGAATCTTCAGTAACCGTAGGAAGGGAATACGACGGCGCAAAAGATGCCTTATGGTGGGCCGCGATGACATATGTTGCCGCAGCATTATCATCTTTAATAATTTTGTTGTATCTTTTGGCCCGTTATATGACAAGACGATAAAAAGAACGAACATATCCTTCGGCCGGAGAAAAACACTTTATTGATCTCCGGCTTTTTTTATGCCTGCCTGTAAGAAGTTGTCAAAAGAACAGCTTATAAATTTGTAGTTTTTCCTTAATTTAGCCAAGTTAAAAATTCGTTAGAGGATAAAAATAAATTATTATGCAAGATGACATGAATGATGCTATTGCCTCAGGCAAAAAACAAATGGACGATGCGATTGAGCATTTGAGGAATGAACTGGTAAAGATCCGGACCGGTAAAGCTTCACCCTCAATGTTAGGCGGGATCATGGTTGATTATTACGGAAGTCAGACCCCCTTATCGCAGGTTGCAAATGTAGGAACTTCTGACGCCAGGACGTTAACGATCCAGCCATGGGAAAAAAATATGATCCCGGTCATTGAAAAGGCGATCATGGAAGCCAATCTTGGTTTAAACCCTCAAAATGATGGCGAAATGATCCGGATTAACATTCCCCCGCTAACGGAAGAGCGAAGAAAGCAACTGGTTAAGCAGTCTAAAGCCCTTGGCGAAGACTCAAAAGTCAGCCTGAGAAGTATTCGGCATAAAATGATGGATGCGGTGAAGAATGCAGTAAAGGAAGGTTATCCTGAAGATGCCGGAAAAGTGGAAGAAGAAAAGATCGAAAAAGCAATCAAATCGTATACTCATAAAATTGACGAAATGATCGAGGCCAAGGAGCAGGATATCCTGACCATTTAAGGTTTTGTAACCTGATAAATGGAAGCTTGTTCATCGGCCAGGATGAAGACTTTGTCTTGTTGGATTTGAACGGCATCGGCTTTTTCCAGTACTTCCCCAACGATCAAAATTCTGGGTTCCAGGGCATCTAGCCTTCGAACCCAGAGTTTCCCATCTCTAAAAAATATGAGTTTTTCTTCGACTATCTGAATCTGGTTGAAGCCGGTCTCCGGAATGGTTTTCACATATTTACCAAACGTATCAAAAACTTTGATGCCGGAGTTATCGGTCAACAGATATAACCAGTTCCGGCGTTCCAATAAAAATAAAGGAAGGACTTCCTTACCAAAAAGCAAATTAAAATTATTACTCTCCAGCATTGCATCGCCCCGTTGGTTGATTTTTTTTAACTTGAATTCTATGTGATCATAGATCCAGACCGTTCCGTCATTGGCTACTGCTGCATTCCGGACATCCATATAGCCGAGGTTGAGTAGGTTGATCGTTGTTATTTTATTGAGGGTACGGTCGAGGAGGGTTATAGCAAAAAAGTCTCCATAAAATAGCATGACCTGAAATGGGTTAGTCGCGTCGATAGCGGTGATATTGCCAAGTGTGTTATCGTTGTATCGAAATAATTCCTGCCCCTTACCATTGTATTTAATGACTTCGTTATCTGGAGTGACTACGTATAGCTGTTCGAGCTTGTCGGTTGTAATAAAGGCAGCTCTTTCGGGGATTTGAGCTTTTAGCTGTAGCTGAGGGTTGCGGTCATTCTGAGAAAAACTAAAGGTGTAAGTGCTAAGGAAGCCTAAGGCCAGCAAGCTAATTTGAATATATAGTGACTTCCTTATTTTCATAAAATTGCAGATTTAGTGTTTCTCCGTCAAAAACGGCATAGGAACGATAGTTAATCCAGTCTCCCAGATTAATATAACGGCTTTTTCCGTTTTTTAGGGTGTAATCAATCGGTAAATGCCGGTGACCGAAAATAAAATAGTCGATAGGTTGTTCATCCAATACCTCATTGGAAAATTGAATGAGCCATTCTTTTTCTTCTCCCAGAAAGGTTGCTTCAGCGGGATTGTAAGATCTGCTGGTTCCTGAAAAGAAGTTAGCCAGATTGATGCCAAAGTTGGGGTGAAGGCGGGCAAACAGCCATTGGCAGAATGGGTTGGCAAATACTTTTTTGATAAATTTATAACCGTGATCGGCGGGACCGAGGCCGTCACCATGACCAATCATAAAGCGCTTGCCGTTGAATTCACGGATGATGGGTTGGCGATAGACGGGAATTCCAAATTCTTCTTCAAAGTAGGTAAACATCCACATGTCGTGGTTGCCCGTGAAAAAGTAGATGGGGATATCCCGGTCTCTCAGCTCGGCCAGTTTTCCAAACAACCGGGCATACCCTTTTGGTATAACTCGTTTGTATTCGAACCAAAAATCAAATAAGTCGCCAACCAGATAGATGGCTTGGGCAGTCTGTTGGATCTCGGAAAGCCAACGGACAATTTTTACCTCTCGCTCTTTGCTGGTATCTTTAGCATCTACCCCCAGGTGAAAATCAGAGGCAAAGTAGATATTCCCTTGCTGCATCATGTAGTTTAGTTCCTTAGACCGCTTCCATTACGGTTCCGCAGTTGTTACAGGTTCGGAGTTCTTCTGAATCCATAAATGCTTTGATCACCACCGGCAGTTGATTGACGATATCTGTCATCTCAAAGCTGGCTTCATGCAGTTTGTTGTTGCAGTTTTCGCAAAACCACATCAGTTTGTCTTGTTCACCGGGTTTGCGATACCGTTCGATGACTAGCCCTACGGTGTTGGCCGGGCGCTGAGGAGAGTGCGGGATACGGGGAGGCAATAAAAACATATCCCCTTCTTTTATATGGATATCTTCGGGTTTTCCCTCTTCATTGATGATTTTCAGCGTAATATCTCCTTCCAGTTGATAAAAAAGTTCTTCTCCATCTTCAAAATGATAGTCCTTTCTTCCATTGGGACCACCCACTACCATGACGATGTAGTCTTCGTTATCTAGATAGACTTGTTTATTACCAACCGGCGGTTTAAGAAGTTGTCGGTTGTCTTCTATCCATTTATTTAGATTAAAAGGTTTTGCAAAAGCCATATTGAAAAATTTTGTGATTTACTTTACAGTGCATTCATGGCGATAAATGTACTAATTTAAACAGGATTAGGCAAATGCAGAAATCGGATATGGTTGACGAAAGAGAGGCCACACTTCTTCAATTTATTTGTATATTAAGGCCTTTTTAAAGATACAGATAATTGTAACGAAAATTTATAAGCATGGATTTGGACCTCAAAGGAAAGAATGCCTTAGTTTGCGGGAGTAGCAAGGGGATCGGGAAGGCCGCAGCGCTAGAGATCGCTGCATTGGGAGCTAACGTAACACTGGTTTCCAGGAGTGTTGACCTGATGACCGATATCATTCACGAAATGGACAGTGATAAGGACCAGCACCATGATTTTTTGGTGGCTGATTTTACGAACAGCGGTGACCTTAATAAAAAGGTGAAAGGATTGGTGGCGCTCAAGCCGATCCATATATTGGTGAACAATACCGGAGGTCCTCCGGGCGGTATGATCATGGATTCTGATGAGGCTGATTTTTTGCAGGCCTACCACAATCATCTGATCTGTAATCATCTGCTTGTACGGTTGGTTGTTAAAGGGATGAAAAGGGATGAATATGGCCGGATCATCAATGTCATTTCTACTTCTGTCAAAGAGCCTATCATGGGGTTAGGCGTCTCCAATACTACCAGGGGAGCGGTGGCTAATTGGGCCAAGACCCTTTCTCAAGAGCTAGGACCATTTGGTATTACCGTCAATAATGTACTACCCGGTTATACCAATACAGACAGGCTAAAGGAGATCATTGTTACCAGATCGCAGAAGACCGGGATATCAGAAGAAAAGGTGACAGATCAGATGCGAAGTAATGTGCCGTTACGCCGGATCGCTTCTCCTGCAGAGGTAGGAGCGGCAATCGCATTCCTGGCTTCTCCGGCTGCCTCCTATATTAATGGTATCAATTTGCCGGTAGATGGAGGAAGGACAAAAAGCTTGTAAGCAAAAAATGGTACCTTGAAGTTAGCATCTCATCACCAAAAATTTAGACATCATGTTGAAGTTAGAACATATCGGAATTGCGGTGAAAAACCTGCAAGACAGTAACGCACTATTTGAAATGCTGTTGGGTAAAGCACCTTACAAGAAAGAAGAGGTCGCTTCTGAGCACGTTACCACCTCTTTTTTTAAAGTGGGAGATACCAAGATCGAATTGTTGGAAGCTACCAGCCCGGATAGTGCCATTGCAAAATATTTGGATAAGAAAGGAGAAGGTATCCACCACCTGGCTTTTGAAGTGGAAGATATTCACGCCTCCATGGAAGAGATGAGGAACAAAGGATTCAAACTGCTTAATGAGACCCCTAAACGGGGCGCAGATAATAAGCTCGTTTGCTTTCTTCATCCTAAAGGTACGAACAGGGTACTGGTTGAACTTTGCCAGTCGATCCCTGAAGCCGAATAGGCGAGTCCTTTATGGAGTTTTATGAATATATCATTGCAATACTGGGTGGTTTTTTTGCCGGAGCGATCAATACCTTTGCAGGGAACGGTTCTGCCATAACCCTTACGATCCTTACCGAAATGCTTCAACTCCCCGGGAATCTGGCCAACGGGACCAACAGGGTTGGTGTTTTTTTTCAAACGACTTTTGGTGCGTTTGCTTTTCATAAGAATGGTAAGTTAGATATTCAGCGTGGTTGGAGATATATGATCCCAACCATTGTCGGGGCCATCATTGGCGTACTCGTCGCAGTGTGGGTAACCAGCGCTCAGTTTATACAGGTGTTTAGAGTATTGTTGGTCTTAATGTTGCTCGTGATCCTGGTCAAGCCAAAGAGATGGATCAACCCCGTTGAGAGAAAGAAGCCACTGGCTGGGTTTATTACGATTCCTCTGTTTTTGGCGCTAGGCTTTTACGGCGGGTTCATTCAAATGGGGATGGGCATCTTTTTTCTGGCTGCTATGGTATTGATCGCACGCTACGATCTGGTACATGGAAATGCGATTAAGCTTTTCGTGGTTGGCGTTTACACGACAGTGGTGTTAGGGATTTTTCAGTGGCGGGGGCTGATCGACTGGCATATCGGTTTAGTCATGGCAATCGGTCAAACTTCAGGCGGATGGTTAACAGCATCTTTTGCTTCCAAATTTCCAGGTGCCAATACAGTGGCTTATTATGTATTGGTACTCGTTGTTTTGATGGCCATTGGATTTTTATTTGATGTACACTTATTGTTTCAATAGATCAGGGGACGTCGTAATTGATCTTTACTAACCGGAATCTTCCCCTAAAGTCGCTCGGGACAATTACCTGGTCAGCATCGATCTGTTTGGCATCCCTAAAGCGGAGTTTTATTTTCCTACCCTTGGTGTTCATAATGCTGTTTCTGATGAAATTTCCCCTCCCGTTGAGAATATATTCACTTACCGTATTTTTGTTTCTGATTTCATCATTAAAGATAAACTTTAGATTGGCAGCTGTTTTCATTAGAAAGTAGGAAGAATAGGCAGCGCCGTCATCTTGTGAATATTGCTTCTTAAATAGTACTGTTTCCCAGTGAAGGCTTCCGTCCGGATGGATCGAAAGAACAAAAATATCATTGTTATAGTAGTCTATAATGTAGTCGGAGCCGTAATATCTTCGGCTTGAGGTAGCAGTATATCTTTCTTGCCGGTAATTTAACTCGCCTAGTAGCAATATGCCACCGTCTCTTCGAAGCACGATTTGCTGGATATCGGCATCTGCAAGCTCTTCCTTTTTGTTTTTTTTGATCCCCAGCAAGTTAGTCAGAAAATCTTGGCTAAAGGGGGTAAAGGTTGAAGTAAACTGATTCATAGTTTGAAAGGGGATTGTCAAATAAAAAAACCCTTCGGATTTTCCTCTGTTCTTTACTGAATAAAGGCCTCCCGCGACCAGATTTTGATTGAGCTCGTCGAGTGCGAATTGCACATCATAGGTGAGATGTTCATCCATGCTGATCTGAAGCGTCGATATTCCTCCGGTAATAGCATCGAATGAAATAACCTCAAAGTGATGCTCTTCGATTTTAGCTTTCCGGTTTTGTTTGTTAAGGATGAAATAAAAGTTGCCTTTATTATCGACCAATGCCTGCTCAAAATCATCAGAAAAAACCAGATCGTGGAGGGAGAATTGGGTCTCCCAGAGTAGTTTCTTTCTCCTCAAATCAAAAGCGAAAGCAATGATATCCTTTTCTTTTTCTACTGAATAGAACATCAGAATGTCTTTATTTTCAGAAATCACCATTCTTGGACGGGGGGTGTAGTATTTTTTACCGTAATCAAAAAAAGTCATTGAGTCGATCAGGTTGGTCTGAGCATCGTATTGGTTGAGGAGTAGTTTGACTATTCCTTTTTCGCGGGTTAAGTAGAAGATAGAAAAGAGGTCATCATCTGTTAGCACGCTAATCACTCTTGGAGCTCTTCCAAAAAAGTCAATGTCTTTGCGCCATTTGATCTCGAGGTTTTCATCAAAAGCCAGGATCTCATTTTCTTGTGGCCGCTGTCGATAGACTAGAATGAGATCGTCATTTTTTCCTACAATATCGAAAGATTCATCGCTGCGAAAAGGGAACTCCTCAGAGACGATAATGTTCTGGCTAGGCAAGTCATGATAGGAGAGTAAGAAGAATATTGATAAAAATATAAAGTATTGAGAATTCATAAAAGAAAATTAGTTAGAACCAGTTTATTTTTTGATCATTATTTAAATGCATTGGCGGTCAATTCGTTTAAAAAAAACTCTTGATGACGAGTTCAATCACTTTTGAGGCAACCTCTTTGAAAAATCTGTTAGATTTTTTGGGCAATACTTCTATAGCAATTTATTAATTTTATGAAATTGTTGTGGTGAAGCAATTTGTTTGTTGAGCAAATCAAGAAACGGTTCTTCACCTGCTGGTGCAGGTATTATTTATGATTGAAAAAGTAAATAATACCTTAAGTAGTAAGGCAAAAAAATTGGTAGAATAATTTTTTTAGGTTCAAATGAAAATTCCTGCATATATTGAAGGACCTGGCCTTCATTATTACAGTAAAGGCAAGACATTTTTTAATAAAAAATTTGCGTCCTTTGCTGTAATTTCCAAGTATTCAATTGTTTAGTCAATATCTTCCGAACTAAATTATTCTACAAGCAATTTTGATTTGCCGCTTATCTATTCGGTAGTAATAAAACGAGGAAAAACAAAAAAAATTCTGAAAAGGTATCTTCTGAATAAGTAGATAAATGAACTCTTCGGAACTTTATATATAATATTTACAAGGAAAAGCTGCTTATGGTTCGCAAAAAGTATTGGTTATGTATTATGATGATGGTCTTGTGGGTAACTACCGTACTTAACGCCCAGCGCGAATCCTATCAGTTCAGGTTGTATAGTTTCGAAGAGGGCCTTTCTCATCGCAATACGTTCAAAATACAGCAAGATCCTTCCGGGTTGATCTGGATGGCTACCTTTAACGGGCTCAATCTGTTTGACGGATATCGTTTTCAGAAGTACAATTCACAAACCAAGCATATTCCTTTTGACTTCATCTCCGACATGCTCATTACTTCCGACAGCCTGATCTGGCTAACCAGTGATAATCAGGTAGCTGTTTTTGATTTAAAGACAGGGGAAACGATTCACACCTTTTCTTCCTATGAAAAGAGCGATGAAAATAGCAGGGTGCGGGTCTCCAATCATTTTTTTGAGGTTAAACAAGGAGAAATTGGGCTAACCACCTATGCAGAGAACCGCCGAGGAGTGTTTTTACAAACGATCAATGAGGAATATGAAATTACTCAGCAACAGTATTTAGAGGGTAAATATGATTTCAGGCCCGTGGCAGTGGGAGAAGATGTTATCTATATTAATGGGTATGAAAATGAGTTATTAGAGTTGGATAACTCATTTGCAGAACAAGGGGGGTATCAGTTTGATCTTCGGGGAAGTGATCGATCTTCTTCAAGGGTTATCCAACTGCAATACACCCCAAACGGGACGCTTTGGGCCTTATTGGAAAATTGCCAGGTTTATTTTCGACCGGCGGGCAGCAAGGTATTCAAACAACATGTGCTCACAGAACGGCTCCGGGATAAAGGAAGCCCGACCGCCTTTTTGGTAGAAGATAATGGTGATGTCTGGATCGGGGCCAATTCGGGATTATGGCATTATAAAGCATCGGTTAACCAGTTGGAAAACTATCGGGAACGGATTAAAAATCTGACTAAGTACGATTGCATGTACCGGCATATCTTTCAGGATAGTGGCGGAACGATCTGGGTGGCTACTGATTTTGGAGTGGTCAAGGTGGTTAAAGAGGATAATTTATTTACGACTTACTTGAGTGAGGGCCATGAAAATTGCAGTAATGGATTATGCAGTACGCGAGGAATAACAGAGGATGAGAACGGGAAAATCTATATTAGTTACTACAATTCTATCCATACCCTAGACCCCGTGACCAATTCCCTTTCTCCTTTATTCAAAAAGAAGAATTTCTTTAATTTTCCATACGGATTATTGTATTTTAAAAATGCGCTATGGACAGGCAATGGGCGTAGGATTGATCTGGAAACGCTCAAAGTAGACACTGTTTTTAAAGAACCATCCATTGACAAAGGAGTGGTGATCGTGGATCGGGAAGAGCGTCTTTGGTTTGGTTTTGAAAATAGGCTGTACAACTATGATTTGGAAAAAGACTCCGTTGGTATTTTTAAAGATCCATTGGGAGTTTTTGATACCCTACAGGAAATCAGCTATTTGTATGAAGGCAAAACAGGGGCGCATTTGTGGATCGGCACCAGTACAGGCGGCCTATACAAGATGGTCAAAGATTCTGGTTGTGTCCAACATTTAACCGCTGATACTGCATTGGACATCCGTATAAGCCATAACCGGATCAACGCTATACTGGAAGATGATCATGGTAATCTATGGATAGCGACGGCGAGTGGTTTAGATAAGTATGATTTGAACAATCAAAAAATGACCTTTTACACCCAGGAGAATGGAGGGCTACCCAATGATTTTATCAATGGTATTCTGTTGGAGGGCGATTCGTGCGTATGGGTAAGTACGGATAACGGATTGTGCCGATTTAGCCAAAAGGAAGCAAAATGTACTAACTTTTTTGAGGAAGACGGGATTTCCAACAACGAGTTCAACCGGATCTCCTTTTATAAAGCCCGTAATGGTCGTTTTTATTTTGGAGGGCTTAATGGTGTGAATGCGTTTTTCCCGGGGCCGGTATTTTCTACAAAACAACGAACTGAAGTGGGAAATCTGGTTTTGATGAATTTCTCTTACCTGGATGGTCGTTCAGACAGCCTGGTAGTTTGGAACCGGATAGGTAACAAGGTGAAAGATGTAGCATTGACCTACCGGGATAAGTTTTTTTCGATCAGTTTTGCCTTGGCCAATTATAAGAATCCCAGGGAGAACCAATATAGCTACAAGCTGGAGGGATTTGATCCCACCTGGTCAGAATTTTCGACAATTAACGAGGCGCGCTATCATAATATCCCTGCGGGAGATTATATATTCCGGGTGCGGACCACTTCCGGTAAAGGAAATAGCGCCTCTAATGAGATTGCTCTACCCATAACCATTGAACAGGCGTATTACAAATCGCCCTGGTTTATCATTGGGGGGAGTTTGTTAGCGGGGTTGATCCTTTTTGGGGTGTATCAGTTCCGGGTATATCAGATTAGGCGGCGGGAGCGCTTTTTAGAGCGGGAAGTCAGTGCCCGGACGAAGGAATTGGAAATGGAGAAGAAAAAATCTGATGAGTTATTGTTAAACATTCTTCCTGCCGAGACGGCTGAAGAATTAAAAAAATTCGGATATGCTAAAGCGAAGCGGTATGAGGAAGTGACAGTGCTTCTATCCGATTTTACGGGCTTTACTATGATTGCCGAAAAGCTGGAGCCCGAGGCGCTGGTAGACGAGATTGACTTTTGCTTTCGTGAGTTTGATCTGATCATGGAGCGCAATCAGCTTGAAAAGATCAAAACGATCGGCGATGCCTACATGTGTGTCGGAGGTATTCCGAGCGAGGAAAAACCGGTAGCGGTGCGAGTAGTGCAGGCCGCATTGGAGATCCAGGAATTTCTTGAAAAGGTAGCCCAAGAAAAAAGAGGGTCTAAAAAGCCATTTTTTGAGGCCCGTATCGGGATACATACCGGTCCGGTTGTAGCTGGCATTGTCGGCATCAAAAAGTTTGCCTATGATATCTGGGGTGACACCGTCAATATTGCGGCCCGAATGGAAAGCCAAAGCAAAAAAGGCAAGGTAAATATTTCGGCTTCTACTTATGAGATCGTCAAGGATTATTTTAACTGCACTTACCGAGGGAAAGTAAAGGCTAAGAATAAAGGGGAGATCGATATGTATTTTGTGGAAGGGGGGAGGCGGTCTAACGGTACAGCGGTCTGACGGTAAAGCGGTAAAGCGGTGCAGCGGTGCAAAGGGTACAACGGTGCAAAGGGTACAACGGTACAACGGGTACAACGGTACAAAAAGGGAAATCTCTTCAATCCAACCATCCAAAATTCCCTTAATCCAACAACCCCAACAGCTAGGTTTTCTCGGTGACGGGGGTTGTCGCTTCAATGGTGCTTTGGAGCTGTTCGGATGATTTTCCCTCGTTTTTGACGATGTTGCCAAGCAGATTTATGAAGTTGAGATAGGCGGGACGGGTATTGGCAGAGATGAGTTTGTTGCGGGTGAGGTAGACGCGGAGGGAGTTGAATAGAGAGTACAAGGCTTCGATCTCGTTGGTTTCGTAGTAGATTTTTGCCAACAAAATCCTGGAATCTACGAAGTAGTATACATCTGAAAATTCAACTTGTAACAAGTGTTGTATGGCCCCGGGATATTCCTTGCGGTAATAGTGTAAATCGGCAAGGTTGTAGTTATAGGCATCTTCTTTGAACTCATCTGCAAGCTTATTTTTATTGGTCTCAATGAATTCGGCGGTCCAGTCGAAGCGGGCAAGTCTCAGTCCTAGTTTCACTACATTCTTAAACGTAAAAGGACTTAAATGGCCGCCTTCGAGCAGTAAATCTGTTTCGATTCCCTCGGTGTAAAGCGAAAGTAAATCACTTATGTATTGGGTCTCGCCTTTATTGATATTTCGGATGCAAAAATTGATGGCATAAAAAAATAACCGCTTCATTTCGGAAGCATCCAATACTTGTTGGTATTGTTGAAGAGCTTTTCTGAATGTTTGAAAATGAGGAGCAGGCTGATCTGCTGTCAGCAATTGATAGAGAGTTTTGTAAATAAAGATGGATGGGGCATCTTCAAGGTTGCTGTTTTGAAGGTACTCCTCGATTTCGTTCATCAGGTTAAGTTGGTAGGTAGCGGAGAGGATGGTTTGCCGGTCTAACATCTCACAACTGTATTTCAATTTTTGAGCAATGTAAAATTTATCCAGATGATCCTGGATATCCTGTAGCTGGGGGCCGTACTTCCGAACGCGCTGTTTAAGGAAATACTCGTTCGCTAATTCGGCTAGTTTGTACTGTAGATAATGATGTTGAGCATTTGTAGTTCCGATGGATTCCATTGTTTTTTGCGCCTTTTTGTATTCAAATTCATAGTGTTTAGATAGATCTCTTTCTAACAAGGTTTCCAATTGATAGAGCGGAATGGCGGGTTGCTGCTTCAAATGTTGCTGAACTTCGAGAAATTGCAGTGCGAGTTGGTAAGTTTGGTTGGTTAGGTAGTTGAATTCCTTATCGGAAAAGGGTTGATCTGGAACAACTTTTTTGAATACCTTTTTCCGATCCAGCTTTTTTGCCGGAAATCCCTGATAAGCCACTTTTTTCAGATAAGCTCCAAACTTTTCGATGTGCGTTTGTTTATTGAAGAATGGAGAAGAAAGGAAATCCATGAAGGCTCGCCATTCTGACTTGTCGAATGTTTTTAGTAAGGAGATGAGTTTGGAGTTTTCCATGAGTAGTTTAGCGAGTTATTAAGTTGAGCCATATTGAGGCCTTTGTCGTTGTAGATGTACTTGTTTTTAGAAGCCAGAGGCCTTCGGCAATTGTGTATGTGGACGAAGACGTCCACACAAGCACAAGGACCATCTCCTTTCAAAGTCTATCCTAATCCTGCTAGCGAATGGATCGAAATATGGAGTGAGAACCGGCAATCTATTGATCGGATCAGGCTTTTAGATCCGTTGGGCCAGGTGTTGTTTTCGAAAACGAAGCATGGAGAAATGGCTGAGTCGATTGATTTAGGAAATTTGGTTCCGGGAGTTTACTTCTTGCAGATTGAGTGGGAAGGAAGGACAGAAATATTCAAGTTTATAAAGCAGTAAAAATAAAAAATGCCGACCAGAGGCCGGCAAAAATTCACAGTAAATATTTTTTATCACCAATCAAAATTACACAAAAAAATGAAAAAAGTAAAGTACAGTTTATTATTTCTGTGTTTAATGGCTGCACAGGGCCTTTTTGCACAGAATAATCAGGTGGTCATTACCGGAATGGTGGGGTTTACACAAAGTAATTTCCCTGTCCCTGGTATTGATCTAACGTTCACTTCTTCCGCTGGAGAATTGCAGACAGTGTTTACGGATGATTTGGGTATGTATTCAGTGGCGTTTGATATTGCTCCCGGCCAGACAGATACGTATACCGCAGAAGTATTAGACCTATGTTTAGGCACCATTTTTTCTGAAACGGTAACGGCTTCAGGGCCCGATACGATCAATTTAGATTTTCTGTTATGCGATGGTATTTTTCCACCGCCTCCTTCGGATTGCGATGCGCACTTCCATTGGGAGCAGGATTTTGACAATCCGCTAATGGTGTACTTTACTGATCTTTCTTTTGCAGCTGATGATATTGACAGTTGGTCCTGGGATTTTGGCGATGGGGCAACGAGTACAGAGCAGAATCCGGAGCATACCTATGCGGAGTTTGGCGAATATTTCGTAACCCTTACGATCGTTTCCGATTCTTGTTCAAGTACCATTACCCAACATGTCAATGTAGAAGACTTTTCCACGTCTGGATGTGATGCATTTTTCTTCGGATTTGGTACAGATGGCCTTACGTATCAATTTGTAGATTTTTCATGGACGGCAAGCGGAACAATAGATAGCTGGTCCTGGGATTTTGGTGATGGAAGTACCAGTTCTGAGCCAAATCCGTGGCATACTTATGCTGCTGAAGGAGTCTATGTGGTTACGCTGACCATTACCGCTGATTCCTGTACGTCTACTTTTGCTCAGGATATTGATGTCCAAGCCATCTCAATCCCTGATTGTCATGCTTCCTTTTTCCCTTCTTTTACTTCTAATCCACTAGAAGTACAGTTCAATGATCTTTCAGATGGTGCTGTAGTCTCCTGGGAATGGAATTTTGGAAATGGAGAAATAAGTACAGAACAAAACCCTCTGTATTACTATGCTGATGAGGGAGTTTACGAGGTTACCTTAACGATCACTACTATTGATGGTTGTGTGAGTACCTATGTTTCGCATGTTTATGTAGGTAATCCGGGAACACCGCCTCCTTTAGCATGCCAGGCTTTTTTCTTCTTTGAGCAAGATCCGGTAGATATGATGACCTTTAATTTCATTAATTTCTCTTTCGGAACGGATTTGGAATATGAATGGAATTTTGGCGATGGAACGACGAGTACAGAGATGAAACCTACGCATACGTATTCCGAAGATGGCCTTTATCAGGTAGATCTGACGGTGAGTAATGATAGTTGTTCCAATACAATGTCAATGATTATTATTACCGATTGGGATATTTGGTATGATACTGAATGTAATGCGGTATTCTTACCAGTGATCATACCGGATAGTAATCAAGTGTTCTTCCTTAATTTCTCATCTACGGATGCCTTAACATTTGAATGGGACTTTGGAGACGGAACCACGAGTACAGAAAATTCTCCGGTTCATACTTATGATTCAGCAGGTGTTTACACTGTTTTATTGGAAATTACTACGGCTACGGGTTGTACCAGCAGTTTTGAAGTCACCATTGATTTACACAATAGTGGCTTTACCGGAGATGCTACCTCTTCTGCTATCCAGTTATCTACTGCTACTGAGGAGGCAAATACATTTGAACAGATTACCATGTATCCTAATCCGATGAGCGATCAATTGATGATCGATTTAGGGAATAATATAGATAAAGAAGTGGCTTATCGCCTATTCAATACAGCCGGCCAGTTGGTAAAAAGCGGACAATTGCAAGGGAGCAATACCATTGATGTCAGTAATTTACTGGACGGGTTTTACATCATTCAGCTCAACGGGGATGGTGTGGAGTATCAAGAGAAGCTAATAAAGCAAAGATAGCGTAACTAGTGACTGAGAATGTTTAATTGCAAAGAGGTTGACTTGTAAGCACAAGTCAACCTCTTTTTTTAATTTAGTAGGAAAACAAGGATTATTCTTCCTCTTCTTTCTTTTTTTCGGAAGCCTTTTCTTTTTCCTTCTTTTTCTTTTTATCATCGTCATCACCTTCGAAGAATTCCTGCACTTCTTCTTTGACGTCTTCGGCTACCTCTTGGAAATCTTCTTTCAATTCTTCGGCAGCTTCGCTCATTTTTTCGCCGACCACTTTAGCTACGGCCTTGGCGGTGTCCATGACGTCTTCCAGCGCTTCGCCCATGGTGGACGAGATGGCGTCAAACATGCTTTCTTCTTGCTCTTTCTTTTGTTCTTCTTTCTTTTCAGAGGAGTCAGTTGATGCTTTCTTGTTAGCATCATTAGCAGGTTGCTCGGGAGCTTTTGTTGCTTCTTCCTTCTTATCTTGATCAGTAGTATCGTCAGGAGATTCAGCGGAATCTTCCTTTTTTTCAGGTTTAGTGAGGGCTTCAGCTGCTTTTTCGAGTTTTCCTTCCTCGTCTTTTCGGGCTTCTTCGGCCTTTTTGATTTCTTCCGCGATTTTTTCTTTTGCTTCGGCTTTAGCTTGCTCCAGCTGCTTTTTTTCTTCTCGTTTAGCTTCTTTTTCTTTTTGGATTTTTATTCTTTTTTCCAGTTCACCTTTTGTTTGGTGCATTTCTTTGAGTTTATCCTCCTTTGACCGTATGCGCTCCTCGATCATGAGAATCTTGGCCTGTCGGATTTGGGCTTCCAGTTGACCGTGGGTAGATTCGATCTTTTTATTTTGAAATTCCAGATCGTCTTTATCGCGCTTGATGGATTTTTCCATTTTACCGATAGCGGCGATCAGGCCGTCGTAACGTCGGATGAGGCGCTGTAAGGGAGAGGAATCCTGGGCGGCGCTTTTTCCAAAGCGTTTTTCCTTGACTGCTTTAAATGCACCATCTAGGCGTTCCCAGACTTTAGACCGTTGTTCGCGGGTAAATTTAGTATCTCTAAACTTGCGTTGAAGGTCTTTGAGTTCTTCGAAAAGAGAGGACAGCTTATTTCCTTCTTTGATTTCATGATCGATACGGTCGAGGATCTCAAAGAATTTATTGGAATGTTCTTCGGAGAGTTTTCTGAATTCCTGATCCATTTTACTCCGTAGTTCCTTCATCTTGGAAAAGAGCTCGTTTGTTTTATCCCGCAGATCGTCGGCATGGTTTTTCAGTAAGTTTCGATCCCGGACTTGTTCTTGAACTTTCCCCCAGAATTCTTTGAGGCTTGACCACATTTGGGAATCAAAGTTAGAAAGTTGCCCGACTTTCTGCTGCAACTCTTCGAGCTCATGGTGATAAACTTCGCTAAGTTTGGTAGAAAGGACAACAAAATGCCATTCGGTTTGCGCCCGTTGAATGATATCGCCCCTTTCCACTTTAATGTCTTCCGGGAGCAGGCTTTCCGAGATCGTCAGTTCCTGTTCGGTATGAGTGTAGCTGTCCGGAAAAGGAACTTCTTTGTCATTTCGCCATTCATCCATAAGTTGCTGAGCGAACTCATCCGTCGCAACTGCTTCGGGAAAGGCCCAGAGATCTACTTTATTCTCTTTAGCGCGGAGCTGCATGGCTATTAATACCCGTTCGTCTTGCGCGTTTGTACCCCAAAGAACCAATTTCGTCTTCATTACAAGTAAGTGTTTCGTTAGTAAATAATCTAAACAAGTAATACTGAAAAATAAAATCTTGTTAGTTAACAAGTAGCTTTTAATCGTTTTTAAGCGTAGGTCTTATACTTTAAAACCTACACCACTTATAGCAAGGCAATACGCTAAGGGTTTTTTAAGGAGGTTGTGACCTCTTGCTATAAATTTACCGTTTCAGAAATATCAAAATGTATCTTAAAAACCGGGGTTTTCAGAACCGGTTACCTTTGTATTTTAAAAAGAACACTAAAATTAATAAAGAATTAAGAGAAAATCGAGCTTTTGAGGTTATTTGCCTTCAAAATTTGTTGCTTGGTTAAATATTCAGCGATTTGAATCGCATTCGTAGCAGCTCCCTTTCTCAGATTATCTGAAACGATCCATAGGTTCAAACTATTTGGAGCGGAGTCATCCCGGCGAATTCTACCCACATAAACATCGTCTGTATCTTTAGAGAATAGCGGCATCGGGTAGAGCGCTTTTTCTTTGTCGTCAACTACGACCACGCCAGGAGTCGAGCTTAAATGTTCTTTTATGGCCTGTAAGTTAAATGGCTTTTCAAAAGAGATGTTGACATTTTCCGAATGTCCTCCTTTTACCGGTACTCTCACAGCAGTGGCTGTGATGCCAATATCAGGCGCATCCATGATCTTCCTGGTTTCATGGACCAATTTCATTTCTTCTTTGGTGTAGTCATTATCGAGAAAAATATCACAATGAGGGATGCAGTTCTCGAAAATTGGGTAAGGGTAGGCTGCTTCATCCGCATTCAAATGCTGTCCGGCCCGCTCAGCATCATATTGGCGGACCGCTTTGACCCCCGTACCTGTAATCGATTGGTAAGTGGAAATAACCAATCGTTTAATCGTAAAAATTTTATGTAAGGGGTAAAGCGCCATCACCATTTGGATAGTCGAGCAATTGGGATTAGCGATGATCTTATCTTCTTGAGTTAACAGATGGGCATTTATTTCAGGAACGATCAGCTTTTTTTCCGGGTCCATGCGCCATGCAGAAGAGTTATCGATAACGGTCGTTCCTACCGCTTCAAATTGGGGAGCCCATTCCAGAGAAGTACCTCCACCCGCCGAAAAGAGGGCAATATCCGGCTTCAATCCAATCGCTTCATTCATGCTAACGATAGCGTATTCCTTGTCGCCAAGTGAGATGTGTTTTCCCACAGAACGCTCAGAAGCTACAGGAATAAATTCACTTACCGGAAAATTTCGCTCTTCCAAGACCTGACACATCACCTTGCCAACCATACCGGTTGCACCTACAACAGCAACTTTCATAACTATTTTTTTAAAATGATCAATAGATTGCAAAGATAAGTATCCCTTAGCAATAAATGTTTATAAATAATTAATGCTACATCGACCCTGCTTTTGAGGATACTTTATTATTTTTGGTGTATGGACCGGATAACTTTACCCCTTTTGTTTCTATGCATTCCTTTATTGGGATTCAGCCAGTTTCAGGACAACTTTGAAGACGGTGATTTTTCTACAAATCCCACCTGGCTGGGCACGACCAATGCCTTTATCGTCAACGGAGATAATGAGCTCCAGCTTATGGATACTGCCGGCGGAACGTCCTTTTTATATTCGGCAGTGCCTACGCTGGACACTGCTACCTGGGAGTTTTTCTTCCGCCTTGATTTTAATCCCTCCTCCTCCAATCAGCTCCGTATTTATTTATCTTCTGACAACCCTGATCTCTCATCTGATCTCAATGGTTACTTTATAGAGATCGGAGCCTCCGGAAGCGACGATGCCCTAGAACTTTACCGCCAGGATGGCAATAGCGATGAGTTGTTGTTGAGCGGTACGCCTGGTGCTGTGGCTACTAATCCGGTAACCAGGGTAAGGATAACCAGAGACACTGACGGAAATTGGATCCTTGAAGCGGACTATACGGGCGGGACAGATTTTCAACAGGAAGGCATGGTACAGGATCAAACCTATCCAATGGGAAGTTATTTCGGTTTTTTCTGTTCATATACAGAAACCAGGAAAGAAGATTTTTATTTTGACGATATTCTGGTTAGTCCTGTTTTTCAGGATGCAACGCCGCCCAGCCTCATAGCCGCTCAGGCTTTGGATGCAAGCATGGTCGAATTGCAATTCAACGAAGTGTTGGACCCCATTTCTGCCGGTACGGTTACCAATTATGCTATGGATAACGGCATTAGCATTGCCGGAGCTTCGCTGGATGTTGATCCGACAAGGGTCCTGCTTAATGTGTCTGCCATGCAAAACGGTACCACTTACGAGGTAACGGCTCAAAATATTGAAGATCTAGCTGGTAATCCGTCAGTGGCTGAAAGCCAATCGTTTACCTATTTTCAGGCAGGTGTTGCCGGGCCCTTCGATTTGCTGATCAATGAAATCATGGCAGATCCCACTCCTGTTGTCGGACTTCCCGATGCGGAATATGTAGAATTGTATAATCGTTCTGATAATGCCATTGACCTCAGCGGTTTTGAATTTGTCGATGGGAGTAGCTCAGATGTATTGGATAGTTACCTGCTTCTACCCGGCGCCTACGTCTTGCTCTGCGATGATGGTGACGAAATGGCTTTTACAGATCTCGGGGTTACAGATATTTTGCTCATTCCCAGTTTCCCTTCTCTAACCAATGGAGGCGAAAAACTCAGCATTGTCAATGCTGACGGAGATACGATTCATCAGGTTAATTATACGACCGATTGGTACCAGGATGAGGTAAAAGATGATGGCGGCTGGTCGCTTGAACTGATCAACCCCGATCAGTTTTGCAAGGGTGCTGAAAATTGGATCGCTTCCAATGATCCTTCCGGAGGCACCCCGAGCGGCGAAAACTCCGTTTTTGACGATACGCCGGATGTGACGGGACCAGGATTGGTAGAAGCCCAGCCGCTAGCCAACAATCAATTACAATTAATATTAGATGAAGCAGTCGATTTATCTGCTGACGATCCCGCTTTTTATACCATTGATCCTGCTGTGGGAAATATTCAGGAAGTGACTATCGACCCTATTGAACCGACGATCATCACGCTTACTATTGAAGCTCCTTTTTTTCAGGATCAGACAACTTATACGATCACGCTATCTGGAGCCGTAACAGACTGCGTGGGTAATCCCGTTCAGCCCGGAGCCAATTCTGCTATGTTTACTTATATAGAGACGCAGGAAGCTGAGGCGCTTGATATTTTGATTAATGAGATTATGGCTGATCCGACCCCTGTCGTCGGTTTACCGGAGGCAGAATTTGTAGAACTGTACAACCGCTCAAACAAATCTATCGATCTTGCTGGTTTTGAATTTTTGGATGCCAGCAGTTCGGATATTCTGGATGCATATGTGTTAGCGCCCAACAGCTATGTTGTACTTTGTGATGACGATGCTGAATCTGATTTCCTTGCGCTTGGTATTACTAATGTACTTCCCATAGCAACCTTTCCTTCTTTGACAAACGGAGGAGAGCAACTCAGCCTGGTTAATCCGGCCGGAGACACGATTCACCAGGTAACCTATTCCTCCGAATGGTATCTGGCCCCTGGAAAAGAAGAAGGGGGGTGGACCCTCGAACTGATCAATCCTAATCTACTATGCCTGGGAGGAGCCAACTGGATTGCTTCTACAGATAGTCAGGGCGGGACGCCAGGGGAAGAGAACGCTGTTTTTGATGACACGCCCGACCAGGAAGGGCCGTCGATGGCAGAAGCTGTTGCATTATCGGAAAGTGAAGTATTACTGACGTTTAATGAAGTGCTGGATGACAGTGCAGCAGACCCCACCTTTTTCAGTATAAGTCCGGGAACCGGCAATGTAGTTGGAGCCAGTTTTTTTGATGCTGACAGGCAAACGCTCCTCTTAACCATTGAGGCTCCTTTTTTTGAGAACGGGATTGTTTATACCATAGGAGCCAGTAATGCCGTTGCCGATTGTTCGGGTAATCTCGTTCAGCCTCCCGGCGACACTATTTCTTTTACTTTTGTGGAGATTCAATTTGCTGAGCGTTTTGATATATTGATCAATGAGATTTTTCCGGATCCCTCCCCACAAGTAGTTTTGCCGGAGGCGGAGTTTGTGGAGTTATTCAACCGTAGTGATAAAGCGATAAATTTGGAAGGGTATAAGTTTTCGGATGGTTCGGGCGTATTAAATCTACCTTTTTACGTAATGCCGCCAAAAAGTTATCTCATCCTTTGTTCTACGGTTGATGAGGGGCTGTTTACTCCTTTTGGAAATGTGTTGGCGCTAGAGGATTTTCCTTCACTCACCAATGCAGGAGAGTCGCTATCATTATCGACGGATTTGAGTATTCCTATTCACGAGGTCGCTTATACCATTGATTGGTACAAAGATCCGGATAAAGATGACGGAGGGTGGACGTTGGAGTTGATCAACCCCAATAAGGTATGCTCTAATTTTACCAATTGGTCAGCTTCTACTGCTTCGCAGGGAGGTACTCCGGGTAGTCAAAATTCCAATTTTAATGATGTGCCTGATTTGACTGGGCCTGGTCTGATTGATGCGATCGCTCTCCAAAATAACCGGCTTCAGCTGGTGTTTGACGAAGCCCTGGATGTAGGTGCGCTAAATCCTGCTTATTATGAGATCTCCGGAAATGTAGGTTCCATTGTTGAGTTCTCTAATTTCGAGGTAAATGAATTTGATCAGACTATTCTTGAACTGGTCATCGAAGCTCCGTTTTTTCAGGATGAGCAAACGTATACCATAACGCTCAGTTCAGAGGTAAAAGATTGCCTGGGGAATGAAATAGATGCGGCTAATAATTCTCGGGATTTTACCTTTCTGGAAGCAGCGCTTGCTGACCGTTATGATTTACTGATTACCGAGATCATGGCTAACCCCCGGCTTCCAAACGGAGGAACCCTAGGGCTTCCGGAGGTAGAGTATGTAGAGATTTATAACCGGAGCGACAAAAACATTAATCTGAACACTTGTGTGATCTCCAACGGGATTGCGGATTATGAACTTCCCTTTTATGTGCTTCAGCCTGGAGAGCAGGTGTTTTTGTATGAATTTGATCCGGCAAATACTGAATATGCTGATTTTGCAAATAATATCCCGCTTGAATCATTTCTTTCCTTACCCAACTTATTGGGAAGAGTTATTTTAAAAGATACGGTTAATCAGACCATTCATGCCGTAGAGTATAATGCGGGATGGTACCGCGACAATGCGAAGGCTGGCGGGGGCTGGTCATTAGAGCTGATGAATATCGATGCACCTTGCCTGGGTGATGAAAATTGGAGGGCTAGCGAGAACGGTGCGGGAGGTACGCCGGGGTTAGGCAATTCGATCGCAGAAGCTTTCCCGGACGAATCTAGTCCGGAATTGCTCAGAGCCTTCCCTGATGAAGACAACCCCCGAAAAGTCCGGCTGTTTTTTGATAAATCACTGGATGAGATGACAGTGGCTGATGTTACCAATTACAATTTTAATCCCTCTTTGGTATTAGAAAATGCAGAATTGGAGCCGCCTTTTTTTAATAGTGTATTACTTACACTAGGAGAGCCTTTGCAACAAGGAATTGTTTATCAGTTGGATTTGAGTAGTTCCATCTCGGACTGTGTAGGAAATGCGATTGGGTTATTGGACACGGCCAGGGTGGCGTTACCCCAGCGGATTACTCCCCGTTCAATGGTGGTTAATGAAATTTTGTTTGACCCGGAGACAGGCGGAGTAGACTTTGTCGAATTTTATAACCGGTCTGATTCTGTGTTTAACATAGGCGATTTGATTATCTACAATAGGGATGATGATGGTGAGCTTGACGACCCTGTTGTCGTCAACCAGGATTATTTACTATTTCCCGGTGAATATGTTGTATTGACACCTGGTGTTATAGATATTATTTCTCGGTTTTATTGCGAGGAGTCAGCGGTATTTCTGGAAAAAAATGATTTTAATGAAAAGCGGTTATTGACCAATGCGCTACCGAGTTTTCCCAACGATGAGGGTACGGTAGTAATTCAACGTGCTGAGACGGTTGACTCCCTTCTTATTGTGGATACAGTCGTTATTGACACCATAAAAGTTGTGAGAACGCTTCTGATTGATGAATTTACGTATTTTGACGATTATCACTATTCCTTTATTGACGATGAGGAGGGCGTTTCATTGGAGCGGCTGGATCCGGATGGACCTTCTCAGGATCCTGATAACTGGCATTCGGCTTCAGAGGTTTTTTGTTGGGGAACCCCTACCTATCGGAATTCACAATACCTGGTAGGTGGGCAAGACGAAGAAGAAATCTTTTTTATTCAAGAAAAGACATTTTCTCCTGACGGAGACGGGTATAAGGATGTATTAAGGGTAGATTATGATATTTCTGAACCCGGTTATACAATCAATGTAAATGTATATGATGCCAACGGCCGGTTGGTTAAGCAATTAAAGCGCAATGAGGTATTGGGGGTAGAAGAGGGGTTTTTCACTTGGGACGGTTCGCGGGATGAAGGAGACCGGGCACGTATAGGGATTTATATTTTGTGGATGGAGTTATTTAATCCGCAAGGAGACGTTCAACATTTCAAGGAGACCTGCGTATTGGCTGGGCAATTAGATTAATAGAAAGGGAGACGGATGAAAAAAAGGCTGTTAAGTTTTAAATATGCTTTTCAGGGCATTGCTACCTTAGTAAGGACCCAACCCAACTTTATCATTCATATTTTTGCGACCTTTGTAGTGATTGGAGGTGGATTTTATTTTGGATTATCTGCTACGGAGTGGTGTTTGTTGGTGTTCGCTATCGGGATGGTTTTGAGTGCAGAGGCCTTCAATAGCGGGCTAGAGTTCCTGACGGATCTCGTTTCCCCTGAATATAACGAACTGGCCGGCAAGACAAAGGATGTAGCTGCCGGGGGTGTACTATTGGCGGCTATGGCAGCTGCAATTATTGGATTTATCATTTTTCTTCCAAAAATTATTGAATTATTTTGAAAGACACCTACAGGCATAAGGGATTAAGAGAGCAATTAGTCAGTGAGCTGAAGGAAAAGGGAATCCCCGATGAACGGGTTTTGGCGGCGATTGAGGTGGTGCCCAGGCATTTTTTTCTGGATAAAGCTTTTGATAAATGGGCATATGTCGACAAAGCGTTTCCTATTGGAAATGATCAGACTATTTCGCAGCCTTATACGGTAGCCTATCAGACTACGTTGCTGGAAGTACAGAAAAAAGATAAAATTTTGGAAGTAGGGACTGGTTCCGGTTATCAGGCAGCCATTTTAGCGGTGATGGGGGCTATGGTGTACACGGTAGAGCGGCAGGAGGCTTTATTTCGAAAAGCATCAAAGTTGTTGGATCAAATGGGATTTCGGAATATACGCACTTTTTGGAGAGATGGCTTTAAGGGCCTGCCCGAGTTTGCGCCTTTTGATAAGATAATAGTCACTGCAGGTGCTCCGGAAGTGCCGGAAGCTTTAAAAAAGCAGTTAAAGGTTGGGGGTCTTTTGGTGATACCTGTCGGAGAAAATATTCAAAAAATGTTAACATTGAGGCGATTAGGAGAAGAGGACTATGAAGAAACCATACTAGACTCCTTTAGGTTTGTTCCGCTATTAAAAGGAGTTAAAGCAGACCGGTGATTTGCCGATTAATAAACATGCTTTAATAGACCAAATAATTTTAGCTCATGAGGCTATTTCCGCTCATATACCATGCGCGGCAGCACCCTCGCTGGAAAAGGGAAAATTCTAATGCCCCTCAAACACAAACAGAACTAATCGTCAATTCTTCTACCTTCCGCTCTTCTGGATTTAATTTTTCGGTTATTAATTTTCTTTAGATCGACCATTAAGGAAGCATCTGCGTTTTCGGCGAGGGTAAAAAATTGTTTGTTACCATAGGTTACCGCCCCTGTTTTTCTATTCCAATTTTTTGCTCTAAGCGTGTACCTTCCGCCCATTTTAGGTTCCATACCGAATATGAGAAATTTATCGTCACCCTTTTCAAAGCTTATGGCGAACCGCTCTTCTTTTGGTTTGAAAATAAGTACACCCGGAGTAGCTCTAGCGATAAGTATCTCTTCGTATTTTTCGTTTCCGATCATTTTGATTTCTCCGGATTCAATTCTTGTATCACCGCTCGAAAATTTTCTTCGCAAAACGACATCTTCTGAGAGGTAGAACTGAATTCGTTCAAGTTCGCGATCTGACCAACCATTTTCATCAATCAACCTTTGGGTAAAAGGGGCTAGGTTAGGGCCGCATGAAGTTAGTCCAAAGACAAATAAGAAGAAAAATAAATAAGTTGTTTTCATTTTATGATTAGATTTAAGTTTCTGCATTGTTCTTTTAATAAATAAACGCTTAAAGTTACAGATTTCTATAAAATAGCCCGTTAAATCTATGCTAAGGTAAAATATTAGAGTCTTATCTTTTTGTTAAAAAGAATTGTTGAAGCATATTTTGACATGTTTCCTGTTGAATTCCCCAGGCCACTTTTGTTTTTGGATGTACCAGTTGCTTTCCGATCCTCATAAATCCTCTTTTTTCATCCTCTGCTCCGTAGACCAATTTTCCTATTTGCGACCAATAGAGAGCGCCGGCACACATAACACAGGGTTCGAGTGTGACGTAGATCGTGCAGTCGGTAAGGTACTTACTTCCCAGGTAGGAGGCTGCGGAGGTGATGGCGATCATTTCCGCATGAGCGGTGACATCGTTGAGTTGTTGCGTTTGATTATAAGATTTGGCGATGATCTGATTGTCGGAAACGATGACGGCGCCAACAGGAACTTCACCTTGTTCGAAAGCAATTTGGGCCTGTTTGATTGCTTGTTGCATAAAAAAGTCATCTGAAAGAACCGTTAGCATAAATTGTTTATTCGTTCAACTAAAGAGAAAAAATAGCTGTTAATAGTGCAAGTTTAAAAAGGAATTTGAAAAAAATAAAAATTACTGCCAGAACGATTTGTTTTTTTTACCAATACCTATTTACCTTTGCACATGGAAATACAACAAACAGTTCAGGAAAAATTTTTAGGGACTGCGCTAACCTATGATGATGTTTTGCTAGTCCCCGCGTATTCGGAAGTCCTTCCACGCGAAGTTGATACCAAGACAAAGCTTACCAGAAAGTTAACGTTGAACGTGCCTATTGTTTCTGCAGCTATGGATACAGTCACAGAAAACAAAATGGCTATTGCTATCGCCCGGCAGGGAGGAATCGGCATTATTCATAAGAATATGACGATCGAGGATCAGGCAGAGCAGGTGCGGAGTGTCAAACGGTCTGAAAGCGGTATGATCATTGATCCGGTCACCTTACATGCTGACGCCTCTCTGGTAGATGCGTTGAACCTGATGAAGCGTTTTAAAATTGGAGGCATTCCGATTATTGATCCCAATAACAGGCTCATCGGGATTCTGACCAATCGGGATTTAAGGTTTGAAAGTAATTTGCATCGTCCGGTCAAAGAGTTGATGACCAAAGACAACCTGGTGACAGCTCCCGTTGGGACCACTCTAGAGCAAGCCAGAGATATTTTGCAGGCGCACAAAATCGAAAAGTTGCCGGTCGTTGATGATCGTGGATTTCTGGTAGGCTTGATCACCTATAAGGATATTATAAAAGTACAAAATTATCCAAACTCCTGTAAGGATTCCTTTGGGCGATTAGTAGTTGGTGCTGCGGTGGGGGTCACTGCTAATATGTTGGAGCGAGTCGAGGCTTTAGTAAATGTAAGTGTAGATGTTATCTGTGTTGATACGGCGCATGGCCATTCGAAAGGCGTATTGGATGCTATTCGACAGATAAAGGATAAATTTCCGGATCTTCAGATAGTAGGGGGTAATGTAGCTACTGGTGAAGGAGCTCAGGCATTAGTTGATGCCGGTGCTGACGGCGTAAAGGTGGGGGTTGGACCGGGTAGTATTTGCACCACCCGGGTGGTTGCTGGTGTTGGGGTGCCTCAATTGTCGGCAGTGTTCAATGCTGCCCAGGCGATCAGAGGTTCGGGCGTGCCCATTATTGCGGACGGTGGCATACGATATACGGGCGATATTGTCAAAGCGCTGGTGGCCGGAGCCGATTGTATTATGGGCGGGTCTTTGTTTGCCGGTGTCGATGAAGCTCCCGGCGAAACGATCATCTATGAAGGAAGAAAGTTTAAAGTTTACCGAGGGATGGGATCATTGGGTGCTATGCAACAAGGCTCCAAAGATCGCTATTTTCAGGATGTAGAAGATGATATTAAGAAATTGGTGCCCGAGGGTATTGAAGGAAGGGTGCCTTTTAAAGGAACACTGCAAGAGGTAATGGTACAATATATTGGTGGTTTGCGGGCTGGTATGGGCTATTGCGGCGCTAAAGATGTCCCTACGCTCCAAAAAGGTAAGTTTTATCAGATCACCGCCTCCGGTGTGGTAGAAAGCCATCCGCATAATGTGACCATCACCAAGGAATCACCGAATTACAGCAGGCGGTAAAAGACCGTGTTTTTATTTTTTCAATTTATCAACTATATCCAATATCGTCTTACGTTGGTTTTTTTGTTCAACTATGATAGGTGGGGCGGCGCGTTCCTGACAGTCCATCAAGTCACAGCGTTCGCAGGTGATGTTGACGGCTCTTTGGGGGATGGCGGGGTCGTTCCAGAAAGAGACCTTGGCTTTGCTTTTTTTATCCAGTAAAATGCCTAATGTCAGACTTTTGGTGATGGCGGAGTCTTGAAGCGCGTCACTTGCTACGGAAATGGTAAGATATTCTTCAGAAGCGTGCATGAAACTGGATCGTTGGGCACCGACGATCGCTCCGAAATATTTCCCTGATTTTTTGGTTTGGTGCATTTCTTCAAGCAAAGAAATGGCCAGCCAACGGCGACAATAGTGCTCAGATAATCCATTGCTGTGCGGGCGGTGCTTCTTGCTCAAGTGGAGTTCGTTATCGATTTTATATTTTTGCGTCTCCTGGTGGTAGGTTACCCGCAAAACAAAGATCTGTGATAAACCAAAAAAGGTGGGCAAAATATTGGAAAAGCGTTGAAACAGCATTTCTGGTGAGGCTTGATATTTTTGCATCAGGGTATTGATCAATTGAGCATTCCAGGACTTGGAGGAAAACAATTGTTTGATGTCTTTTATGAAGAAAGCTTTATTCATCAAGAGTGCTATCGCAAAATACGAAGCCTTAAAATGATTAAGTACCTGTTCAAAATTTTCAACTTTGATCAGGCGGGAAGTAGCCGACCGCTCTTTGAGTTGGAGGTGTTGAAAACCAATTTCTTTTGCCAATTGGAACCTCAGCTGTAATTCGTCAAGCTCATCTTTTAGCAGCAGCTCCTTTTTATTTTCCAGAAATAAGGACCGAAGGTTGCGTAACTCGGGGAAGGAGGTTAATCCACCTTCTCTAGGTACGATGCCAAATTCATCTTCCAGAATAGCTTTTAGTGCAAAAGAGGTGATATTGGTTTGCTTGTTGATGCCATGCTCTTTAGAAAAAGTGGCGACAGCAGATTCAATTTCGTCGAAATAGTTGAAGTTGAGTTCTTGATAGGCTCTGACGGCGCCAAAGTAAAAGTTTTCTTCGCGCAGCGCATAGTTTCTGGCCATTTCGATAAGGGTAGAGATAAAGGCGCCCACTTTAGTGGGGGCGCTGGCAATGATTTCTGCTACCTTTGACAATTCGATACCAAAAAATTCGAGGGGGAGCTCGTTCAGAAAATTTGAACGCAACAAAGCTTCGAGTGGAGCCTGGGAGGGGGTAAGCTTTGGAGACGTCAGCTGAGTCAACGAGACATCAAGCGCCTTAACCAGCCCCTGTATCTTATCTTCTTTAGGGTATTTTTTTCCTTTTTCGATCTCATTCAGATAAGAAACCGACAAGCCTGCTTGCTCTGCCAACTCTGCAGAAGAGTAGCCTTTTTCCTGCCGGAGGTGCTTGACCTTCAAGCCAAAGATAATACGCCGATTCAGTTCTTTTAAATCCATGAAAAACAAAATTAGTAAATATTTTAAGGATGCATAGTTAAGCACTTGGTCAAAAAATTGATCTGACAAATTTTCTAAAAAAGCTTTCTTTATATTTGCCTTACTACTTAAATAGACCTTTTTTGAAAAATACCCTTATGCAATCAACTCCTGACAAAGGACAGCTAAACAGTTTTTACGAGGAACGGATCAAGCAATTTAATGATCAGGCCAGCATCTTAAAAAAAAGATACAACCAATTGGCTCTCTTCAGGTTGCTTTTTTTCTTTTTAGGAATAGGCCTTTTGATATATCTATGGTCGATTAACCTTATCATCGGAGGTATTTGTTCCCTGGTATTTATAGCGCTATTTGGCTTTTTTATATCCCGCCATCAGGAAATTTTAAACAAGCATAAAAACTTCCTGCGCCTGGCCGAGATCAATGAGGCAGAAAAGCAAGCACTGAGCTATGATTTTTCGGGTTTTCGCACTGGTGAGCGATTTCTGGAAGCCGGGCATCCTTATGCGATCGATCTGGACCTTTATGGTAGTTTTGCCCTTTTCCCTTTTATCAGCCGGTCGAGTACCGAGTTGGGAGAAGAAGCATTAGCCAACTTTCTTTCTGAGCCGGCTGGTTTGGAGGAGATCAAAAACAGGCAGGACGCTATTGTCGAGTTGGCGCCGAAGGTAGAATGGCGGCAGCAATTACAGGCTTACGGAACTATCTTAGAAAATGAATCGGCAAATGTATCTCGAATTAAAAACTGGTTGGGCGAGCCGGTGGAGTTTGTAAACAAATCCTGGTTAATTCCGGCGCTCCTGCTGGTTCCTGTTATTACGGTTGTGGGTACTGTACTAATCCCGGTATATTTATCCTGGCAGTGGTTATTACTGCTTTATTTGTTACCGGGGCTTATCTTGCGGCAAACGCATGAGCGGGTGAGTCTGATCCATGAAGAAACGGCAGCGGCAACTGAGTTATTAGCAAATTATGCCCAATTGATCGGGCATCTTGAACCATCAACCTTTCAGTCAACCTGGTTGAAAAGACAGCTTATCCATTTCAAACATGACCGCATCAAGGCGTCCAAAGAAATTAACCGCTTATCGTTTATTATACGCCAATTGAATGTCCGGTATAATTTCTTTGCCATTTTTTTGAACTTATTTGGCCTTTGGGACCTTCAATATATCCGGTTGCTTGAAAAGTGGAAAATAAAAAACCGGGGAGAAGTAGAAGGGTGGTTTAGGGCATTGGGTCAAATAGATGGGCTGAACGGATTTGCCAATTTGTATTACAATTATTCCGACTGGACTTTTCCCGATATTCATACGCAAGAGTTATTAGCGGGAGAAAGTTTGGGGCACCCCTTGATCCATCCTTCAGAAAGAGTTTGTAATGATCTGAGTATGCCTACTTTTGGGCATATAAAATTAGTGACAGGGTCTAATATGGCGGGGAAGAGTACCTTTTTAAGGACAGTCGGAATAAATGTTGTCTTAGCAATGGCGGGGGCTCCAGTGTGTGCGAAAAGTTTGGCATTACCTTTGATCTATATATACACGAGTATGCGAACGCAAGATGCCCTTCATGAAAGTACATCTTCCTTCTTCGCAGAATTGAAAAGACTGAAGTTGATCATTGAAGCTGTAGAGACCGAAAAAGACCGGCAGGACGGCTTCCGCGTATTTTTTCTGCTCGACGAGATTCTGAAGGGAACCAATTCAAGAGATCGGCATACCGGCGCAAAGGCGCTGATAAGGCAACTGATAAAAGAGAAAGGTGCCGGGATTATCGCCACTCACGATCTGGAGTTAGGCGTGTTGGAAGCTACTTCCGGAGGCGCTATCGAAAACCTCTGCATGGAGGTGGAAGTGGAAAAAGGAGAATTGATCTTTGATTATAAATTGGAGAAAGGCGTCAGTAAAAGTTTTAATGCTACTCATTTGATGCGCCGGATGGGTATCAAAATTGATGAAGGGCTGGATTGAAAAAAGAAGGGAAACAAAAATCATTGTATTTCAGGTAGATATATCCCTATATTTGAAATTAATAAAAAAAAATCCAAAAAACTGTTAACGAAATCTATAGTCAACCGTATTAATACAAAAAGAAAAGCATGAAAAAGCGGTAAAAGTTGCATGCTATTAGAAAGCCGCTTATCTTTGCGCCCTGTTAAAAACTACGACATCCAAAACAACACAAACGTTCTTTGATTTAATTGTGGAAAAACGAGGCCCGATGCCTTGAAATGCAAGCGTTAAGCATTTCATTGAATACAGTTATTTTCATAGGACAAACAAAATTGCGCTAATTAAAATAGTGTATGACGTTTAAGTCTACGCTACACCGTAAAGGCAAAGCTTTCCAAAACACAACAAACAAGTTTTGTGCTTTACAAAAACACTAAGAGGATTAACCCATGTAGGCTGGCCAGATGTGCCATATTAATCCAATTTCCATGAACATAAAGTAGTTTGTAATGAAAAACCTATTACCCATTTTAACCATTGGACTTATCGGACTGGTTCTGATGAGTTTCATACCAGCCTCACAGCGGTTCTCGGGGGGGGCAGAGTTTTCTGCCGACCGTGTTTCCAGCTCAGCGATTTACAATCGGTTAAATAGCACTATCCAGGTTTTAGATGCATCTGATTATGCTGCTGTAAAAAGAAGGATTTATTCCTACTTTGGCAGCAAAAAAAGAGATGCTGAAATTCTGTTAGGTAGAGCTCCGGTTTATCTTCCGCTGATAGAAGAACATCTTAGAAATAAGAATTTACCCGAGGACCTCAAATATCTTCCTATTGTAGAATCCGCTTTAAATCCAAAAGCGCGCTCCAACAGAGGAGCTGTAGGACTTTGGCAGTTAATGCCACGAATTGCGAGATTGTACGGCCTGGAAGTCAACAGTGAAGTTGACGAACGCCGCGATCCCAATAAGTCTACTGAGGCTGCGCTTAATTATTTAAAGGATTTGTACGATCAATACGAAGATTGGACACTTGCATTAGCCGCATACAACTGTGGAACGCCAAGGCTTAATAAATCTATTAGGCTTGGTCAAAGCACGGACTACTGGCAGATCAGACAGTATCTGCCTAAAGAGACCCAGCGCTACATTCCAAAGTTGTTGGCTTCAATTTATCTGATTAACTATTACCAACATCATTTTATTGTTCCTGATTTTCCGGACTTTGAAATGATGAATACGCGATCCGTAAAATTGTATGACGAAGCTCGGTTCGAGCAGATTGCCGACTTGACTAAAGTTTCTTTGAAGACGATCCAGAAGTTAAATCCTTCTTACAAAAGAGGTATTGTACCTGCTAACGAAGAAGGAAACTATCTGATTCTTCCAAGAACAGTAGAGGGAGTCGTTTTACCATAGAACAGAAAGAATCAAACCCTTCTTGATAAGAAACCTACCTACGGTCAGCCACTTCTTATCATATGGATGTTGGAAAGGGTTTGATCAGAAAATATAAAAAAGGGGGAACTCAATTATTGAGTTCCCCCTTTTTATTTACCTAAAACCATGAAAACTTACATCTCCTGCTAATTAAGAAATCTTAATTGTTTTCGGAGGTTGCTTCTTCTTTTCTTCTTTTTTTTCAATAGTCACTTTCAAAATGCCATTTTCAAATTTGGCACTGATATTATCTTCCTTAACGGAATCCGGTAAGTTGAAACGACGCTCGAATGCACTGTAGTTAAACTCTCGTCGAGTATACTTTTCATCCTGTTCTTCTGTCTTTTCTTCTTTCTTACCTTTAATGATCAGGTAACCATCAACGACATTAAGCTCGATATCTTTCTTGCTCATTCCGGGAGCCGCAACTTCCAATTCGAAATTGGCATCGTTTTCAATGATGTTGACCGAAGGTAGGGTAACTATATTGTCGCTACCCATGAAGTTGCTGATGTCGTTATTGAAGAAGTCATTGAAAAAACTTTTCATTGGAATGAATGGATCAATTTTCATTAGGTTGCTCATAAATCTACATTTTTTGGTTAACTAATTTCAATCTTCTTTAATTCAGGTGTTACTTCTTTGACTTTTTCGAGCGTGATGGTCAAAATGCCATCGGCGTATTGTGCATTAATTTTTTCAGTATCAATAGTTTCGGGCAATCTGAATCTTCTGGTGAATTCTTGTATGTGGAATTCGCGCTTTACGAAATTGGTTTTTTCTTCAGATGCATTTGCTTCGTGCCTGGCTTCAATGGATAGCACCTCATCTTCGACGCTTACATTGAAATCCTTCTTATCAAAGCCGGGAGCTGCAATTTCCAAGCGAAAAGCTTCATCGGTTTCGATGATATTCACTTTAGGTGTTTTAGCTACCGGTCTGTTTAAATTTCCATCAATTAAGGTATTGATCAAATGATCAAAGTCATTTTGGAAAGCTGGAAGGCTTCGTCGAACTACGGGTTTGAATGTCATCAAATTCATATTATTAGATTATTTTTTGGTAATGAATAATTAATTAGTTTAATTATCTATATACAATTCAGATACCAACCGGATTTTTATGTCAAAATGATAGAAATTTGACAGGTAAGCTGTCGTTTTGGCGCAATGATGTAAATGAGCTGCAATAATGGCAGGTGGGTAGGGGGATGGGAAATTCGGAAATTCGGAAATTCGGAAAATGGGAAAATGGGAAAATGGGAAATTCGGGAAATGGGAGAATGGGGGAATGGGAGAATAGTGATGAAAAAAAGGGTACAAAAGGGGGCAACGGTGCAGCGGTATAACGGGGGTTGGGTCGAGGTTCCCTTTTTTGTTTTAGGTGAGCAGGATACAAAAGGATTCAAGGGTGCAGGGGTGCAACGGGGTAGGAGTAAAAAGAACATATCAACCCACCATTTTAATGGTGGGGCTTTAGATGAGCTGCCCTTCATGGACCGGGCAATAGGTTGCAAGCATTTCAATGGTGGGCATACCAAATGATCCCCAAGTGTAAACGTTTGGTTGGGACGAGGACGTCTCACCAGTAGGAATTTCATATTTTTCTCAACCCATAAATCTTGGCGACTTTGCGAGAAACAGCTAAACAATCAGTTATCCGCTGAAATTTTACGGAGGAATTTTCGAAGTATTCGCTGAAGACTTTTTTCGATCTTTTGGTACGACATTTCTTCTTTGCCGGTGTAGATCATCATCAAGGCATATTGGTGTGGGTGGTGTTCTAATTTTTCGTAAAGAAAATATTTATTGAGCCGGTAGGCTTCTCTTAATTTTCGGCGGATACGATTTCTTTCAACCGCTGTTGGAAAGTTTCTTTTGGAGACGGATAAGGCAAATTGGACAGGGAATTCAGAAGTAGAGCGTGTTGCTTTTATCCAGGCTATCCGGACTGGATAGACGTGAAACGAATGGCCATCAGAAAAGATAGAGCGTATTATTTTGTGGCTTTTGAGCCGCTCTGATTTTTTGAAGGTAGATGCAGGCATTGACCAAATGTAACAAAAAAACAAAAAGAGCAAGAGGCCAAGCAAAAACCCCTTAAGGCAAGAGGCTTTTACTTAAGTCTTTTTTCATCAGAAACCGAAAGCTTCAAACGGCCCTTTGCGCGACGACGAGCAAGTAATTTGCGTCCGCTTTTGGAACCCATTCGAGAGCGAAAACCGTGTTTGTTTACTCGTTTTCTTCTGGAAGGTTGATACGTCCTTTTCATTTTTTATAAGTATTTAATGCTTTTCGAAAATGGTTGGCAAAGATAAGATTGTTTTTTGAGAATGGCAAGTTCCCTTCCTATATTCATTATTCTTTTTCAAAAAGCATAATTACATGGATGAGATAGGCCACTAAGGGAACGGCCAGTGTCATTCCGACCAAATCGGCAGGTACGATCTCTCCCCAGACTACAAGTATAAAAGCAAAGCCAACGATAGCAAGCCCGAGGGCGTGTCGCATGGCTTTTAAAAAAACTTCGCGATCGAATGGAAAATGCATGGATAATGGGTTTAATTTTAATTTTGTTTTTTTGACTTGACTTGCTCCGTTTGAGGAGATCTCAATTGTAGGATAATTTCTTTCCAATTACTTTTACTCAGGGCTACCAGCAGCCAGATCAATACGGCCATCAACATACTAAAGTTAAGCTCCATGACGCGGGTAAGGCTTTTTAATGCGCTTTCAAACCCTTCCCCGAAATCATAAATGCCGATGTTGTTGGTAGAAATATGCATGAGCATAAATAAGAAAATCTTAAATACATAATAGGCCGTAAACAACAAGAATCCCCAAAGAAGGGCCAACAGTTTTTGCTTGATTGAGATGGGGGTGGCGATGATAAGAGAGAATAAAAAAATGAGCGGAAGGACAAAATAGTCTACGTAATACCTCACCTCTTCTACATCAAAATCCAGCGTTTTGGCGCCTTTTGCCTTGGCCTCAGCAATCATTTCCTGCAATTTTTCTTTATTGACAAAGCCTAAAACCAAGATTGTTCGTGTCTCCGTAAAATCAACCCGATGTTCATATTTGGCTTTAGGTAGGAGCGTTTGTACCGTTGAAAGAGCAGTGGTTTCCAGGAAGCTGGCATTGAGCCTATTAATACTTTCGGTATTTACCAAAAAGTATAGGAAGAGGTAGGAGAGAACGAAGAAAAGTAAAAAAAGTAGCAATCGCTTAGTCAGTGGTTGCATGCTTGAGTGCTTTTTGCTTTTTAAAGGCCCATTGTACCCAAATAATATAAACTAAAATACTGGCAATCGTAAAAATGACAAACCCTCCATGCAAATGCAGGAAGTCAAAAAAGGAAGGAATATAAAGGCCAGATAAATAGAGCCCAACGATCCGTATTAAATTTAAGCCAAAGATGACAAGCAGACCTGCAATAAAGCCCGGAATTTTCAACCGAAAAGGAAGTGGAAAAATCAGGATGCCCGTGATCAGTAATGCCGCTGTTTCAATGCCGTCGCAACCTCTTTTGACGCTTACCGCGAATTCTTCGCTGGAAATATTATATCCATTAACGGTAGTATCGTATCCAAACAAATTCAAAATCCCATTGGCTATTTGTGCCTGGAAGTTGATGGTGGCTGGCAGTAAAATATTTTCATAAAATGAAGAAAAGTAAAAAAGATAAAATATTAACATCACCAGTCCAAAACCGACAGCAAACTTTAGAACCGGGGATTTTTCCGACCACCAATTACGAAGATAGCTTAGGCTTATGTCTTTTAATCCCTTTTTTGAAGTTTGCTGCTTACCCTTTTTCGAATTTTTCTTTTTTGGCTTTGCCATTCCTATCTATTTCTTGATTCCGACTGCAAAGATAATGAATATCTGCAAAGATTTACGGGAAAGTTATTGTATTTGCTCCCATCAGCCGGTCATAACGGGCTCCGAATGGCCGGTAGTAAACCAGAAAGGTATATTCATTTCGAGTTTGAAAGGTATTGCCCTCCAACGATTGATAATCTACTTTTTCAGGGGTATCGATATCCCTGAAAGCATAGAGGTAGTCATAAAAACCTTGTTTAAAAGGTGCTGTTCCTCTGTAACAAGAACAGCTTTCATCATATTCCAACCGATACTCCTCCTTTAGTTGCCAATCTGACAAGCCTCCGAATACATAAATATCCTTGTCAAAAAGGGGCGCATCTACATCCAGTTGAAAGAATACATCCGCATAGTCTAATGAGTTCAGATCCTGGAGGGAATCCAATGAGGCAGTAATAAAATTACCGTTAATATCCGGATTAAAATAATAAGCGCCGTTCATCCTAGATTGATCAGGCACCAGTTGAACTTCCCAATGATCCTTGAAGCGCTTCAATTGGGCTACCCTCTCTGATCTAAATAAAAGAGTCCGAATATCAAAATTCCGGAATTCTTTGACGGCAGGAAATACAACTTCATCCTGAAAGTCAAATGTTAATAAGTTATTACTTCGAATATAACGCGGTCGTAATCCCGTAATAGCATTATCCCATCGGCCATTTTGAAGTACGCAAGCTTCTATCTCCAACCGCGGATTTCGAATAGTTATTTTTTTGTGATTGACGATAAAATCAAGCTCCTGATGGGTCCGGTATTTTCGGACGTCAGCAGGTCTGGAAGGCTGTACCGTAATTTTGAATAAGGGCTCTACTACCATAAACCTTCTGATAAAGGCAATCTTACGGTAGCCATCGCCATCATCTACATATACAACCAATGCATAATTACCCGATTTGGTCCATTGTGTGGAGCTGTTTGGTATTGGTAGATAATACTGCGTGTACGGTATCCTGGTATTGTAAGATAGTTCAAAATCGAAAATTTCTTCCTCATTAAATCCATCCAGGTATTCCATTTCAGCAAGATCGCTCCTCGTCCAGTCGGAATCGCAGTGGACAATTGAATAGAAAAAATCTTTGGGTTCATCATCCAGATCATCAAAATAAAGGAGTAATTGGGCAGAAGAGTTGATATCGACCATAGGAATGGTCAGCGGAAAACCCGCAATATGAAACTTTACGGATTTGATGTACGGAACATAAATCTCATTGTCAAATACCTCCGGCAATTCTTCCTGGCTGAACAGCGGAGTACAAGCAATAAGAGAGAGTAATAATAGTAGTCTGATACGTTTCATTGTTGAATTGCTTTACTGTTGAACTTTTTTGTTTATTCGTTGATGTGTTTAGGCGTTGAGAAAATTTTGAAGGTTTTTCGTTCGTCTTTACTCACCATCAAAATCATAGGTCTTCACGTAGTGACGTAGTCTCGAATTTTAGCTTTAGGTTTAAAAGTTTGATTTATGTTGTTGTCTGGTTCTCTTGTCCTCTGGTATTCTCCTAACACCTACGAGCTAAGACCTAAATCCTACTTTTGAACTTATGTGGTCTGTCCCACCATTGAAATGGTAGGTTGATATGTTCTTTTTACTCCTGCCCCGTTGCACCCCTTTTATACCCTATTCTCCTATTCTCCTATTCTCCTAATTTCCAAATTTCCAAATTTCCCAATTTCCTACTCTCCAAATTTCCCACTTTCCAAATTTCCTACTCTCCCAATTTCCTCCTTTCCAAATTTCCCAATTTCCTCCTTTCCAAATTTCCTACTTTCCCACTTTCCTCAATATTTCACCACCCTCGGTTTGCTTACCCATTTAGAGTTTTTAAGTTGAAACCGCCAGGGCCAGTTTGCTGATTCGCCGGCGTAGGCTACGCCTACTCTGGGACCTGTCAGGATGCTTTCTTCTTCAACCTGGTAGCCTCGATCTTCTATCCAAATCGGACTGTCATCGGCGATCATATCGACGCCTGAGTAGTTTTTATGCAGTCCCAGAGCTTTACTTAGGGAGCCCGGCCCGGCCGTTAAGCGCGGTTCAATAGCTGTTAAGCCCCGGCGTTCGAGCATATTGTCCACATTATCAATAGGCTCGATACCCCGCACAAGTATGGCGTGGGCCATCCCGGCCTTTGCCGTAACGATATTAAACAAATGGTGAATGCCATAACAAAGGTAGATATAAGCAGCACCTCCTTGTTGAAACATTACCTTCGTCCGGTTTGTATTTCGATTTAAATAAGCGTGGCAGGCTTGGTCGTCAGGAGCTCTGTAGGCCTCGGTTTCAACGATCTTGCCCGAAGTCAGGATACCATCGAAATTAGTGACAAGTACCTTGCCCAGTAATTCGCGGCTCAAATTCAAAACGTCTTCCCGTGTATAAAAATTGCGATCCAATCGTTTAATAGTCATCCCTTAAAAACAATCAGGTTTAGTTAATTTATGTTGGCTGATGAGGTAAATAGTAAGGTAAAAAAAATAGACGAAGTATTTTTCCCGCTTTTCGCCTAATGGTGCAAAAATGTAAATTAGCATAGAGATAAAAGAATGAATGTGTTGAATTTCTTTAAATTTGGTCTTTTAAGCCAATTCATTTAATAATCAAATTTCTATAATAAAATGCTGAAGCTAAAAACACTATTGCTTGGTCTTTTGGTTCTTACCACAACTTTTGTCCTCGCTCAAAAAAAGATAACGGTAGAAGATATCTGGCGCGACTATAAATTTGTCGCTAAATCTGTGCCGGGTTTTAATTTCCTCAAAGATGGCAAACATTATACGCTCCTTCAATCGAATATGGTACAAAAATATGATTTAACCACCGGAGATCTGGTAGAAGCTATATTTAAAGCGTCAGATGTGGAAGGTAAAGAAGGCTTTGATGGCCGGTTTGATGGATATTCTTTCAGTCAGGATGAAGAAAAAATGCTTATCCGTACCCAAACCCGGCAAATCTATCGCCGGTCAGTAGAGGCTTATTATTATGTATATGATCGCTCTGAGAACCAGTTGTCTGCGGTAGATAGCGAAGCTAAACAACGCTTTACCACCTTTAACCCCGAAGCCAATAGGGTGGCTTATCTTAAGGGTAACGATCTTTATTACAAAGATTTAAACTCAAAGAAGATTACCCAAATTACCACAGATGGAAAAGTCAATCATATTATAAATGGAGGCTCCGACTGGGTGTATGAGGAGGAATTCTCTATTACCAAAGCGTTTCAATGGTCGCCTGACAGCAAAAATATTGCTTTTATCCGCTTTGACGAGAGTGAAGTGCCTGAATTTACCATGACGCTACACAATGACGACGCTTATCCGGAGTACCAAACTTTCAAATATCCCAAAGTGGGAGAGGTAAATGCTAAGGTGAGTGTTCATATCTATAACCTGGAGTCAGGAAAGATCAAAAAAATTGATATTGGGGAGGAAGATGATATTTATATTCCACGGCTCTTTTGGACCAAAGATCCCAACAAGTTGTGCATCTTCAAAATGAATCGCCACCAAAACGAACTGGAATTGATCCTGGCGGATGCCCAAACAGGGAAGACTTCTACCTTACTCAAGGAAACGAATAAGTACTATATCGATATCACGGATAACCTCACTTTTCTGGAAGATGGCGAACATTTTATCTGGACAAGCGAACAAGATGGCTTCCATCACATTTATCTGTATAGGATGGACGGGAAATTAGAAAAGCAACTGACAAAAGGTGATTATGACGTGACGGAATTCTATGGCGTTGATGAAGAAGACGAATTGGTCTATTTCCAGGCAGCGATGAAATCGCCTATGCAGCGAGAGATTTATAGTGTCAATCTAAAAGGAAAAAAGCTCAAGCAATTGTCGAAAGAAGAAGGTTGGAATAGTGCTCAGTTTAGTAGCACGTTTGATTACTATGTGCTTAATCATTCTACTGTTAATTCCCCTTCGACCTACACCGTTTATGATATTTCCGGAAAACCGGTACGGGAGATCGTCGATAATGCAGCGATGAAAACCCTTCAGGAGGAATATGGCTGGCAGCCGTTCGAATTTTTCTCTTTCAAAACAAGTGAAAATGTAGAGCTAAATGGTTGGATGCTCAAGCCTGCCGATTTTAACCCTAATCGTGAATATCCGGTACTTATGTATGTTTATGGCGGCCCCGGAAGCCAAACGGTTGAAGATACCTGGGGCGGTTTTAATGCCTGGTGGTATCAGATGCTGGCGCAGCAGGGATATATCGTGGTAAGCCTGGACAACCGGGGAACCGGAGGAAGAGGGGAGGAATTCAAAAAGATGACTTACCAGCAATTGGGCAAATATGAAACCGTCGATCAGATAGAAGCCGCCAAGTGGCTAGGCAGTCAGGATTATATTGATGCTGCTAGGATTGGAATTTGGGGTTGGAGTTATGGCGGTTATATGTCGTCTTTGTGTATTTTGAAAGGAAATGAGGTGTTTAAATCGGCTATTGCCGTAGCACCGGTAACTAATTGGAAGTGGTACGATACCATTTATACGGAGCGATACATGCGCACAGATGATGAAAATCCGGATGGCTACAAAGATAATTCACCGGTTTATTTTGCTGATCGTTTGAAAGGAAATTACCTGATCGTTCATGGCATGGCAGATGATAATGTACACTTTCAGAATACCACCGAGATGGTCAATGCACTGGTCCTTGCTAATAAACAATTTGACACTTATTTTTATCCAAACCGGAATCATGGAATTTATGGTGGCCCAACGCGGTTACATTTGTATAATAAAATGACGAAGTTTGTTTTAGAGAACATATAACCTGATCTCAGATTATTTGTCCTCTCAATCTTTTGCTTACTTTTTTCTTGATAAAAAAGTAACAAACCTGCCTGCCTGCAGGCAGGAAATCAAGGCTGTATTCAAATCGTAACGGTTTTGGTATGGTTTACAACCTAAAATGAATAAACTCGCCTCCTTACGTCGGCTCAAACAGTATTCATTTT
>CAZHOV010000022.1:0-43166 GCA_964534315.1 uncultured Saprospiraceae bacterium | reverse complement strand
AAGGATTTGTCTTTAGCACTTTCCTACGATGTGAATATTTCAGATCTATCAGAGGTGTCTAACACAGTAGGTGGGTTCGAAATAGCAGCTGCGTACATCATTAAGATCTACAAAGAACCTGAATTGAAGCCAGTAATTTTCTGTCCTCGTTTCTAAAATAGATCATTTCAAAGAGCGTTAACTTAAATAATTCAAGAAAAAGAAAAGCAACTATAATATGAGAAGTTATATTCTCCTGATCATCACTATTTTTTCCTTTGGGACTTTGTTTGCCCAACCGTTAAATCAAATGACTCCCGAAATTGTCAAAAAGCAGGCAAAAGAGTCTTATGATAATGGCGATTACTACACAGCATTAGAGCGATACGAAGAAATCTATGAGGATAATAAAGACGTTGAGATTGCTTATTTAATAGCTGATTGTTATTACAAAATCAGAGATTACCGAAGAGCAGAACGGCGATACTCTACAGTTATTCGTAAAGTAGAGCGGATAAAAGAGCGTAAAAAGCGTCGTCCGAAAAAATACACCGTGCCTGATTATCCCGATTTGCGTTTTCGCTATGCTCAGGTACTAAAAATGAATGAAGAATACGATAAAGCCATTGAAGAGTTCCAAACTTATATCAATGATGAAGCGGAAGATCCGGCTATGGTCCGACTGGCGCGTATGGAGATCAACGGCGCCGAGATGGCAAAAGAAGCCAAAGACGTACCGGGCCTGACCGTTGAAAATGCCGGAGACGAGATCAATTCAAAATTTACCGATTTTTCTCCTGCTATTACGGCTGACGGACAGGAAATGTATTTTGCTTCCTTTAATCGGGACGATATCATCACCTTAGACGGAGAGGAAGGGGATTACCACGCTAAGATTTATTCGGCACGAAAAACCAAAGACGAATGGGTGCCTGGCGGGCCGCTTGACACCCGGGTAAACCGCGAAAATTACCACACTGGTAATGTTGCGCTCTCGTCAGATGGCAATACCATGTACTTCACTCGTTCGCTCCTCGAGTCGAATGAACTTATAGAAAGTAAAATTTACTACTCCAGAAAAGTGGCTGACGGATGGAGCGGGGCAAATGAGATTAAAGGCGGTGCCAACGGTGATTTTCTGAGCAAACACCCCATGCCCGGGGAATTATTTGGCCAGGATGTGCTCTTTTTTATCTCTGATATGCCTGGCGGATATGGCGGTTTCGATGTGTACTATGCTCCTCTAAAAGGTGAAGGCGAAGTCGGAGAGGCGGTCAATCTGGGTAAGGTGATCAACTCCCCCGCTGATGAAGCCACCCCCTTCTATCTTGAAGGTACCTTGTACTTTAGCTCCCAGGGGTACCCTAGCTTTGGCGGATACGATATCTTTTACTCCATCTGGGACGGCTCTTCCTGGAGTGATCCCAAAAATATGGGTAAAGGCTATAATTCCAGCGTTGATGACCTATATTTTAATACTGATGAAGAAGGGCTAAATGGCTTTTTGGTATCTAACCGGCCGGGAGGCGAATACCTGAAAAGTCGTACCTGCTGCGATGATATCTACTTCTTTATGAAAGAGCCTATCATTGCCGACCTCAAAGTGCTGGTATTTGAATCGATCAAAAAAGAGCCTTTGATGAATGCAACCATCGACCTGCTCGCATTGGAAGAGGAGGCAATGCCCGTGGATTCAAGAACTAATCAGAAAGGTAATGATTTCGGGTTTGAACTAGAGCTTGAAAAGGCCTATTCCGTTATTGCTTCAGCGGAAGGATATTTTTCTGATACCCTCTCTTTCAATACGGTAGGGCTGGATAAATCCCAAACCTTTAACCAGGAGTTTGTATTAGTGCCCATTCCAAAAGAACCTGAATTCGATACGATCACCGTTACGATCAATGAACCCATACGTCTGAATCAGATCTATTATGATTTTGATGACGATAAAATCTTGCCAGATGCCGAGGAAGACCTGAATACCCTTTTGGGGCTACTTAATGAATATCCCGATATGGTGATTGAGTTATCTTCTCATACCGACTCTCGTGGTAACGACGCCTACAACCAGGATCTTTCTCAACGCCGTGCTAACTCCGCCAAAAAGTGGTTGACAGAAAAGGGAATCGGAGTAGAACGAATCAAAGCTGTTGGCTACGGGGAAGCTCAAATCCTAAATCAGTGTAAGAATGGGGTTGAGTGTACCGAAGAAGAACATCGCTTCAATCGCCGTACCGAATTTAAGATCCTTGAGGGGCCTACTAGCATTCAAATCAAGCAAACCAAAATTGAAAAGCGAGAAGAGGGAGACCAATAAGCGTAAAGCCTTAATTGAATTGGCTTGATTATTGTTTTTCTTTTTTCAGGAAAACCACAGAGACACAGAGAACACAGAATAATTTATATTTAAACTGTGTACCTTGTGTCTCTGTGGTTAAATACACTGTAACCTAAATTACTTAATTTTTTGACCATGTCTTTTACATCAACTCTTCGTTGCGTACTCGCCTTGATAGCTAAGGCTATCAGGCTCCGCCGCGTCTCGATTTGATGTAAAATTCATTGCCCAAAATTTTTAACTAACTTAGATTACAGTGTATTAAATCCCTATCCAGACAAATTAAAATGTAAAAACATGAAGTTCCTAAATAATGTAATGTTACTAGCTTTTTCCATAGCTACCTTGAATGCCTGCAACGCGCAAACGGCTGAAAAGGCGAGCACCACCCCGGTTGAAGAAATCAAAAAGGGAGTGCCGGTTATGGCCTTCGATAAAGATTCGCATGATTTTGGTAAAGTCACCAAAGGAGAAAATGTATCTCATACCTTTAAATTTACGAACAAAGGAGATGTCCCATTAACCATAGAATTGGTTTCCGGTTGTGATTGTACAGATCTGGACTGGCCAGAGGGTAAAACCTTTCAACCCGGCGAAAGCGGCGAGATCAAAGCTACTTTCGTCAGCGCCCGCGAAGAGGAAAGTGGTCAACTGGAACGTACCATAGACATTCTCCTGGAAAATATAGATCCGGAAACGGGCTACCAAATCTTTGAAGAATTGAAGTTCTATCTGGTGTTGGAAGAAAAATAGGAATCGGTTTATCGGTTCAACGGTACAACGGTTCAGGGGTACAACGGTTCAACGGTACAACGGTTCAACGGTTCAGGGGTACAACGGTACAAGGGTACAAGGGTACAAGGGTACAAGGGTACAAGGGTAATTTTTTGGACTGCAAAGTTAAATTTTTTGCTACACTGCTACACCGTTATTCTATCCATAACACCAACCCTTTCAGATAGCTTCCTTCGGGATGGAATAAGTGGACCGGATGGTCAGGTGGTTGACTTAGCCGGTGGAGGATCTTTACCTGACGCTTAGCCTCCAGTGCTGCCGCTACAATGGTATTTTTAAATAAGAGTTCATCGATGACCTGAGAGCAGGAGAAGGTAAAAACGATACCTTGGGGTTTAACCTTTTTTAAAGCTAGTGCGTTGAGCCGTTTGTATCCCTGTACGGCCTTGTGTTTCTTTTTGAGATTTTTTGCAAAGGCAGGTGGGTCTACGACCATCACCTCATACTCTTGGGGTGTTTCCTTCAAAAAAGTTAGAACGTCTACCGGGTAGGCTTCGTGCGTACCCTCACATTGATTGAATGCCACATTCTTGTTGGTCAGTTCTACCGCAGGTTTTGAAATATCAACCGAATGGACCAGCCTGGCTCCGGCTTTGAGGGCGTAGACGGAAAAACCGCCCGAATAGCAAAAGGCGTTGAGAACGGTTTTGTTTTGGCAAAAATTTGCTAATAATAGGCGATTGACTCGTTGGTCTAAGAAGAAACCCGTTTTTTGTCCGATTTCCCAATCAACAAAAAAGGAATGTCCGTTTTCTAGTATCGTCCCTGATTGACTTTTGCCCAGCAGATAGTGGTCTTCGATATCGACGGCAAAATTTGCCGGTAAGGTGGACTGGCTTTTATTGAAGATCGCAGTTATTTTTTGATCATACAGCGTTTGGAGCGCATTGGCAATCTGTAGTTTTTCTTGGTACATACCAATCGAATGGCATTGCATAACAGCGGTATCGCCATAGATGTCGATGATAAGGCCGGGTAAGCCGTCGCCTTCGGCATGGACTAAACGGTAGCAGTTGGTATGAGGATTGTCGGTTAAGCCAACTGCTTTTCTAAGCCGGAATGCAGCAGCAAGTTTTTCAAGCCAAAACTCTTCATTAATAGGTGCTTGAGTAAAACTAAACAGGCGGACCATAATACTTCCCCGCTGGAAGTGCCCCACGCCTAAAAACTCATTCTTACTGGAAAGAACTTCGACCCTGTCACCATCCTCTAATTCATCCGTCTTACTAGAGATAGCGCCGGAAAAGATCCATGGGTGGAATCGTTTTACCGCTACCTCTTTCTTGGGTTTCAATACTATTTTTTTCATAACAAGTAGTATAGTCTAGGTTTAATGTTTTCAGAATTGATCGCTAAAAATTCTAAATTTGTCGAAGGTAAGCGGTGGAATTGAACTTCAATTTGAAAAAATCGCTTTACTTTTTTAGAACTCAAAGATTATTATTTTTTTAGAAAAACCAATTTTATAACGCTCAAACCTTTTAATTGAAATGAGAAATACCTTAATCTTTGCAATCATTGCCATTTTCGCTGTGCTATTCATTGGAGGATGTGGCTATTTAAGTTATTATAATTCCTTTGTAGATCTGGATGAGAATGTTGAGAATGCCTGGTCGAAAGTAGAAAGTGCCTATCAAAGGCGGGCTGACCTGATTCCTAATTTGGTCAATACCGTCAAAGGGGTAGCTGATTTTGAACAGGAAACGCTTACGAAAGTGGTAGAAGCACGCTCTAAAGCTACCTCCGTCAATATAGATCCTTCCAAATTAACCACCGAAAACTTAAAGGCTTTTCAGGATGCTCAGTCAGGACTTTCGCAGTCGCTAGGGCGTCTATTATTGGTTTCGGAGCGGTACCCCGAGCTAAAAGCGAGTGAGAGTTTTCGGGAGCTACAAGCGCAGTTAGAAGGTACGGAGAACCGAATAAAAGTAGAGCGCGACCGGTTTAATAACGAAGTGACTACCTACAATAAAGCGATCCGCAGATTTCCGGCTAATGCTTTTGCAGGCTTATTCGGTCTTGAAAAAAGAGCCCGTTTTGAGGCGGATCAGGGAGCTGAAGATGCCCCAAAAGTAGAGTTTTAATCCAAATAACTTATGATTAAATTCTTTAATGAGGAAGAAGAAACGTTGATCATTGATTCCATCCGGTCAGCGGAGCGAAATACTTCAGGAGAGATACGGGTGCATCTGGAGGACAAATGCAAGGGTGATATTATGAAAAAAGCGATTAAGACCTTCAAGCGCCTTGGGATGGAAAAGACGAAAGATCGGAATGGCGTATTGCTTTTTTTGGCTCCCGAACGAAAGGAGTTTGTGATTCTTGGAGATGAAGGAATTAACAATATTGTCGGGCAGCATTTTTGGGAAGAAGAGCGCGATCTGATGCTGAGTTATTTCAGGGAAGAAAAATTTGCAGAAGGAATTGCAGCAGCAATTGAGCAGATCGGTGAAAAACTAAGGGCGCATTTTCCTTATCAATCGGATGATCAAAATGAATTGCCCGACGATATTTCATATAAATAGGTAAATAGTGTTAAAGAACAGGACGTATAAGTTTTTAATGAAGAGTAATTTTCAAATGGCGTCATTGCTTTTGCAGATAGGGTCACTGGTTAACCGTTCTATTCGGAAAAGCAAAGGTGGAGGTGGTTTTTTAATCCCACCAAAGCAGCTGATGTTAGCTACTTTGATAGGATTGGTGTTGCCAGTCCTTTCATTTGCTCAAAATCCGGTTCCTCGTCCTACTGACTTTTTGGTAAATGATTATGCCCGCGTGCTTTCCCGTCAGGAGGTCGTTGCCTTGGGTGAAAAGTTGAGTAATTTTGCTCAGCAGACTTCTACGCAGATTGTTGTCATTACCGAGCAGTCTCTGAATGGAGAAGATCCATTTGACCGGTCCATACGAATTGCGGACGCCTGGGGTATCGGTCCTGAGCAGACTGAGAATGGCGTATTGATCTATCTGGCTCTTCAGGAACGGGCGATCCGTATACAGACAGGATATGGGTCGGAAGGATACCTGCCCGATGCGATGGCCAAACGGGTCATCGACAATATTATGGTGCCTGAATTTCGCAACGGTAATTTTTATCGCGGGTTGGATCAGGCGACCAACGCTATTATGGATTTGGCGAAAGGCGAATATACAGCTGAGGACTATGAAGGTACGCAAAATGAAAGCGAGGGGATTCCTTTTATCGTTGTTCTTATCATTTTGATTGTTATTTTTATTTTGATCAGCAATATAGGAGGTGGCGGGGATGATGGAGGTTACTATCGGGGAGGAAAGTACGATATGGACCGAAGACGTAGAAACGGTGGCTGGATTTTCTTTCCGCCTATTGGCGGAGGAGGTTTCGGCGGCGGGGGATCAGGCGGCGGAAGTGGCGGCGGCTTTGGTGGCTTCGGCGGAGGCGGTTTCGGTGGCTTCGGCGGTGGTGGCTTTGGTGGTGGCGGTGCCGGAGGGAGTTGGTAGGGGGAATGAGCAATGTGCAATGAGCAATGAGCAATGAGCAATGAGCAATGTGCAATGTGCAATGAGCAATGAGGAATGAGCAATGAGCAATGAGGAATGAGCAATGTGTAATGAGGAATGAGCAATGTGCAATGAGGGCTATCACCAGCTAGGGCTTGGCCAAAAATGAGAGCTACCTGGCAAGAACAATTATCAACCCACCATTTTAATGGTGGGGCAAACCACATGATCCCCGAGGGTAAACGTTCGCCTGGCTATTCGGGGAAAAGATTGAAAACATAAGGAGGGAGGCCGTTAAAACGATGGGTTGATAAGAGGTTTGACAAGTAAGTAATAAGAAATCATAAAGATTGATTTCCAGAGCTTTACAAAAAAGGTAGATATGAGAATTTTTTCACCCCTCATACTTTATATGTTCAATGAAAGACAACCATGTCAATAATAACTTTTTCAAGTCAGCAGAGCGGGATAGAGTGGGCGGCATTTATATTTAGTGTCATATATGTGCTATTAGCTGCAAGGGAGAATATCTGGTGCTGGGTGTTTGGGTTTATATCTGTGGTGCTGTATTTTATTGTTTTTATAGAGGTTCGCTTGTTTTCGGACGCAACATTACAGGTGTTTTATATGGGGATGTCTGTGTATGGATGGTGGAGTTGGCGTCAGCAAGCGGATAAGAGAAGTGGCTCGGAGGAGCGGTTGCCTGAAGAAAACACCTTATCGATAACTACCTTGCCGTTAAGTTTGCATGGGGTAATTCTCATTTCAGGCGTTCTTTTAGCTTTAGTTTTAGGATTTTTTTGGCAGTATATGGGGGCAGCGTTGCCATTCATAGATGCGCATACCACTTCCTTTAGCATAATTGCTACTATATTGGTTGCCCGGAAGAAGCTCGAGAATTGGTTGTATTGGATTGCTATTGATTCGGTTTGTGTGGGGGTATACATCTACAAGGAAATTTATTTAACCGCTATTTTATTTTTAATTTATACCGTGATCGCTATTTTCGGGTATATAAACTGGAGGCAACATTTTAGATAGCAAAAAAAAGGCAAAGAAGAAGGGTAAGTGTTTGCTCAGGAACCTTCTCTTTGCCGAAAATGCTATACTCTACTCTCACCTAATAATTCTTTTGTTTAATGGGGTAGAATTGGCCGGACGGGAAAAATGTGGTAATTAGAAAACCTAAATTCTATTTAGTCATGCCACTAAACATTCCCGTCCGACACTATTGGGATAGGCGCCGGGAGGTAACGCCTTATAAAAAGGACAAAAAATTAAATTACAGTGTATTAAATTACAGTGCATTTAATATGAGTTAATCAAAAGAGGGAAAAGGGAAAGAATATACTCTGAACGAAAGACCGCTATTAAAACTGTCGTGCTCTTTTACCAGCATTTGGGATAGCTACAGAGTGAACAAAGCATTGACCTTTCCCTTTAATACCCACCAAATTTAACAAACTCCAACACCCTTCATTTGGGGCATTTGAGTTGCCGTCTTCAAATTCATATCTTTGTAAAAAGGGAGACCTTCAGAGCCAGGTGAGGAGTTTTAATCGCTCCAGGCGTTCCAAATCGATTAGAAAAGGATTTATTTGTTTGGGTTAGTCCTGTGGTTCTTTATCGGTTTTGGAAATTTTGCTTAGAAAGCCTCCACTTTTCGGTTAAAACACTTTCAATTGTATAATTGATTACTTACAATTTATACTATGTTATTAATTAATGCAAGTACATGATTCGGCCTTTTTTGGAAAAAACAACACCTACCCATATTAAGTAGTTGAATTTTAGTTTTTTATGAAGTGTTTTTTTTGTGTTTTTATGAAATAAGAGATTAGGAGAAAATTTAATTTGAATAATTTATTTACGATAAGCATTCAGATTTTAGGCTGTGTAATCTATTTAGATTTTGTCTAAATAAAAAAGCGAACAAAACAATACTTTTAATCAGAACATAATAAGTTTGAAAACCTTTATATCTTTGCGCAAATTTTAAGATATCATTAACCAAATTCGAGGAAACTTGAAGAATACAATCAAATTAATCGGTCCCTTTGCAGTATTGATGTTTTTATTTAATAATGTGCTATTTGCTCAGGCGGAGAATGGAGGCAATGGTTCATCTCAACTACTATTAGTTGGCATTGTCGCATTGCTGGTGGCTATCGTTTTTGCTACTATTGTGCTGGTTTCGGATAATTTAATCCGTATAAAAGCTAAGCAAGTGGGGGCAACTGATGAAAACAGCAATTTTTCTGTATTTCCTTCTTCCAATGAAATAGCCAGGTCCAATTTGCCTTCTTACGTGAATGGTAGCCCGGTATTTATTTTGAAAAAAGGATTTGATATTAAGCTGGAGGGTAAGGTCTCTGGAACTTCTAAAGTTGAAGGAAACTCAAAGACTTATGCCGTTCAACCCCCTAATTTTTTGGGTATTGCACCTATCCCCAAATTGATGGTAAAAGAGGGGGACGAAGTCAAAGCGGGAGATCCTGTCTTTTTTGATAAGAGTAATCCTGACATCAAATACACAGCTCCTGTGAGTGGAGAAATTGTCAGTGTAAACAGAGGGGCGAAGCGATCAATTGTCGAAGTAGTCATTTTGGCTGATAAAGACGGAATGAAATATAAGGAGTTTGAAGCATTTGATCTGGAAAATACCGGTAGAGAAGAATTGGTTAATTATATGATGGAGTCCGGAGTTTGGCCACTGATCAGACAACGTCCTTTCAATGTAATTGCCAATCCTGAAATAGCTCCTAAATCTATTTTTATTTCAACTTTCAAATCTGCGCCTTTGGCGGCTGATCAAAATATAGTTGTTGAAGGAAAAGAAGAGGCTTTTCAAAGAGGTTTGGATGCTTTGAATAAATTGACGGAAGGAGCTGTTTATTTAGGTTTAGATGCGCGGGGAGAAAACGCCCCGTCCAGAGCATTTACCGAGGCTAAAGGGGTTGAGAAAAGATGGTTTAAGGGGCCGCATCCGTCAGGGAATGTTGGCGTTCAGATTCACCATGTTGATCCTATCGGTGCCGGCCAAACTGTTTGGACGCTTGGCGTTCAGGAAGTGATTACGTTAGGAAATCTTTTTCTGAAACAACAATACGACGCAGAGCGCATTGTTGCCATCTCCGGTTCTGAAGTTGACAATCCGGAATATGTACGAACGTATATGGGCGCCAATGTGGGCGACTTGCTTGAAGGCCGGTTGAAGAGTGAAAATGTTCGGATCATTTCGGGAGATGTTCTCTCAGGAAATCGCAAGACCAGAGAACAATATTTGGATACGTTTGCCGACCAGTTTACGGTAATAGAAGAGGGTGATTATTATGAGCTTTTCGGCTGGTTGTTGCCGTTGAAGCCGCGTCCGAGTGTTTCAAGAACCTATCCGAATTTCTTATTCCCGGATATTAAGTTTAAGGGAGATACCAATACGCATGGCGAGCGTCGGGCTTTTGTCGTAACGGGTCAATATGAAAGTTTAATGCCTATGGATATATATCTCCAGCAGTTGATGAAATCCATACTCGTCAATGATTTTGAACGAATGGAAGGGTTGGGTATTTATGAATTGGTTGAAGAAGATGTTGCCCTGCCTGAGTTTTCTTGTACCTCGAAGCAACCCCTCCAAAAAATATTGCGTGAAGGGTTGGATACGATGAGGGAGCAGGGATAAGCGGCAAATCAAAATTGCTTGTAGAATCATTTGAACCTAAAAAAATTATTCTACCAATTTTTTTGCCTTACTACTTAATTTTAGTGAGTAAAAACTTTGATATTTTTCGAAAAAGAATTAGCATTAGTTAAAGCGCTGGATGCTTAAATAAAAAATAAAAAATGGCTTTAGTAGACTTTTTTAAGAAAATCGAACCTAAGAAAGGAACCTTTGCCCATACGGCTTTTGATGCTTTTTTTACTTTTGCGTTTACCCCTAATGAAACGACAAAGGGAGGCGTTCATATCCGTGATGGGATGGACTTGAAGAGAACAATGGTATACGTTGTTCTCGCTCTTCAATTATGTTATTTATTCGGAACGTATAATATCGGACACCAGCATTTTGTTGCTCTTGGCGAACATTCTGGTTTCCTTCAGGGCTTTCATCTGAAGCTCGTGTATGGGTTGATCAAATTGTTGCCGATTTTTATTGTCACCCATGTTGTGGGGCTGGGCATTGAATTTTATTATGCTTACAAGCGCAATCATGCGGTGGAAGAAGGATTCTTGGTGTCGGGAGCATTAATTCCCTTGATTATGCCCCCAGATATTCCATTGTGGATACTAGCTGTTTCGGTAGCGTTTGCTGTAATTATCGGAAAAGAAGCGTTTGGCGGTACGGGAATGAATATATTAAATATTGCATTGCTTGCCCGGGTATTTGTCTTCTTTGCTTATCCTACTGAAATTTCGGGAGATGAAGTTTGGGTGGCTGGCTTATCAAAAGCGGAAGCTGGCGCTGCTGTTGATTACGGATGGTGGACGCAAAGTGTATTCAATCCGATCTTTGAATCCTTCGGCTGGGCCACCTACAATGCCGGGGCCACGGTAGCCGACGGCTATACGGGGGCAACGCCGCTCTCTTTGGCCGCCAAAGGTGGATGGGAGTCCGTCACCGAGGTATATACTACTGGGCAGATGTTGTGGGGTGCCATCCCGGGCTCTATCGGCGAATCCAGTAAACCATTGATCATATTTGGAGCAGTCTTTTTAATAATTGCCGGAATCGCTAGTTGGAGAGTTATCGTAAGTATGCTTTTAGGAGGTGTTATTACAGCCATGCTCATGAATGGGCTGAGTACAGATGTTGCGGGCTCTCAGTTTCTACAAGTGCCCTGGTACTATCAGTTATACATGGGAAGCTTCCTTTTTGCTATGGCCTTTATGGCGACAGATCCGGTTACAGCAGCTTCTACCAATGCCGGGAAATGGATTTACGGATTTTTTATCGGTGTGATCGGTATGATTATCCGGGTAATGAATCCCGCCTATCCGGAAGGATGGATGCTGGCTATTTTGTTCATGAATGTTTTTGCACCACTAATTGACCACTATGTTTTGGAGGCCAATGTAAAGCGTAGAATGAAACGGACTGCTCCGGTGGTAGAAAGTGCCTCCTAAAGGACAACGTGTTTAAAAAAAAGTAATTAATTTTCCACCGGAACAAAGCAAAATTAATTTGAGTTTGTTCTGATAAAAAAAGAAATATGTTTAGTACAGGTTATATCCTTCGGTTTACATTAATTATGACTTCTATCGTAGCTCTCGCCTTATCGGGTTTGTTTTCTTTATTGAAAGAAAAACACGACTCCAACGAGGCGATCTTTAAAAAGCGCGCTATTTTGGAAGCAATCAACGACTATTTGGAAAAACCGGTCAGTCAGTTAAGCGATGAACAAGTACAGGATGTATTTGATTCGAAAATGAGGCAAACGGTGATTGATTATGAAGGGAATGTTATCGAAGATGTTAAAGCAGAGGATGTAGATATGGCAAAAGAGAAGAAAAAGCCTGAATCAGATCGCAAATTCCCGTTATTTGCTTATGATAGCAAGGAAGGAACGGTATACATTGTTTCTGTCAGAGGAAGTGGTCTTTGGGATGAAATTTGGGGAAATATAGCCATCAAAGATGATTTCAATACCATTGTAGGTGCTGCTTTTGACCATAAAGCGGAAACTCCAGGGCTCGGGGCGGAGATCAAAGATAACCCTGCTTTTCCTGAGCAGTTCGAAGGGAAAAAGCTGTACAATGAAGAGGGAAAATACGTTTCTATTGAAGTTAAGAAAAGTGGCGCCAAGGATCCGGATCATGAAGTGGACGGCATTTCAGGGGCTACCATTACCGGGAACGGGGTTTCTGATATGATGTACAAAGGTATTAAGTATTATGAGCCTTATTTTGAAAAGGTAGAAAAAGCAGATAAAAAGCAGCTTGGTGCACTTCAAGAGTCCAAGTAAATCCCTTTATAGTTAAGTTAAAAGCATAATTGTTGAATCAAAATAAATTATCAGTATAATGTCAGAAACGACAGCAGCAGTTAAAGAAACGCAAGCTCCGGCGGTGGAGCGAGAACCCTTATTCGGGAAGAATGAACGCAAACTGATTACCGATCCGTTAAATGATAATAATCCCATTACGGTCCAAGTTTTAGGGATTTGTTCGGCTTTAGCGGTGACGACGCTTGTATTTAAGGCATTTGTTATGGCCGTTGCGGTAGTGTTCGTTTGTGCTTTTGCCAATTTAATCACTTCTTTGATCCGTAACCAGATTCCAAAACAGGTGCGTATGATTGTCCAATTGGTGATCATTGCAACGTTGGTAACGGTAGTAGAGTTGGTGCTCAAGGCTATCAACTATCCGATCTACAAAGAGCTTTCTGTATTTATCGGATTGATCATTACCAACTGTATCATTATGGGGCGCCTGGAAGCTTTCGCTATGGCCAATAAACCATGGCGGTCTTTCCTCGATGGCGTCGGAAATGGATTGGGATACGGTGCTATTCTGATTATTGTAGCCCTGATACGTGAAATTTTTGGAAAAGGTTCTCTCTTTGCCGGAAGCCCGATCGAGTTTAAAATTATTGGTCCTGCAGCCGATTATTTGATCAACACTGCTGAAAATGCTTGGTTTGCCTGGTATATGCCTAATAACCTGATGGTACTACCGGCTTCTGCTATGTTTGTGATCGGTATCTTGATCTGGATTCAGCGTAGTTTCAACCGCAAGTTGATCGACGTATCATAATTTTTGTGGGATTCAAATTAACAAAAGCTTTATCATACAACTATGGAATTAGTAAATATATTTATTAAGTCGGCTTTTATTGAAAATTTGGTATTGGCCTATTTCTTGGGGATGTGTTCTTATCTGGCAGTTTCCAAGACAGTAAAAACAGCTTTCGGTCTGGGCCTTGCTGTCATATTCGTATTAGGTATTACGATGCCGATCAATTGGCTGATCAGTGAGTACCTTCTAAGCGAAAACGGTATTTTTGGCGTAGATTTAACTTTCTTGCGCTTTATTTTGTTTATAGCAGTAATTGCATCAATGGTGCAGTTGGTAGAAATGGTTGTTGAAAAATATTCACCTTCTCTTTACAATTCACTGGGTATTTTCTTGCCGCTGATCACCGTGAACTGTGCAATCCTAGGTGGGTCGCTTTTCATGGTATCCAGAGAATATAACTTTTCAGAATCTATCGCTTTCGGATTAGGAGGTGGATTCGGGTGGTTCTTGGCTATCATTGCTATCGCGGCTATTCGTGAAAAAATCCGTTATTCTCATGTACCTGGTCCGCTAAGAGGCCTTGGGATGGCCTTTATTTTAACCGGATTGATGGGGGTCGCTTTTATGAGCTTAATGGGAATTGACCCTGCTGCGTACCTGGGTTCAGGCGGGTAGCAATTATATGAATTTGACTCAATCAACTATATTGTTGTTAATATATTGATGCATAATAAGTACTACTAAATTTGCATCGATAAAAAATATAAAAAGAAATGTTTTATTTGGTTGCATTCGATCCTCTACTCGTGCTCTTTGCGATCATAGTCTTCAGCCTTGTTATTTTGGCTTTGGCCTTTATGCTGATCTACGCAAGGAAGCAACTCGTTCCTCAAGGAGAAGTTAAAATTGTTATCAATGGAGATGATAATAATCCCTTAATGGTCAACCCGGGGAGCTCCCTTCTAAATGTACTATCTGATAATAATATCTTTCTTCCATCTGCCTGCGGTGGAGGTGGTACTTGTGCCATGTGCGAGTGTCACGTTGATGAAGGTGGTGGAGATGTATTGCCCACAGAGATGAATCACCTTACCCGACGGGAAGTGGCCGAACATATGCGTTTGGCTTGCCAGGTGAAAGTGCGTTCTGATATGAAAATTCGTGTACCTGAAGAGGTCTTCGGTATTAAGAAGTGGGAGTGCGAAGTCGTTTCTAACTACAATGTGGCAACCTTTATCAAAGAGTTTGTCGTAAGACTGCCAGAAGGCGAAAACTTGGAGTTTGAATCGGGCGGTTATATCCAAATTGATGTGCCGAAAATTGAAGTGGACTTTAAAGACTTTGATATTGCTCCTCACCCTGATGATCCAATGGGGCCCGAAAAGTTTAAGGAAGATTGGGATAAATTCCAGATGTGGGGTCTAAAAATGAAAAATGACGAATCTCAGTTCCGTGCCTATTCCATGGCCAACCATCCAGCTGAAGGTAATATTGTGATGTTGAACATACGTATCGCTACCCCGCCTTGGGATCGAAAGAATAATGAATGGATGTCTGTTAATCCGGGTGTTTGCTCCTCTTATGTGTTCGGAAGCAAACCCGGCGATAAGGTGACCATCTCTGGGCCGTATGGTGAGTTCTTCATTAAACCAACCAAGAAAGAAATGGTTTACATCGGTGGTGGTGCGGGAATGGCGCCTCTGCGTTCGCATATTTTTCACCTATTTCACACCCTAAAAACAAAAGATCGTAAAGTGACGTATTGGTATGGCGGACGTTCTCGAAGAGAGTTGTTTTATACCAAAGATTTTAGGGACATTGAAAAAGATTTTAATAATTTTAATTACTATATTGCCTTATCTGCTGCGTTGGAGGAAGATAACTGGACCGTTAAAGAAGATATCAATGATAAAGAAGGTGAAGGATTTACCGGATTTATCCACCAGGTACTTTACGATAATTACTTGAAAGATCATCCGGAACCAGAAGAAATTGAATACTACCTTTGCGGTCCTCCATTAATGCTCCAAGCTGCCATGAATATGCTTGATGAGTTAGGCGTGCCGGAAGAGAATATCGCCTTTGATGACTTCGGTAGTTAATCAATAAATGTAATTTAGTTAATAGAATATATAAATCGATTTATTAAGATGCCTGGTATCTAACAAATGCCAGGCATCTTTTTTTTGTTGGTATTTAATTTTCTGCTTATTATCTTTAGAATTGAATAGTTCTTTTAGTTCATTTCAAACCCAATAATCACCCTTTTTTTAAACCCTTTTGCTATGAAGGCTCCATTGACACTTTTTCGTATTTTTCTGTTAGGGATATTCACTTTTTCCATTGCATTTTTTTTTCAGTTCTATTTATCCCCTCTTTCTGACCGATATGACGGTCAAAATAATGACGAAGCATATTGTGCTACTGATCATGCCCATGACGAATGGTTGGATGACCATCCCGACCTGGAACAATTGCAGCAACAACTAGAATTACAATATAAACAACAGCTTCAACAGCCAGAACCTACAGAAAATGCGGTAATCGCTGATTATACTATCCCTGTGGTGGTACATATCATTCATGATAACGGGCCGGAAAATATTTCCGATGCAGTCGTATTGCAAGGTATTCAGGACCTTAATGACGCCTTTGCCAATATGGGGTATTATGATCAGGGCACGGGAGTCGACACTAAACTTGAGTTTTGTCTGGCTCAGCGCGATCCGGATGGGAATCCAACTACCGGAATCACCAGAGATGTGTCTGCTTTAACCGAAATGACATTGGAGTCGGATGACATAACGGTCAAAGATATCAACCGTTGGAACCCCACCCAATATGTTAATATCTGGTTGGTCAGAGAGATCTGTAGTTTTTCATCAGGATGTGGTGTGGCGGGGTATGCTTATTTTCCTGCTTCGCACGGCACCAGCGTCGACGGGATCATGATGGAAGCTAAATGGTTTGGGAGTAATCAAGCTAACTCAGGCGTGCAAGTACACGAGATGGGGCATTACCTGGGGTTGTACCACACTTTTCAGGGCGGATGTATCAATAATGATTGTTTAGTGGACGGCGATCGGGTTTGCGATACCCCCCCTGATCAAACGACTATTGCGGTGCCTTGCGATTCGGATGTGAATAGTTGTTCTACCGATGCTCAATCGGGTTTCTCTACTGATCAGAATGACATGTTTATAAATTATATGGATTATGGCGACTGGAATTGCTATTCGGCGTTTACCCAGGGTCAAAGCGATCGCATGGAATTTTTTCTTACCGGGGTGAGAGCTTCGCTGCTCAATTCCTCGGGCTGTTTGGATCCCTGCCCGGCACCGATAACGGCAGCTTTTACACCAGGTGATAGTACTGTTGAGCTCGATGAAAATGTTGCGTTCACCAACCAATCGATCAATGCAAATGCTTACGAGTGGTGGTTAAACGGTATGCAAGTATCCACTTCGACAGATCTGAATTACCAATTTGGTCAATTGGGTACTTTTGAGTTGCTTTTGGTGGCAACAAGTACGGATCCGGTATGTCTAAACGATTCCTTAACGGTTACTATAGAGGTCATATGCCCCGTGCAAGCAGAGATTGACTATGATCAGTCGGGAAATATCGTGGAATTGGAAAGCAATGCTGCAAATGCAGATCAGCTAACCTGGACAGCGACCTACAACAATACCACAGAGGTGATTTCCAATGATGCTATTTTTACCTACCAAATGACCGGGCTGGGTTTTTATGAATTTTGCCTTATTGCCGAATCCGGTAATTTTCCATGTGGAGATACCACTTGCATCATTGTATTGAATGATGGTAGCTCAGGAGATTGTGAGGGCACGTTTGCCATTGCTTATGGCGAGGAGGACACCGATGAAAATATTTATTGTTTTTTACCTGTAGGTGACGAAATTCTGGTAGGCGGCACAAAAGGGGAAGATGCTCTGCTGATGGCCATTAATAGCAGTGGTGAACTATTATGGCAGGAAGTCTTTAAACCCGTTGACCATATCAATGCTATTTACGATTTAAAAATAGATAGTGACGGCTTTTTGTTTGGTGCCGGGTCAGGCTTACAGCCGGGAGTAACCGATTCTCGTCGTGGTTTTGCCTTCCGGTATAATTTAGATACCCATACTTTGGAATGGGTGCAGGCGCCTACGCACCCGACTAAAGCCTCCTTAATGTATGATATCCAGGAAGTAGTAAGCGCGGGTACTTATTTATTTACCGGTCAAACGGCTCCTAACAGTGCTCCCGGGCTAGGCTGCGACGGGATCATTTTAGAGTTGGATAAAGCCACAGGTGCTTTTGGAGGGATCAACCAGCATTATACCCTGGGTTCTTGCGAAAGCTTTATCTCTTCGTTGATGCATGACAATGCATTATACATTACCGGACGGTACAACAACGCAGGCGGCGGAACCAGCCGGATGCGGGGAGCAGTAACCGAGTTTGACCTGAACGGGGTGGAACAATGGACCCGCCTCTACCTCGTCGATGCCAATAATGCCAATGCCCGCCTGTATTCGCAAGATATTATTTTTGATAATGGTTTGGTCGTCCCTCACTCTGGCGATAAAGACGGAACAGGAACGGTAACCCAGGAATTGTTTGTCACCAAATCTGATCTGAGCGGCGAGTTGATTTGGGCCAAAGAATATGATTTTGGACCCAATACCGATATGGATGTTACCAATATTATTAGCCTTCCGGACGGCTACCTCTTTCTGGCTTTTGATAATATTGGGGTCGGAGCTTTTCTAGTAAAAATTGACAAAGACGGAGAGTTGATTTGGGCGAAACGATACGGTGGAATGCAATCGCTGGAACGAGGACGAGAAGCATTGATCGCATACGACGACTTTCTTTATATAGGCTGTAAAACAGGCGGTATTAATAATTCCGATGATATCCTGATCCTCAAAACAGACCTGGAGGGTGCTTTCCTGGATAGTTGTTTTAAGGTAGAATCCTGGAATGTCGCAGTTTCAGATGTTCCGAATGCCTATGACGGACTACATGATCTGACTGATTATGATGGTGATCTTTCTTCCGAGCTTGTCTCGGTATCGGTTCAGGCTACGGATCTCGATCAGGAGGTGATTTGCTCACCATTTTGCGTAGAAATTTGTGATAATGGCCTGGATGATGACGGAGATGGACTCATCGATTGTGCAGATCCGGATTGTCCGGAATGCGATTGTGAGCCTGTTTTTGTGAATTATTTTGATATAGATGGCGAGCAGACAAGGGCGAATGTGGTTATTTCTGCCGGAAACAATGAATTATATCTAGCCGGAGGAGTCGGCGCAGAAAGCTGGATCGGAAAGATCAATGCTGCTGGTGAATTCCTTTGGGTAGAGCGGTTTGACGCAACAGCTTTTGATCCAGAAATAATTACGACCTTATTAATAGATAGTGATAGTATGCTTGTTGCAGGAGGAAGAGGTGGAAGTGATCAAGGGTTTATTTTGAAAATTAATCCTTCCGATCAATCGCTTTTGTTTGCCCAAAGTAATACTATGGTGACGCGGATAAGGGGGATATTGGAGCCTGTTCCGGGAGGCGATTATGTAATGACAGGGTACCAAAATTTTGCACCTGCGCCGGGAGGAGACCAGGTGAATTTCCTGCTTTCTCTTGATCGAAATACGGGAATGTTCAATGGAACACTTTCCCAAAGCTATTATTTAGGGAGTTCTTCTGATGATATCCGGTCTGCCACTTTCTATAATGACCATTTTTATACAACTGGTAGATACACTGCCGGCAATGGAGTAACAAATGATATGCGGGCAGCTATAAGTAAATTCAATAATGACGGAACAGTAGAGTGGTCAAGACTGGCACACGTTGCCCCATCCGAGAGTGCCCGTTTGTATGGTATGGATATTATGGTAGAAGAAGATACGTTGTTGGTAGCTTATTTTGGCGATGAAAACGGGACTAATCTGGATATTTCTCGATCTTTTGTCTGGAAAAGTGACCTGGAAGGAAATACGGTCTGGATAAAACGGATTAGTTCAACTGCTTATGAAAATATAGTTATACATGAGGTGCTTCCAATTACTGATGGATATTTATTTGCCGGTGCTGGTCGATCGAGTGGTGGAACGAATGACTCGGATATGTTGATTTGGAAGATGAACAGGCAAGGAGAGTTGATTTGGGGAAAAAAATTCGGGGATACGAATGAAGAGCTTTCACTAGCTATTACGAATAGTAGTTTGGCCGTTCAAAATGATTATTTTTATTATGTAGGAGAAGACCAGACAACTGGGCAGGCAATTATGGTGAAGATCGATTCAGAAGGGAATATTAGTGGAGATTGTGCTCAAATTTCAGATATCACCGTTGTTACGGAGGTCAGTGATGTCGCTCCAGTGATTACTGAGGTTAATTTAGGAAATTATAATAGCCCTATTGGTCAGCAGGATTTGGCTTTAAACTTCACCTCTGTTACTCCCAATACCGATCAGGACTGTTTTACTCCTTGCCCTGACGAAGATTGTGAAAACGGCATAGACGATGATGGTGACGGGTTAGTTGATTTCTATGATCCGGATTGTCCTTGTTTTGATGAGAATATTTGTGGTACGCCTTTCTACAATCAATGTATACCCGATTGTGATTTTGAATCGAGTGCCGAACCTTTTGAAATGGAAGTAGTATGGAATAATAGTACGGCATTACCCGGTTCTACTCCTATGGTGGGCGACGTCGATGGTGATTGTATCCCAGATATTGTGGTTATTCAAAATGGTTTTACAGGGATCAGGGTGATCGATTCAGAGACGGGTGCCAATAAATACGATTTCTTTCTCAATATGAACAATTCGAGGTATTCCCATCTGGCATTAGGAGATGTCGATAATGACGGGATGGCCGAAATCTTTTTAACATCCAGCACCTCTAGCAACCCGAGAATATTCCGCTTTGACTATGATGTGGGCACCAATGACCTGGTTCAGACTTGGGAAAGTAGTACTCAGATTGCTTCCAATTCGGTCGTTCCTGCTGAGAATTTCTCTCCTGCCCTCGCTGATTTTAATTACGACGGCAAGCCCGAGGTCTATATCGGCAATCAAATCTTTGATAGTGAAACAGGATTGGAGCTAGTAAATGGAGGTAGCAATAATCAAGGAACCTTCCAATTAGGGAATTCTAACTTCATGACATCCGGAACGGTAGCTGCCGATGTTTTAGTCGATTTTGATTGCTTTGAATGTTCCGGTCTGGAATTGGTCGCCGGTAATCAGGTATATGCTGTTCAAATCAATTCCTACACCGATCCTGCCGAGAATACGATGGTCGTAGAAAGAATGTTGCCAGGAGAATTCGACGGCTTTTCCAGAGTCGTCGATTTTGATCGCGATGGTGATCTGGATGCCGTGGTGGTTACCATGGAAACGGGCTTTAGCGGCGACCGAATTTATGTCTGGGATCTTCAAACGGAGACGCAGCTAGGTACTACCTTTTTCGACACGCCCAACGCCGCCAGTGAGCGTATCGGTCCTCCATCTATTGGAGACGTAGATGGCGATGGCTGGCCGGAAATTATCGTAGTCACCTCCTTTAATATAACGATTTTAGAGGATTATCAAGAGGGTGGAGCCACTACCTGGGGAGCAAACGCCGTCTCGCTGATAAAGAGTACCTTGAGTACTTCAGACCAATCGGGGGCAACGGGAACAACCATTTTTGATCTGAATGGAGATGGTAAGGTAGAGATCATTTACAGAGACGAGACGCTGATCCGTGTTTTTGATGAAGATCTGGTTTTGTTATCTTCTTTTAGTTGCGGTTCGGGAACGGCAACGGAATATCCGGTGATTGCAGACGCCAATGCTGACGGAGAGACCGAATTCATTTGTAACTGCGAATTTTCGGGGCTTAACCTGTTCCAGTCGCTCAACCAACCCTGGATTAAAGCACGAAGAATCTGGAATCAATTCAATTACAACGTGGTCAATGTTTTAGATGATGGAGCTATTCCAGCTCAGCAGCAGTGGGGACACATTGTAGGAGATTCGGTTATCTTGAATAATTTTTTACAGCAGGCTCCTGTATTAGATGAAAACGGGATGGTTTCCTTTGCTGCTGCAGATTTAGATTTAACCGCCGATTTGCTCACTTGTACTGCCGATTCGCTATTGGTTCTGCTGGATGTTTGTAATGAGGGAGATTCTCCGGTACCCGTAGGCAATCCGGTAAGTTTCTATCTTGGTAACCCCACAAATACCAACGCTACCTTATGGTATCAAGACGAATTACCTGTTGGGTTGGCGGTAGATAGTTGTGTTAGTGTGGAAATCACTATACAGGCACAATTTGATCAAGCCATTTATGTTATTGTTAACGACGATAATAGCTTGTCACCCCCATTTGATTTACCCATAGATTTCCCCGTTACCGGTATAGGAGAATGTGATTATTTGAATAACATGGATAGTATCTTTGCAGTGGGAAGTTCTATTGATTTAGACCTCGGCCCCGACACCACTATTTGCGACAACGGCAGCGTTTTCCTCAATGCGGGAAGCGGATTTCTTGGGTACGAATGGCAAGACGGCAGCGCCGATTCTACCTACACTGCCTTCGAACCCGGAATTTATTGGGTGGAAGTTACGGATAGCTGCGGTACTCAATCCGATACGATCACGATCGCTCTGGATACGGCTACAGTCCTGGATATTGGTCCCGATATCGTAGGGGTATGCAACAATGATAGCATCACCTTTACGCTAAGCGGATTTGATAGTTATGAATGGATACCCTCTGATTTTCTGAGTTGCGATACCTGTGCAGTCGTTACCGCCAATCCCCCTGATTCTGCAACTTATATCGTGATCGGGACGCTGGACAATGGATGCTTCAGTAGCGATACCGTAACGATTTTACGTGGTCAAAGCTCTTACCAGATCCTGGATGCGATCATCTGTGAAGGCGATTCGGTCATTATTGGCGATTCGGTTTACACGACGAGTACCATGACGATCGATACGCTGACCTCCCAACTGGGTTGCGACAGTATCATCGAACTTTCACTTTCGGTGTTGCCGAATGCTGATACCTTAATCATGGATACGATACAGCTTGGAGAAACCTATGATTTTAACGGACAGCTCCTGGATGAGTGCGGTATTTTTACCGATACGCTGGAAGCGGCCAATAGTTGTGATAGCGTCATCACACTAGATTTATTGGTTCTTCCCCTATTCGAAACATTCGACACCCTGCAGTTGTGTACCGGAGACACCTTATTCGTAGGAGATACAGTCTTTACTTCCGGTGGTCAGTATGAAGTAGTGCTTCCGGCTTCTAATGCGTGCGATAGTGTAGTAACCTATACGGTAGAGGAGTTTCCAACCTATTTTGAGGTTTTCGATGAAATGGCTTGTGAAGGCGAATTTTTCACATTCAATGGTACGCCGATCGCAGCGGGAGACAGTATGGATTTTAATTTTATGACCGGTAACGGTTGCGATTCGACGATCAGGGTACGAGTAGAGCAATTGGATACGGCTTTATTAGTTCAGTCTTTCACGATTTGTGAGGGCGATACCATTGTTATATTTGGTGATCCGCAAACCCAGGCAGGCCAATATACCGAAGTGTTAACGGGACCCAACGGCTGCGACTCGACCGTCGTGATCAATTTATCTGTATTGGACGAGGTTGAAGCAGGGGTAACCGTTCAAAACTCCTGTCGGGAAGAAGCCACAGGAAGTATTGAGTTGGGGCCGATAGTTGGCATGCCTCCTTTTACCTTTGATTGGTCGGAGCCTGGCATTTCCGGACCATTGGCTGAAAATTTACTGCCTGGCAACTACGAGGTGACCATTACCGACGCCAATCAATGTCAGAACGTCCTGAGTATTTCCGTCGGTACATCACCTGTTTCGGAAGCAGTAGTGACAAGCGAACCGGTCACCTGTTTTGGGTTTGAGGATGGAATGATCCTGGTAGAAGAGATCGAAGGTTTTACTTACAGTCTTGATGGGGTAGATTTTAGCGAAGTGGCCGTTTTTGATAATCTTACGGAAGGGACTTATGATGTATTTATTCAGGATACCTTTGGCTGTGTTTTTATTGAAGAAGTAACCATCTTTGAGCCTTTCGATTGGGAAGTTGGCCTACCACCAGACACGACTATTGATCTGGGCAGGTCGGTGGAGTTGGAAGGTACGACAAATGCGGCGGGAGAATTACTGCTTTTCTGGGATCCCGAAGAAACCCTTAGTTGTACTGACTGTATCGATCCGGTCGCCAGTCCGCTGACTACAACGGAGTACACGCTAACTATAGAAGATCCGGCCGGATGTCGGGATTCAGCATCTATACGGGTAACGGTGGTATCTACCTGTGACGATGATAAGCTGGGACTTCCCAATATCTTTACCCCTGACAGAGATGGTGTCAATGACGAATTTGGCATTATGAATCCGGAAGGTCCGTTTGAGATCAGTAGATTCCAGATCTTTGACCGGTGGGGAGAATTGGTTTTTCAAACTAATGATAAAACCCAACGCTGGGACGGTACTATGAATGGGAAGGATATGCCCAGTGATGTCTACGTCTACGTTGTCGAATTTACCTGTCTGAATGGCGAAGAGGGTATAGCTTATGGTGATGTGACGTTAGTGCGGTAGGAATTTACTTGCTTATTAGGTTTATTTTTCTCACCTTAGCGTAGAATGGCTAAGGTGTAATCTCGCAAGTTAGTTTGCTGAACCATTTATTCAATAAACCTTAAAGACCTAATCCTAACGTAAACGTTAAACGAATAGATTATGAAAGAAAACTGGATAAAAATTTATACCTCTAATGATGTTTTACAAGTAAAACTGGCAGAGGATATTCTAAAGCAAAATGGCATTGAAAGCCATATTTTTTCCAAGCCGGATTCGGCAATTCCTTCTATAGGAGATGCTGAGTTGTATACCCTACCAGAGAAAGCCGAAAAAGCAATTGAAGTATTAAAAGCAAACAATTTTAAGTAATCAAAGGTGATCAACCAATCCTTGATCAATTTACATGGAAAAAATCCTGGAAATTTGTGTCGACAGCATTCCGTCAGCTCTATCCGCTCAAACGGGTGGAGCTGACCGTATTGAGCTCTGCGAAAACCTTGATCAGGGAGGCGTAACCCCTAGCGCAGCTAAAATTGTTTTAGCAAAGCAAGTCCTAAAAATTCCGGTATTTGTACTTATTCGGCCCCGCAAAGGCGATTTCCTCTATGATTACTACGAATTTGAAACGCTTATCCAGGATATTAAAATGGCCAAAGAAATGGGAGCCGACGGTATCGTTTCAGGTGCGTTGACTAAAGAAGGATATATTGATAAGCCCAAAGTGGAAAAAATGATCGGCGAGGCCGATCCTCTTCCCTTTACCTTTCACCGGGCTTTTGATATGTGCCAAAATCCTTTCGAAGACCTGGACTGGTTGGCGGATGCTGGCGTCGAGCGCGTACTTACCTCCGGAAGGAATTCGTCTGTCATAGAAGGGCTCGATACGTTGAAAGCACTGACCAAGGCAGCACCTAAAAACTTGAAAATACTTGCTTGTGCCGATATTTCACCAGATGAATACCCCAAATTGCTCGAAATTGAAAACCTCAGTGAGTTCCATACCTCCGCCCGGCATCAGGTGAAAAGCAAAATGACCTATAAAGGTAACGTTCCAATGGGTAGCGAAGCCCTCGAAGCCGAATTTAACTGGTATGAAGCCGACGGTGACTTGATCAGTAAACTTAGAAAAACCCTGGATGCTCAACCTGATTAGGATACCCTGGTAAAACGTTGATTTATGCGATTAAAAAACTATTTTATCCTCATTTTTCTCCTTTTTTTTCTCGCTTCCTGTTCTAATAAAAAAGTCGAAATACCTCCCCCCAGAATTAATATTATTCCTCAACCGGTTTCGGTAGTACCCAAACCTGATTTTTTTGAATTTACCTCTACCACAACTATTAAGGTAGCTATAGGCTTTGAACCGGCAGTAAACGCCATGAACGAATTGTTCGAAAAGGCAGCAGGCTGGAGGTTTAAAACAGTAAATGATTCAGCGGACGAGCCGGCAGCCATAGAATTTATCCAAAATAAAGCTATTAAACAAGCTGAGGGCTATTTTCTGATCATTCAGCCCGAAAAAATCACCATCGAAGCGGCAGAACCGGTCGGTGCCTTTTATGCTGTACAGACCCTCCGCCAATTGCTTCCTCCTGAAATCGAAGCCCGAGAGCTAGTCAGAGATCTTGCCTGGCGGGTTCCCTGTGCAGAAATTCGAGACCATCCAAGATACACTTATAGAGGAATGCATCTGGACGTTGGCAGACATTTCTTTCCCGTTTCCTTCATAAAAAAGTACATCGATCTGCTTGCCATGCATAAAATGAACCGCTTCCACTGGCACCTCACAGAAGACCAGGGCTGGCGGATTGAGATCAAAAAATATCCCAAACTCCAGGAAATTGCAGCATTTAGAAAAGAAACCCTGATAGGACACTATAGCGATCAACCCCATCAATTCGATGGTAAACGCTATGGCGGCTACTACACCCAGGAAGAGGCCAAGGAAATAATTGCCTATGCCCAAGAACGATACATAACCGTCATTCCCGAGATTGAAATGCCTGGGCATTCCCAGGCCGCTTTAGCTGCTTATCCGGAGTTGTCTTGTCACGATCAGCCGGTTGAAGTGGCCACCAAGTGGGGTGTTTTCGAAAATGTTTATTGCCCGGAAGAAACCACTTTCGAATTTTTAGAACAAGTACTCCTGGAAGTGATCGAACTATTCCCAAGTGAATATATCCATATTGGTGGTGATGAATGCCCCAAAATACAATGGAAAGAAAGTGCGTTCTGCCAGGAATTGATAAAACAAGAAGGATTGAAAGACGAAAAAGGTCTTCAAAGTTATTTTATTCGCCGGATAGCATCTTTTCTAAATGAAAAAGGAAGAAATATCATCGGTTGGGATGAAATTCTAGAGGGCGGCCTGGCACCTAATGCAACGGTCATGTCCTGGAGGGGCACGCAGGGAGGAATAGAAGCAGCAAAAGCGGGACACTCGGTAATCATGACTCCCACCTCGCATTGTTATTTTGACTATTACCAGTCCAGAGACCCTAATGAGCCCCTTGCCATAGGCGGGTATCTACCGCTGAAGAAAGTCTACGCATTCAATCCCACCCCAAAAGAACTGAATCCTGCCCAGGCTCAATATGTTTTGGGCGCTCAGGGAAATTTATGGACAGAGTACATCACCTCAACCGAGAAGGCGGAATATATGGCTTTCCCGAGAGCTATCGCGCTGGCCGAAGTCGTCTGGTCTCCCCAGGAAACCAGGAATTATGAGGACTTTATCGATCGGTTGGTCTATCATTTTGAACGGCTTGACGTACTCGAGGTCAATTATGCCGATCACCTCCTTGATATTACCTATGAGGTAATTCCGAAAGAAAGTGGTGGAATCTCCCTGGCGCTCTCTTCCAGGAAGCAGGACGCTACTATCGTTTTTGCCGAATGGACTGAAGAAGGATATTTTGATTATTACGCCTATGAGGAACCAATACCCATAAACGGTTATGCTAAAATCAGAGCCGTATTCAGAAATGCATTCAATGAAGAAAAAGGCCGCCCCTTAACCCTCACCTTTAATACCAATAAAGCCACGGGTAAGTCTGTTGAATTGAGAAAACCTCCCCATGAAAACTACAATGAAGGAGGTAAAACCGCCTTGGTCAACGGCATTTGGGGGAGTACCGACCGGTATGGCGACGGTGAATGGCTAGGATGGTGGGGAGACGATTTTGAGGCTACGATCGACTTGAAGGAGACCGAAAAATTAGAAATTGTCAAACTGCGGTTCTTCCATTCTCCCGGGCAGTGGATCTACGCCCCTAGAAAAGTACTGATCAAAGGAAGCCTGGATAAGCAAAAGTGGACGACCATCGGCACGGAAGAACTACCCACCGAACGCCTGGGAAAACTTGTCCCCGTATCTATTCAGCTAAAAGAACGCCAAACACGTTATCTTAATATAAAAGTGCTCCGACATGGAATAATTGAAGAAGGTGCCCAAGGAGCTGGAAATGAAGCCTGGCTTTTTGTCGATGAAATTGTGGTACGGTAATGAATCGGTTTATTCCAATATTCCTCTTTTGTTGCATTCTCTCTATTCCCGGCTTTGCTATGCAGGATACTCTTTTTTTGACTGAAAACTGGCAATTCAAAGAAATTAATGCTGATCAATGGAATTCTGCCAAGGTTCCGGGTGTAGTGCACCTCGACCTTTTGGATAATGGCCTAATCCCGGATCCTTTTTGGAGAACTACAGAAAAAGACCTGGTCTGGATCGAAGAAACCCACTGGGTCTATCAGACCAAATTTGATTTTCCTCATGCATTTGATCAGAAGGAGGTCTTTTTAAACTTTGCCGGGCTTGATACTTATGCAGAGGTTTTTATTAATGGAATACTTCTGGGGGAAACAGATAATATGTTTCGTTTCTGGAAGTGGGAAGTATCGGATAAGTTAAAGAAAGAAGGAAATGTTTTGAGGGTGATTTTTTATTCTCCGATCAAAAAAAATGAGGAAAAGCTTGATGGTATTCCATATCATCTTACAGCAGGCAATGATGCTTCCGATAAAAAAATAAGTGTCTATACCCGCAAAGCTCCTTTTCAATTCGGTTGGGACTGGGGGCCTAGAATGGTGACTTGTGGTATTTGGAAGCCCGTATTTTTAACTATTCGCCCTACAGAAGAGATTAAACAGATTCAATTCTTTACCAGAGCACTAACAGATGAAAAAGCCCTTCTTTCTGCAAAGATTGGTTATTGGAACCAAAATGAAACAGAATTGACCTTTCGGGTGGTCAATAAAGAAAGCGGGCAAGTGTACGCTGAGCGGAAGCGTGTTGGTGATCCTTCTATTCACAAGACTTTGCATTTAAACACAGCAATAACTTTAGATTGGCAAATAGATAACCCCAAGTTATGGTGGACGCACAACCTGGGCGATCCGCATCTTTACCAATTTAGGATAGAAATCCTGAAAGATGGAGTGGTGGTAGATACAAAGGAAATAAAATACGGCATTCGGACCATCGAATTGGTCCAGGAGAAGACGCGTAAAGGAGAGTCTTTTTATTTTAAATTAAACGGGGTGCCTGTATTTATGAAAGGAGCCAACTACGTTCCTCCGGATATTTTTTTAGCCAGAACCGGTTCGGATCAATACTTAAGTCTTTTGGAAAAGGCTAAAGCGGCAAATATGAATATGCTAAGGGTTTGGGGAGGAGGGATTTATGAAGATGATGCTTTTTATACCTTATGTGATGAAATGGGGATATTGGTTTGGCAGGATTTTATGTTTGCCTGTAGTATGTATCCTTCGGACCAGGTGTTTTGGGAGAATGTAGAACAAGAGATCAGGGAAAACGTAAGACGGTTGCATAATCATCCCAGTCTGATTTTATGGTGTGGGAATAATGAAATCGATGTGGCCTGGCACAATTGGGGGTGGCAGGAACAACATCAGATCTCGGAGGAGGATTCTTCAGTTATGTGGCAGGCCTACCTGAATCTTTTTCACCGTTGGATTCCAAATATATTGAAAAGATCTAATCAGGGAAGGCCCTATGTTTCTACCTCTCCTTTAAGTAATTGGGGAACACCGAGAAATTTCAATGTTGGTTCTATGCACTATTGGGGCGTATGGCATGGAAGGGAGCCTTTTGAAAATTATTGGACTAACGTAGGGCGATTTATGAGTGAGTATGGGTTTCAGTCTTTTCCCAGCATCCAAACCATCGAAACCTTCGCGAAGCCAGAGGATCTATCGATTGATTCGGAAGTAATGCAGCATCGGCAAAAGAGTTATGTCGGGACAGGACTGATAAAAGAGCATATGGAAAGGTATTTTTCGGAGCCAACTGATTTTACTGATTTTGTTTTAAAGAGCCAGTTGGTGCAAATGGAAGGTATGCGGAATGCCATCTATGCCCACCGCAGTAAAAAAGGGCATTGCTGGGGTACTTTGTTTTGGCAGCTCAATGATACCTGGCCTGGCCCCTCCTGGTCAGCAATCGATTATCATGGAAGAAAAAAAGCCTTTTATTATAAACTGAAAAATTGGTATGGCAACAGGATGATTGTACCAAAAGTAGAGGAGAATCACGTTACCCTATTTTTAGTTTCTGATGAGCTATTTAACCGGAAAGGAATATTGGAAATCGGGGTGTATACCATCGAGGGAGAAAAAATCTGGGGTATGCAGTTCAATACAGAAATGAAAGCAAATCAATCATATCGGATTAAGAAAATAAGGTATCCCCAAAAGGTATTAGCAAAAGGAAGAGATCAAATTTATTTCAGGATGGAATTCAAAGATGAAGATTCAATTTTTGCATCCAATCATTTCACTTTATTACCTCCAAAAGAAATGAAATATGGTGAGCCTAAAATCCGGATAGAACACAACCCATCAGGTCAGGAATATATTTTGAGTTCGGAGACGTTTTGTGAATATATTTATTTGAGGTCGGAAGGAGAACTTGAATGGGAAAATAACTTTATTACCCTTTTTCCGGGAGAAAAAAAAGTAGTAAGCTATAAAAATGATCCACCAGAAGGTATTAAGTCATTGTATTGGAAAATGTTGAAGTGATTAGAAAGTTTGAGGATGGATTATAGACTAATGAGACATCCTCCCGAAAAAAAACCTTTCTTTTAGCATTAAAAGAAAGGTTTTGAACAGAAAAAGATGAATTTATTTCTTACTCTTCAACTTCTACGATTTCCGCTTTAGGAGCGTTGGTTTTAACAGATTCTACTCCATTCTCCATGCCTGCTTTTGAAGCATACATTTGACTTTTGCCAATGACCTGCTTATTGGCGGCAGAAATCAGGTTAAAGAACATTTTTCCATTAGCCGCTTCTTTTCTAACAAAACAATCATCGTCCATACAGTTTTTTTGTACAGATTCGATCCCGTTTTTAGCACCTTGCTTCGAAGCGTACCCCTGGCTGGAGAGAATTACTTGGCCGTTTTTGGCTTTTAGGTTGAAATAAAATTCTCCACTTTTTTCGCTTTTGAATAATTCAAATTTCATGTTTCAGCGATATTGTAAGGTTAATAAATAGGTGTAATTTTTTAATTTGGAAGTAGTAAAGTTAATAATTTGACGTAAATAAACAAAAAGGTAACAGTTACCGCTATAGACCAATAAAAAATTAACAGCCAGCAACCTTCTATCTATTTTCGTTTTAGATATGTTGTACTATCTTTGTATTGGTCAATATGCTGAGAGGTCGGTTCAACGCTTTTTGGCCTGTTACTTTAGAAAATCATTTGTCCAATAAAATCTAATTCATGGGAATCGTTCAAAAACTGATTGTCAACACCACTTTCCTGATCGCTACTTTTCTGGTACTATTGTCTCCCACCACTTTTAAAGATTCTGATTGTAAACCTGCTGCTGATTCTACATTACGTTCAGAAGAGAATACCAATATTATCGCTCCCGGAGATACGGTTGCCGGTTATTACGGAGATTCGGAAGATAATCAATTTTGGCAAATGATCTTTCACGAAAGTGAGGATGCCTACTTTGCCGTAGGCGAACGCAAGGAGGATGGTGTTGCTGTTGCTACCATCACCCGTATCAATCCATGTGGATATGTGGAATGGACCCGCACTTACTTTACAGATATAGCTTTTGCTGCCTATGCAGATATTGAAATTATGGATGATGGGCAACTCCTCGTTTTGGGTCGTCAGCGATCTGGGGCTTCAAGCTTTAGCGAGATGCGCAAAACGCTCTCGAAAATTGATGCAGCAACCGGAGATATTATCTGGTCCAGATATTATGAAGATGGAGTCCGCTTTGGAAAAGGGGATCTGGTGAAAGCAATAGGTGATCCGGCGGGCGAAGTCTATTATATGACGCACTGGTACCAGGTTGATAATACCATTGATGATATGGCTTTTGTCAAATTTGACAATATGGGAAATATTATCTGGCAACGTCGATATGACCATATAAGCGATGATGACGAATTAGGGTTTACCTTGCCCTTACCCGGCGGGCAACTTTTAAATGTTGGCCTTACTACCCAGGATAGGGATGCCTTTATTTTTCTTATGGATGGCGACGGCAGTGTGCTGAGCAGTCGCAAGTTTTCGGTACCCGGCACTGAATTTACCCACTTTAGATCGGTACAGCAACTTGCAGATGGTGGATTTTTGATCCATGGTTATATCAACAGTAATGCAGATGGTAAAAACCATTTGATCGTTCGGTTAGATAATAGTTTTAATGTCCAGTTTGCCCGAGCACATCTGACAAATTACGATGTCGATGCAGGGGCCATGGCAAAAGATGCCGACGGGGATCTATATCTGATGCGATACCTTCAGTTGGGAGGAGAAAATAAGCTGGCTGTTATGAAATACAATAGCACCGCCGCTTTCTTATGGATGCGTTACTTCGATGTTAATTCGGTGGCGGATATCAATATGCCCTTTGAGGGCGTTCGTTACCGCCCAGATAGCGATCAGTTGATTTTTACCGATATTGGTCAACCCAACGGTGGATTTGGAGGGAATGATGCGTTTTTTGCCGTTACCGATACAGAATTGAGTTCTTGTATTACGGAAACCTTCTCACCAACGTACACGCCATTTACGGTTTCTGCCAGCAATTTTCCGCTAACCGCAACCATCACTAATTATTCCACTGGAGATTATACCGATACGGGCTCGATAGATTATGAGTTAAATGCAGTTTGTACAGCTCCTATTGAATTGTGTTCCAATGGTATAGACGATGACTGCGACGGCCTTGTCGATTGTAATGACCCTGATCTTCAGGATAGTTGCTGCTGCATTGGTCCTATTATGGCAGTAGATTTGGGGATGGATGATACGGTTTGCGTAGGCTCTTCCTTGCTTCTAAATGCAGGCAGTGGGTACGCCGGATACCTTTGGCAGGACGGATCAATGGACTCCACCTTGCTGGCTTCTATTCCGGGGCTTTATTCCGTGACGGTCACAAATGGATGTGAGATCTCTGCCGATACCATTAATGTAAGCTTTGTAGAACCTCCGATGCCAACCTCCGAAACTGTCTCCATCTGTGACGGAGATACCGCTTTCGTATTAGGTAATATCGTTACTCAAACAGATACCTTTACCCAGCAATTGGAAGCTTCAAACGGTTGTGACTCTATTCATACCATTTTTGTAAATGTTTCGGCAGCAGTAACTCTAACGGATACGGTTCTTGCCATTCCCTGTGCAAATCAATCGAATGGGATTGTCGCGGTTACCCCTGAAACAGGAATGGCACCTTTTGATTTTGAATGGGACTTTGGGGACGAAACGACTGAAACGCTTTCGGATTTACCTGCCGGCGATTACAGCGTAACCGTTACCGACCAAAATGGATGTACCGCAGAACAGGCCATTTCGTTGGAGGAACAATTTGACTGGGATATCACGCTGCCAGAAGATGTGACCATCAATTTGGGCGAGACCTTTGAGATTGAGGCGGAAATTGACCTTGGAGGTATATTTGACTATGAATGGATGCCCTCAACGGCCTTAAGTTGCAATGATTGTCCCGATCCGGCAGCTTCCCCTGTGGAGACCACCACCTACACGTTAACGGCTACTGACGAAGCCGGCTGTTTGGATTCAGCTAGTTTGACCATAACCGTCAATACGATCTGCGGAGAAGATCAATTGGGTATTCCGAATGCGTTTACTCCTAATTCCGACGGTGTCAATGATTTCTTCGGCCTGATGAATCCTGATGGTCTGGAGCAGGTGAATAGCATTAAAATCTTTGATCGTTGGGGGAGTATCGTTTTTCAGGGAACTTCCAGAGACGATCGTTGGGACGGCACCCAAAATGGGGGTAAGCTCCCCGCAGGGGTATACATCTACATGATTGAATACGAATGTCCGGACGGCTCGGGCGGCATCGCTTCCGGTGATTTGACCTTAATCAGATAATGGTTACTCGTTTATGGCTTCTCTGGCTAGTTGCATCGCTTTTTCCAGTTGCTCTTCCCGAGTGAGGTTGGTGTTATCAAGGAGGATAGCGTCATCGGCCTGATGTAAGGGGCTGTCTTCCCGGGTAGAGTCAATATGGTCTCTTTCCTGGAGATTTTTTTGAATGCCGGAAGAAGTATAGTTGATATTTTTTTGACGAAGTTCATTCATCCGGCGTTGTGCCCTTACCTCAAAATCTGCCATAATAAATAGCTTTAATTCAGCTTGGGGAAAAACGACTGTACCGATATCTCTGCCGTCAAGGACAACCCCCTTGCTTTTTCCAAGTTTTTGCTGCTGGGCAACCAGCAATTTACGTACCTCGGATATGGCTGCAACGATACTGACCTTTTCAGAGACGTACATCTTACGAATTTCGTTTTCGATATTTTCACCGTTCAGAAAAGTTTGGTTTTTACCCTCTACATTTTTAAAAGTGATATCTAATTGAGGTAAAATACGTTTGATGGTGTCAATATCTTCCGGATCAATATCTTCATGGATTAGATAATAGGTGACGGCCCGGTACATGGCACCGGTATCGATGTAAGCATAGCCCAGTTCTTTGGCCAGATCTTTGGCGAGGGTACTTTTTCCGCAAGCCGAGAATCCGTCTATGGCGATAATTATTTTTTTCATGATGGAGATTTAATGCTCAGTTGGAAAACAATCATTTTCCAGAGTATTTCGTATGGAATAACTTCCATTTCATCAAGTAAACCTCTGTAGTAGAAAGGGTTTTCAAAATTCAAATCACCTGATAACTTTTCAGGAATGAATTTATTTTTTTTCAATTGATGCAAATAATGAATAAACCTTAAGTGTCGGTGGAACTGAGGTTTCTCTTTTAACCTTCTTGTTGAGTTTCGGAGTTCGCCTATATTGGCAGCGGCTTTTTTCAAATTTCCGCTTTGAAGATGAAGTATTATGCGGAGGATTTGCTGGTGCAATGGTAAGGATTGAAAGCCTTTCTCCAATTGAATAGATTGATTTAGTTGAATTGGGGCTGAAGATTTTTCTAAGTCTGGTTTAGGACTGCTTTTTTGAGCCTTTAAAAAGTTTTCTACAAAAAAAAGATAACCGTAGAAGAGGTTCCAGAGTGCTTTTTGGGATAGTGATTTCCCTTTGAGCAACTGGTCGGTGTTCTCTTTAAACGGGAATTGAATAGCTTCTTCCAGCTCTTCACAATGCAATAGGATTATCAGGTAATACTGAAGTAGCCTTAACTTTTCGGTTTGGCTTAAATGGTTTTGATTTTCAATCTCATAAAAAATAGTGCTGGCCTCATTGTAATTCCGAAGATGTAAGCAGATATTCAATTTCAAAAATTGGAAGTCGATAAAATCATTTTGAAAAAAAAGGTGATGGTTTGTTTTGATCGTTTGCTCGATATGCTCAAAAAGGAGGGTGATTTGTTGAAAAGATCGGGTGAGGTGGAGTTGATAGATTTTGAGATAATGGCGACGCACCTCCAGGCCGGGTTGATTGATGGTTTGCTCGTGAGATAATTGTGGCAGATATTCGTTTAGCTTTTGGTTAATCACATCCAGAGAGGTTGCGGGTGAGAAAAAAAGCAGTTCGATTTCATCGACCATGGAAGCTGTTCTTTGGTCTTCGAGCCAAATGGGGAAATATTCTTCAATTAGCGTAGTATACTGTTTGTAGGCATCATGATCTTTTTCCATTTTGGCGCGGTGGGTTAAGAATTTAGCATATTGGATGACAAGGAAGGGAAAATGGTACTTTATCGCTATCTGAAGATACTTTTTAGCGAGTTGGAACGTATTGATCATTCCTTTCAGAAAGTGGAGCGTATGGATAAGGGCCAATGTCTTTTGACAATTGAAAAAGGCGATCTCCCGGCTAGATTGATTTGGTAGATTACGTTCGAGAAAGAACACCGTATTGAGCAGGCGTTTGCGAAAGCGGGACTTTAGTTTTCGGTATTTGGCATCAGCAGGTGTGGATTGATAAAGTAATTGAGCGGCATCGCGATCCGTTTTAATTTTACCTTCAATAAGATACTTATAAAACAAATCAAATTTATTTTGGGGGTTGTCTAGGACGGATTCATCCAGTACTTCAATCTTTCTCACCTTTTTACGGGTCAGAATTGCCGTCAACTCGATCAGATTTTTCATGTGGAGTGTTCTGATGAAAAAAGAGCCGCCGGAACCGTTTGTTTTAAAGGGAAGTGCTTTTGATCAAAAACACTTCCCTCAAAAAGAAGATGGGGTTATCGGAAACAGGTGTAGTGTTTCGTGTCCCCTTTATGGTATAGTTTCCGAGGCCAGATAATTTCCGGGATACGATCAATACTCATCTTCATTAAAGAAAAAGTCATCCTTTCGAGGATAGTCTGGCCAGATATCCTCAATACTTTCATAAATTTCTCCTTCATCTTCCATTTGCTGAAGGTTCTCAATTACCTCAAGAGGCGCACCTGAACGGATGGCATAATCTATTAATTCATCTCGTGTAGCAGGCCAAGGAGCCTCTTCCAAATGGGAGGCAAGTTCAAGAGTCCAATACATAAATCCCTATTAATTAAGTGAATAAAACAAAAGAGGAATTGATCCGGCACCTGTTTTTCAAAAATCCAACCAATTCAACATTAAGTTGGCGCAAATGTATTAAACTTAAAAGATAATAACAATGCTTTTTGGTATTGGCGTTCCCAAAAATGCGAATCACTCCCAGCAATCCCTATTAATAAAATAATTTATGAATAAAGCAATAAAAAGAGGAAAAAATTTATTGGTGAGTCCCGATTATTTCGAAGGGCTGGTCTTTATATTCGGCCGGAGCTGTTCCGATCGCTACGGAATTGGCGGGGCCGGTAGGGTCACAGATGTAGTATTTTCTCCCATTGTAGTCGATCGGGTCTCCGATAGATTGATCGACGGAAACGGCGATGCTCAGGTGATCCGGGTAGGCTATTACAAGCATCGGTAGATCAAGTAATTGTTGTACAAGGGCATAATATAAGGCTGCTCGATCTTCGCAATCTGAGAATTCGTATTGTAGTACTTCATCGGCGATCATAGGCTTAGATTGCCCGAAGTTTTCGTGATCTTCTTTATAATTAAAAGCCGAACGAGTAAAGGCGGCAAGGATTTCCAATGCTTGTTGGGTAGATTTTCCTTCAAGAATCTGTTCCATCTGCGGAAGAAGCGAGTGGTAAAGGGTGGAAGAAAAAGGCACTTCCAGATATTTAAATTCGTCAATGACGGGGTAATCCTTCATGATTTGACCGATGGTTTGGTCAACGGTGACTGTCAGATCAAATTGATGATCGCGCCAAGAGAAAGAAAGTTCTCTTGTAAATAAATTCGGTTTTAAACGGGGGAAGGTGGCCAGATCAAAGGAAAAGGAATTTCCGTTGGGGTTGGGAAAAAATTCCAGCAAATTCAGGACACCACCGGCTTGATAGTCTTTTTTATAGCAGGTAAGGTTATAGTAATTTTTGCCACCTATCTGAATCATGGGCATTTCATAGATATTGTACTGGCTGTAGACATGCAAAAAGGCATTGTTCTCGCGATAGGTGATTTTAGTATCATATCCTGCCTTAGAGAGAAAAAACCAGCAGGTGAGCGTTCGTTGAAGCTCATTCTTATCTGCATAGATAAAATCAACGGATTGCTTTAGCAACTCGTAGAATAACCAATCATTCAACTCAAGTTGTTCTTTTTGTTCCAAAAGATAGTTGAAAAGAGACTGATAGGGAACACTTTCCATGCGGTGGAAGTAGTTCGTCATTTGCCGGGGGACAACATAATCCGGGCAGTCAATTACCATTTCGGCCTTGTAAGGGATGGGAAGTTGCTCAGAATAGAAATCTATAGTTGTAGTGAGTACAGTTGACTCCTTATGTTCAGTACCAAAGGCGACATTGACAATCAAAACAAAAAAAAGTAAAAGTGCTCTATACATAAAAAATTATTCCGAAGGTTGACTATAAAAATAGAATATCCACATGAGGCAATAGCTCATATGGATATGTTCGGGATAACTTAAATTATATAGCTCTTAAATAGTGTTCTTGTTCAGTAGACGCTAAGATAATAAAAAAATAAAATTGAGCGAAGGATTGCTCGTTTTTTATCTAAAAAAGTGGTTAAATAATCAGCATGGCGTCGCCATAGCTGAAAAACCGGTACTTTTCTTTGACGGCTTGTTCATAGGCTTCCATGATCAGGTCATAGCCGCCAAATGCGCAGACCATGATCAGTAGGCTGGATTTGGGGAGATGCAGGTTGGAGATCATGGAGTTGGCGATATGAAAATCATAGGGCGGGTAGATAAATTTATTCGTCCAGCCTTCTGCAGGTTTAAGCAGAGACTCTGCGGATACTGCGGATTCGATAGACCGCATTACAGTAGTTCCTACCGCACATACTTTTCGATGTCCTGTTTTGGCTTTATTGACGATATCAGACGTTTCCTGATCTATCTTAAAGAATTCAGCATCCATTTTGTGCTTGGAGAGATCTTCTACATCGATACTTCTGAAGGTTCCCAAGCCAATATGAAGGGTCAGTTCAGCAAAATCAATTCCTTTTATTTCCAGACGTTTCATTAACTCTCTGCTAAAATGAAGACCGGCGGTTGGGGCTGCAACAGCTCCCACCTCTTTAGCAAAGATCGTCTGATAACGTTCGCGATCCAATTCTTCAGATGGACGGTCGATGTACTTGGGTAGGGGGGTGTTGCCCAATTGATTGAGCCTGGTCAGAAATTCTTCATTAGTCCCGTCATAAAGAAACCGGATTGTTCTTCCTCTGGAAGTGGTATTATCGACCACCTCCGCTACCAAAATATCGTTATCATCTTCGTCGCTGAAATATAATTTATTGCCAACTCTGATCTTTCGGGCGGGATCTACTAATACATCCCATAGCCGGGCATCCGGGTTGAGTTCCCGAAGAAGAAATACTTCTATGCTGGCTCCTGTTTTTTCCTTACGTCCATACATCCTTGCAGGAAATACCTTAGTATTATTAAAAATAAGGCAGTCATCTTCATCAAAATATTCAATTAAATCCTTGAAATACTTGTGTTCGATCTCTCCCGTATCTTTATGAACGACCATTAATCTTGATCCGTCTCTTTCTTTGGCAGGATACTGAGCAATGAGTTTTTTTGGAAGATTAAAAGCAAATTGAGAAAGTTTGGTTCTCATGGACGATATTTTTTTAGATGGCAAATATACAACGATATCATAAAGATTCATTTTACTTGGCAGAAAAAAACACTTCTTTTATCGAATACTCTCCTTCATTGAGGCAGCAGATGGTATATTTGCAATGAGCAATGAGCAATGTGCAATGAGCAATGAGCAATGAGCAATGAGCAATGTGCAATGAGCAATGTGCAATGAGCAATGGATAATTTAAAAATAACCTTACTATTCGATACATTAGCCGCTTATCCTGGCTACATTGCTCATTGACAAAAGGGGGCAACTTTAAATCTGATACCCGATGGTGATTATAATAAAGGTAATAAAAGAGAGTGTGTTACAAGCTCTTCGAGAGCTGGCAAATAACAAGTTGAGAAGCTTCCTTACCTTGTTGGGGATCAGTATTGGAATTTTCTGTATTATCGGTGTTCAGGCAGCAATGAATTCATTGGAGGATAACGTAAGGAAAAGTTTTGAAAAACTAGGCGATGATGTTGTTTATTTAGACCGCTTTAACTGGGGGGAAGATCCTTCAAAAAACTGGTGGAAATATATCCGTCGTCCTCAGCCGGACTATGGGGACTACCAGGCTATTCGCGAACGGTCCAAACTTGCCAATTACTCGAGTTATTACGCCTTTATAGGAGCCAGTACCATAAAATACCGCTCAAGTAGTGTAGAAAGAGCTTTCGTATTAGGAGTTACTTATGATTACAAAGATATTTTTAAAATAGAGTTCGATAGAGGACGCTATTTCTCTACTTCCGAATATCAAAACGGAGTGCCTAAAGCCCTGATCGGTTATGAAGTCGCAGCCAATCTTTTTGGCTCTATTGATCCCATTGGTCGAAATATCAAATTTATGGGGCGAAAACTTGAGGTGATCGGTGTGATTGAAAAATCCGGAGAAGACTTGATCTCTATTATCAATTATGATGAAGCCGTTATAGTCAATTTTAATCTGGCCAAACAACTGGCTAACCTAAAGGCAGGGTCAGGAGCTAGCGGTGGCGTAGCGGTCAAGGCCCATCAAAATGTTGAAGTTGATGAACTCAAAGACGAACTCACCTGGATCGTTCGCGCAGGAAGAAGACTCAAACCCATTCAAGAAAGTGATTTTGCCCTAAATACCCTTTCCCTGATCTCCAAAGCCCTTGACGGCTTTTTCGGAGTGCTCAATACGGTCGGATTGATCATCGGTATTTTTGCCATTATCGTCGGAGCAGTGAGTGTAGCAAACATCATGTTTGTTTCTGTAAAGGAACGCACCAACATCATCGGCATAAAAAAGGCGATCGGAGCCAAAAACTTTGTCATCTTACTCGAATTCCTGGTAGAATCCGTTATCCTATGTATTATCGGAGGGCTTATCGGACTGGTACTCGTTTATTTTGCCACCGACCTCATCTCCAAACTGGTCGCCTTCGAAATTTTTCTTTCCCTCGAAAATGTACTTTGGGGCCTGGTTTGGTCTATCGGGATCGGCGTTGTTTCAGGATTTATCCCTGCTCTCAAAGCTTCATTAATGAATCCCGTCGATGCTATCCGAAGCAAATAGAATATCTCTTTTTAAATCTTTAATAATTTTTTAAAGTTTAAAAAAAGGTTTCTATCTTTCTAGTATGGATATTTACCCTTTTCTTGTTCATAAATTTCCGATATGAAATTTAGATTTTTATTCTTCCTTGTGCTGATTGGTCTTACTTCCTGCAACAATTCTGCTCCTCAAGACCAAAAAACGGACGAAGCTTACCAAGTAATTGATGGTACGGCCGCTTTTTTCAATAAAAGTCAACGTCCCTTTTACCATGGCGTAGCTTCGGGAGATCCGCTTCCGGATCGGGTTATTCTCTGGACGCGGGTGACACCTGACCGTTCAAAAGAAATTACTGTGAAGTGGGAAGTGGCGATCGAACCTACCTTTAAGTCCTTGGTTCAATCAGGCGAAACGACGGCTAGTCCTGAACGGGATTTCACGGTGAAGGTGGATGTGAAAGGACTTGATCCTGCCACTTATTATTTTTATCGCTTCCAAGCGTTAGGAAATTACTCGGTTATTGGCCGGACGAAAACGGCTCCTGCCGGAGCAACCCGGCAAGTCAATCTAGCCGTAGTGAGTTGCAGCAATTATGAAGCCGGGTATTTTAATGCCCTCAAACGAATTGCGCAATGCAATGATATCGATGCGGTACTTCATCTCGGCGATTATATCTATGAATATGGTCCCGGAACTTATGGCGATACTTCCCTTGGCAGAATACATCTGCCCCCAAAAGAGATCGTTTCGCTTTCCGATTACCGCACGCGTTATGCCCAATATCGCTTAGATCAGGATTTTCAGCAGGCGCATCAGTTTCAACCCTTTATTACGGTTTGGGATGACCATGAGATTACCAATAATGCATACATAGAAGGCGCCCAAAACCATCAAGCCGACCAGGAAGGAGCTTATCAAACCCGAAAATCAGCTGCCAAACAAGCTTATTATGAGTGGCTACCTATTCGCGAAACCAAAGACCGCTTATATCGTCATTTTGCATACGGCGATCTGGTAGATTTAATTATGCTTGATGAGAGGCTCGCCGGGAGAACAGCTCCTGTGGATAGCCTGAGTGATCCTAACTACCTGAATGATCAACGGACGATGCTGGGAAAAGAACAAAAAGACTGGTTTTTTGATAAACTAAGGAGCTCAACAGCGACCTGGAAAGTGATCGGAAATCAGGTCCTGTTTAGCGATCTTCAGTTTGATCAAATATTTCCTGACAGACCCCGTAACCTGGATGCCTGGGACGGCTATCCCTACGAAAAAAGGTCGATTATTGATTTTATTCAGAGCGGTAATTTCAAGAATATTATTTTTGTAACGGGCGATACGCATTGTTCATGGGCTTTTGAGGTTCCGGCTTCTTTAGAAGCGTACAAGAAAGCGCCGGATCAGGGAGGAATTGCCGTCGAGTTTGGTACTACGAGCGTTTCGTCGGCTAACTATGATGAATATACTTCTACAGATACCGTATTAATGACCCAAAAATTATATCAAAATCCAGTTTACAATCCCCATTTGAAATACGTAAATTTGAAAGAGCACGGATATCTGTTGCTTTCGCTAACGAAAGATCAAGCTATTGCAAAGTGGTATTATGTGCCCACCGTAAAAAATCCGGTAAATAAAGAAATGCTGGGTAAAGAGCTCATTGTTAAAAATGGAGAGAGCAAACTAGTCTTTAATTAAGAGCATCCAAAAACTCAAAATATTTGTACGATGAACCTAACCAATGACTTAAATGAACTCGACAACCTGCTAGCTGAGGGAAATTTCCTGGAAGCAGTAGAACGTTTTTTCGATGATCAGGTGGTTTGTTTTTCAAATCCCCATGATATGATCACAGGCAAGTCATCCCGCTTGAGTACGCTCCGGGATTTCTTAGCAACCATTGACCGTGTAGAGCATATCACTTTGCATAATAATACCCATTATGATCAGATCAGTCTATCTGAATTTTCTTTTGAATTTAAGCAAAATAGTGGCCAGGTGTTGTTTTGGCGAGAGGTGATCAAAAGAAAATGGGAAAACGGGCAAGTGGTAGAAGAAGAGTACCAGTTCGATAAAAACTGGGAAGAAGCGGTAAATGGATTATATGCAGGTACCGCTGATAAACGTTTCCGACAGCAAGAATTTACTCCTGGAATATCGAAAGATGGAGATTGGATACGGATCGTGGAAGAAGTGAAACAGGAAATTCCGGACAATGACGAAGACGGCCTGGCAAGTCAGGTCAAAGTAGATGAAAAAGGCGTGGTTGAAGACATAGAAGTGGAAGTAGATATTAACCACACTTTTCGCGGAGACCTTTATATTACGTTGACTGGCCCGTCCAAAGAAACGGTCGTCTTACAAAATAGAGAAGGTGCCAGCAGAGATAATTTGCACAAGATTTATGACAATAGCGTCATGAAGCCTTTCCTGGGAAGTAAAGCGAAAGGAAAATGGACAATCCGGGTGGTAGACGCCGCATCCAGAGATGTAGGCCAATTTAACTGGTGGCGCATGGATGTTAAAGTAACCGAGCCCGATGACCTGAAAAAAATTGAAGGAATTGGTCCTAAACTGGCTACCGTATTAAAAGATGCTGGTATCCTTACTTTCCTTGATCTAGCCAATATGGCACCAAGCGAAATTGAAACGGTTTTGGTGGCCTATGATCCCAAATATACCAGGTACGACCCCGCAACCTGGCCTCAGCAAGCTCGATTGGCTTACCTGGGTAAATGGGAAGAATTGAAAGAATTACAAGATGAATTGCAAGGGGGGAGAAAGGTTTAGTGAAGGACGTTGCCTTCACTACAGGTGCAGAAGGGCGTTGCCTTACCATGATAGTGAGTGCGAATATCTTTTAAAAAAGGCCGTCTAAAAAGTCTTTTAGACTCCCTCTAAGGAATTTTTTATAGTTTAGGAGATATTCTTTTTGAAAAAAGGATACCCCTACACTATAATGGTAAAGGCAAAATGCCCAATAAGAAAGGTTGTCCTTTACCATATTTTGGGAGGGCTGTTTTTTCTAAAAAAATCATTGATTTT
>CAZHOV010000021.1:0-44369 GCA_964534315.1 uncultured Saprospiraceae bacterium | reverse complement strand
CTGCTAAATTATTCAAAAATCATAATCTTTCGCTTGCGAAAGATCAGTTATTAAGTTATAAATAGGGGTTGCCTAAAAAATTTTTTAGGTAGCCCCTTTTTCATTAATTTTATCCGTGCACTAACTTACTACTTAGATTTCATATGAAGGATATTAATCCGAAGATGGTCCGTATTTTTAGAGAGGGATTATTACGATGGAACCAGACGAATACGCGGGAACTACCCTGGAAAGAAGAAAAGGATCCGTACTTGATTTGGGTGTCAGAAATTATCTTACAGCAAACCAGGGTAGAGCAAGGACTACCTTATTACCAAAAGTTTAGAGAAGCGTACCCCACCGTATTTGATCTGGCCAATGCTCCGGAAGATGAGGTGATGAAAATGTGGGAAGGGTTAGGCTATTATTCAAGAGCCCGCCATTTGCATGCCGCGGCTAAATATATTGCATCGGAACTGGGAGGGATCTTCCCCGAAGATCATGCATCAATACTTGCGCTCAAGGGGGTAGGCCCCTACACGGCCGCTGCTGTTGCATCCTTTGCATTTAATCTTCCCTATCCGGTAGTTGACGGTAACGTATTTCGGGTATTAGCCCGGTTTTTTGGTATATCAGTGCCCATCGACTGTACGGAAGGAAAAAAAGGCTTTAGAAAATTAGCAGAGCAACTTATTGATAAAAAAGACCCTGCCACTTACAACCAGGCGATTATGGATTTTGGAGCTACGCATTGCAGGCCTAAAAATCCACTTTGCTCATCCTGTTCGCTTAAAGAAGACTGCAGGGCTCTTGAAAAAGGAATAGTAAAGCAACTGCCGATCAAGGAAAAAAAGCTGAAGAAGAAAAATCGGTTTTTTAATTACCAGGTGATTTATCAGGAAGAAAGTGTATGGATAAAAAAACGGGTAGAAAAAGACATTTGGAAAAACCTATACGATTTTCCGCTTATTGAAACTAACAAACTGATAGAACGGGAAGAGTTAGTAGCTACAGAGCAATGGAAAAATAACTTTAAGCCATTAGAGTTAATTTTGGAAAGAAAAACGGATTATTTCAAGCAAACGTTATCTCACCAATATATTTTTGCTGTTTTCTGGCAATGGAAAATGCAAACTCCCGTTGTAATGGACCAGAAAGATTGGTTATTGATAGAAAAAAAAGATTTGAAAAAATTTGCTTTCCCTAAAATAATTGATTGGTATTTAAAAGATAAATCATTAAATTTAAAATTATTTTAAGTTTGTTTTGAAGGTAAAGAAAATGCTGTTTTTAATATCACAATTTTTCTTGACCGCAACCTAGCTACTAAAATTCAATAATAAATGGTTAATAGAGTTATTTTAATTGGCAATTTGGGAAAAGATCCTGAAGTAAGAAGATTAGAGAATGGTGCAGTCGTTGCCAAATTCTCTATCGCGACAAATGAAAATTATAAAGATAAAGGTGGTGAGTGGCAGACACTGACGGAATGGCATGATGTTGTCACCTGGAGAAATCTTGCGGAGAGAGCTGAAAGTACGCTAAAAAAAGGTTCATTAGTTTATGTAGAAGGAAAGCTAACCCATCGAAGCTGGCAAGATCAAGATGGAAATAACCGCCGAACTACAGAAGTGGTAGCCAACTACTTCCGTCAAATCAATCGCCGCGACAGTGGCTCCAGTAATCAGGGAGGCGGATACTTTCCCTCTGCAGATAGCGAAATACCAACAAATTCCAGCTTTCAAGATACTCCGGAGAAAGTTGAACAAAATGATACCGGACATACAGATGATAATAATGCAGACGATTTACCTTTTTAATAAAAAAAGGCAGTTAAGTCAATTGGCTTTTAAATACTTAATTAAAATTTAGGTTACAGTGTAGTTAACCTTCTGTTTAAAAATAAAGTTACTTTTGCGTTTCTAGTAGCAGTTTTCCTAATTGACAAAGTATTATTGAACAAAATTTTTGGTTTTGGATCCTGAACCTGGTCTATATTTTGATTTGATCAATTCTTTTTCTCCTGTTTTTCTTGATGCGGGCAATTCTATCGAACTTTTCATAGGTTTCTTATCGGTTATCTTATTGTTGTTTTCTTCTGCTTTAATTTCCAGCTCAGAAGTAGCATACTTTTCTATAAACGCGAATGACCTGTTCCTGTTAAAAGAAGAAAATAGCAGTAATTCAAAAACCATTGTTTATCTCAAAAGTATCCCTAGAAGACTCTTGGCGACCATATTGATCAGTAATAATTTTATCAATATTGCCATCGTCATCGTATCCGATTTTATACTTCGCATTTTGATTCCGTTGGAAATGTGTGAATATTGGGCGAATGAGGTGATTACTCGTTTTTCCTTCACGTTTATCGAAACGACCTCCTTTGCCAGGTTTATACACTTTTTCATAACCGTAGTGGGCGTTACCTTCCTACTTGTCTTATTCGGTGAGGTTGTCCCCAAGGTTTATGCTAAAATCAATAATTTGAAAATTGCTCGGTTTATGGCAAAGCCACTTTTAATCCTTAGTAAGCTTTTTAGTCCTTTCAGTAGTATTTTAGTGAATTGGACCAATATCATCGAGTCAGGGATCCAAAAAAGAAATTTGGGTATGTCTCCATCCCCTAAAAAAGATATCGATGAGGCTATAGAATTAACGGTTAGTAATGATCAGGGAGCTAAACAAGAGATCGATATCCTCAAAGGGATTGTCAAATTTGGAGAGGTAACGGCTAAACAGATTATGCGCTCCAGAGTGGATGTCGTAGCAGTAGATTTCAAAACTAATTTTAAGGACCTATTAAATGTGGTAAAAGAATCAGGATATTCCAGAATTCCTGTCTATGATCTCGATTTCGATAATATTACCGGAATCTTATACGCCAAAGACCTGATCCGGTATTTAGATGAAAATGAACAATTTGAGTGGCAAGAACTTATCCGAACCGAAGTACTCTATGTACCGGAATCCAAAAAGATTAGTGATCTGTTGAATGATTTTCAGGAAAAACGCATGCACATGGCAATTGTAGTGGATGAATACGGAGGCAGCGCGGGGATCGTAACTTTAGAAGATATTATGGAGGAGGTGATCGGTGAAATTAAAGATGAGTTTGATGCAGAACAAGAATTGGAGTTTCAAAAGATCGATGAATACAATTACATTTTTGAGGGAAAGACGCTTCTAAATGACGTATGTCGGATACTAGGCGTAGATACCGATTCATTCGACGAGATCAAAGGAGATGCCGACTCCCTGGCCGGCTTACTGTTGGAGGTTTTAGGGTATATTCCACAAAAAGGAACCGAACTGGAATATAAAGACTTCAAATTTAAGATCATATCCGTAAGCCGTAGACGAATCGAAAAGATCAAAGTGAATATGACCAAGCGGTTGCATCGCGTTAAAGTCTAGATTAGCAATTTTTGTTGACCGCTTAAAGAAAAAAGTAGCATGAATAAAAATATCAGTTGGAAAGTCTTCTTTATATTATTGTGTTGTATTGGATTGACAGCTTGTCAGGAAAACAGACCAACACCCAAACCCCGGGGATACCCGAGAGTTTATTATCCTGAAAAGGAATATCAGGTATTTGAAAGTACAGCATGCAATTTTGAATTCCAGTATCCTGTTTATGCACAAATTGTAAAAGATTCGCTGTTTTTTGACGAGAGAATTGAGAACCCCTGCTGGTTTGATCTTTATTTTCCGCCTTTCGATTGCCAAGTTCATTGCAGTCATTATACTATCGATGGAGAAAATACCTTTGAAAAGCTAAGAGAAGATTCCTATAAACTTGCTTATAAACATGTTGTGAAGGCCAATGCTATAGAAGAGGTGCCGGTAAAAAATGAATATGGCGTAGAGGGATATGTCTTTAATATGGAAGGGCCAGTGGCCTCTTTTTACAATTTTTACCTGACCGATTACGAAGAAAACTTTATCCGTGGCTCTTTATATTTCAACACTGAAGTTCGCCCCGATTCACTCGCCCCTGTTTTTGATTTTGTCAAAGAAGATCTCAACAAAATGATCGAAACTTTTCGCTGGAAAGATTGATCCTGTTGACGAATTTCTTTCCCAATCTTAACTCTTTGATTTGAACGGAATTGTCTATCGTTTGACGAAGTTTTCCTTTAGGAAATTCTTAACATTTTTTTTGCAACAAAAAATTGAAAGGGCTAGTTATATAGTGTAAATTAAGATTTGTTTAAAGTTGGTTTTTCGTTTTGTTTTGATGCGTCTGTTCTGCGGTAGTAGAGCAGACGTTTTTTAATTTTTAGCTTATGAAAACTAGAATTTCAATATTAGAAGATCTATTCGGGTTATTCTATCCGGACCTTTGTTTGATTTGTGAAGCGCATATTCCTTCGGCTGATATGCTATTTTGCTTTTCTTGCCAACAAAAGCTTCCTAAGACCCGTTTTTATCTACATGCTGAAAACCCTTTCACCGAGCGTTTTTGGGGTAGATTACCTTTAAAGTCAGGTGCTTCTTATCTCCATTTCTCAAAAAATGGTAGGACCCAGCAACTAATTCATCAACTTAAATATAACAGAAAAAAGGAGGTGGGTGTAAAAATAGGGGAGGACTTTGGGCTTTTGTTAAAACAAAGTCCCTTTTTCCAGACCGTTGATTTTATTTTACCCGTTCCCTTGCATCCTGCTAAATTGCGAAGGCGTGGGTTCAATCAAAGCGCTTTATTTGCTGAAGGCCTCTCCAAATCAATGGAAATCCCTTATTTGAGCGATGTACTGATAAGGGTCTTGCACACCCAAAGCCAGACGCAAAAAACCCGTATGGCGCGTTTTGAAAACGTAAAAAATGCATTTTTAGTCAGAAACCCCTTGATTATTCAAAATAAACACATATTATTAGTGGATGATGTGTTAACTACCGGAGCGACACTGGAAGCTTGTGGCTATAAGATTTTGGAAATAGAAGGAACAACACTTAGCTTTGCAACCATAGCAATGGCTGAATAAATTAGGATACCTATTTTTTTACGAAAGTTATATGCGCAATGATCGATATTCCACTACTTAAAAAGATCTGTGAAATTCCTGGCGCGCCGGGATTTGAACAACAGATCAGGAAATTTGTGATTAAAAATGTAAACCCCCTCGCAGATAGGGTAACGACTGATCCAATGGGTAACGTCATTGCACTAAAGAAGGGGAAGGAACGCAAAAAAGTGATGGTCGCCGCTCATATGGATGAGATTAGCTTTATCGTCACGCATATCGATGATGATGGTTTTGTACGGTTCCACACCCTTGGTGGTTTTGACCCCAAAACACTAACCGCCCAAAGAGTTATTGTCCATGGAAAGAAAGAGCTGATTGGCGTAATGGGATGTAAGCCTATTCATTTGATCCCGGCTGATGAGCGAGGTAAACCAATGAAAATCCAGGATTATTTCATTGATCTTGGTATGGAGAAAAAAGAGGTGGAAAAGATTGTTTCGATAGGCGATCCGATTACCAGAGAGCGGGAGTTGATTGAAATGGGAGACTGCGTCAATTCTAAATCGCTGGATAACCGGGTTTCGGTCTATATTTTAATCGAAGCCATGAAAGAATTGCAGGATAAAGAACTTCCCTACGATCTGTATGGCGTTTTTACCGTACAAGAAGAAGTTGGACTGAGAGGTGCTATATCATCTGCCCATTCCATAAACCCCGACTTCGGATTTGGCTTGGATGTTACCATTGCCTTTGATGTGCCGGGTGCGCAGCCGCACGAATTTATAACCCGTCTCGGTCATGGAACAGCTATAAAAATCATGGACGGATCAGCTATTTCGGATTACCGGATGGTCAATTATTTAAAAAAGGTAGCCAACGATCATACCATAAAATGGCAACCTGAAATTTTAACGGCCGGAGGTACCGATACGGCCGGAATACAGCGATACGGAAAAAAAGGAGCGATAACAGGTGCTATATCCATTCCTACCAGGCATATTCATCAGGTTATCGAAATGGCCCATAAAGAAGATATTCGAAATAGTATTGACCTTTTGAAAGAAGCATTAATCAATTTAGACCAATATAACTGGGATTTTAAGTAAAAAAATAAAATACGCATGTGGAACGAAAAAGACAACAAATTATCCGCGACTTTTGAATTTAAAGATTTTAAAGAGGCCTTTGGCTTTATGACAGAGGTGGCTTTCCATGCAGAAAAAATGGATCATCACCCGAACTGGAGCAACGTCTATAATAAGGTCCAAATCGACCTGACCACGCACGATGCTGGTAATACGGTAACGGAAAAAGACCGTAAACTTTCAGAAGTTATTTCAGGGATTTTTTCAAAGTTCAACAAATAAACTGTTAATCATTTTTATCTTTACAGGCAATTCTTGACCAATCTGGAACAATATGCCTAGAGACAATTCTATAAAATCAATATTAATAATAGGTAGCGGCCCTATTATTATTGGACAGGCCTGCGAATTCGATTACTCGGGAACTCAAGCTGCAAGGTCCTTGAGGGAAGAAGGAATTGAGGTGAGCTTGATTAACTCCAACCCCGCAACGATCATGACCGACCCGGTCACTGCAGATCATATTTATTTGTTGCCCTTGACGGTTGAAAGTATTGAACAAGTACTTCAAAAACGTCAGATCGATGCAGTACTTCCCACAATGGGAGGGCAGACGGCCCTTAACCTGGCTATCGATGCAGGGAAGCAAGGCCTCTGGGAAAAGTACAACGTAAAACTCATTGGTGTCGACCTGGACGCCATCGAACTAACCGAGAATAGAGAAGCTTTTCGCCAGCATATGGTTGATATAGGTCTTAGCGTTGCACCTTCCTTTATCGCGAACTCCTTCCTGGAAGGTAAAGAAGCCGCGCAAAAAATAGGCTTTCCATTGGTGATCAGACCTTCCTATACCTTAGGCGGAACAGGAGGAAGCTTTGTATTTAAAGAAGAAACGTTTGATGAAGCGCTTCGCAGAGGTTTAAATATGTCGCCTACGCATGAAGTATTGGTCGAAAAAGCAGTACTCGGTTGGAAAGAGTATGAGTTAGAATTATTGAGAGACGCCAATGACAATGTGATTATTATCTGCACGGTGGAAAATCTGGATCCAATGGGTATTCACACCGGAGATAGTATCACGGTTGCTCCTTCCATGACGTTATCTGACCGGGCATATCAGGAAATGAGAGATCAGGCCATACAAGCTATGCGGTCTCTGGGCAATTTTGCCGGAGGTTGTAATATCCAGTTTTCTGTCAATCCGGAAACGGAAGAATTGATTATTATAGAGATCAATCCAAGAGTTTCCAGATCTTCAGCCTTGGCCAGTAAGGCCACTGGTTATCCAATCGCCAAAATAGCTGCAAAACTGGCCATTGGTTACCACCTGGATGAATTGAAAAACCAGATTACCAAAACAACTTCTGCTTATTTTGAGCCTAGCCTTGATTATGTGATCGTAAAGATGCCCCGTTGGAATTTCAATAAATTTCATGGAGCAGACCATACCTTAGGCTTACAAATGAAATCAGTGGGAGAGGTTATGGCTATAGGGCGAAGTTTTATAGAAGCACTTCAGAAGGCCTGCCAGTCACAAGAAAATAACCGAATGGGATTGGGCGCCGATAAGAAAGAGTGGATCCGTACCTCAGATATTCTGGAGCGTTTAGAAAAAGCAAGCGACGATCGCATCTATCGGGTCAAGGATGCTTTGAGACTGGGTGTTCCGGAAAAGACCGTCAAAAAGCTAACCCATATTGATCCCTGGTATTTAAAAGAAATCAAGCGGTTGGTCCAAATGGAACAACAACTGCAGCGATATAACGTGGCTGAGGATATTCCTAAAGAATTCTTTAAAGAATTAAAAGCATGTGGTTATTCAGACGGCCAGATTGCCTGGTTGATGCGTCTTAAAGAAGAAGAGATTCGGAAACAACGCCTGAAACTAGGTATAAAGCGGACGTATAAGATGGTAGACACCTGTGCCGCTGAGTTTGAGGCCCAAACGCCTTACTTTTATTCTACCTTCGACACCGAGAACGAAAGTATTCCTTCCGATAATAAAAAGGTCATTGTCTTGGGGTCTGGTCCCAACCGGATCGGTCAGGGCATTGAGTTTGATTATTGCTGTGTACACGGCCTGATGGCCATTAAAGAAGTCGGGTATGAATCCATCATGATCAACTGCAACCCGGAAACAGTATCCACCGATTTTGACGTAGCCGATAAGCTATATTTTGAACCTGTATTCTGGGAACACCTGGAAGAAATTATCGACCACGAACAGCCCGAAGGCATTATCGTCCAGTTGGGAGGACAAACGGCATTGAAACTTGCTGAAAACCTGCACAATAAAGGGGTGAAAATCATCGGTACAGACTACGAGTATATGGATCTTGCCGAAGATAGAGGCCGGTTTTCTGACTTATTGCGGGCACTGGATATTCCTTATCCGCGATACGGGGTTGCCAATGATGCCGACGAAGCCCTGGCTATTGCCAACCGGGTTACTTATCCGGTTCTGGTGCGTCCTTCTTACGTACTTGGCGGGCAGCGCATGCGCATCGTTATTAATGATCACGAGTTGGAGCGGCACGTACTTAGCATTTTCAAGCATTTGCCAGATAACAAAGTGTTTATTGACCAGTTTTTGGAACGTGCCAAAGAAGCTGAAATTGATGCAATCTGTGACGGGGAAGAAGTCCATATTATGGGCATCATGGAGCACATTGAACCCGCAGGCATTCACTCTGGAGATAGCTCGGCCGTTTTGCCCACTTACAGCTTATCGGATGAGGTAATCGAAACAATGATCCACTATACCCGGAAGTTAGCGTTTGCTTTGAAGATCAAAGGGTTAATTAATATTCAATTCGCTATTAAGCCAGGAAAAAGAGGAGGAGATGAAGATAAGGTATACGTGATCGAAGCCAATCCAAGAGCTTCCCGAACCACACCTTTTATTGCGAAAGCATATAAAGTGCCCTATCTCAACATTGCGACCAAGATCATGCTCGGTACCCACAAGCTTAAAGATTTTGATATTCAACAAGACCTTGAGGGGTATGCGATAAAAGTACCTGTCTTTTCTTTCGAAAAATTCCCGAATGTCGATAAAAACCTCGGTCCTGAAATGAAATCTACAGGTGAGGCAATCCGATTTATTAAAGATTTAAACGATCCGTTCTTTAGAGATTTGGACTTGCAGCGGTCGATGTTTTTGACGAGGTAAGGTTAATGTAAAAAATGTATTGAATCATCTCACAATCCATTCAAAGAAGAACCTGCTTTGTTCTTTTCTGAACTTCGGGAATTCATATTGGCCAAACAATAATAAATGAGAATGAAAAGATAGCAATAACTCTATCATCAACATACATGAATAACTAATTCCTTCCCAATTTACGATAGTGCTTCTGATGGGTTCAGTATCATGGATGCTACCATCAAACCATCTTCAGCCTGGATCATCAGTAAGCTAGACGGAAATGAGTTGTTGATTCTGATACTGGCCCTTGTTCTGCTGGTGCTTTCTCTTCGAGGATTTTCGATAGTCTTGCGTAGCTTTCTGATAGGAAAATCACAAGCAGTAATTGACAAATATGTCTTTGGTCACCCCCTTAGATCGCTTTTCTGGGGTATAGTTATTACCTCAGGTGTGCAATACAGCTCTGTAACCGCTTCCTTAACTGTTCCACTGGTAGCTTCCAATCGAGCCACACTGCAGAAAGTATTCCCTTTTCTTATTGGTGCGAATGTCGGTACAACCTTTACAGCTCTCATCGCTGCTTTATCGCAAAATGAGACTGCTCTTGCCATTGCTATTTGTCATGTGCTATTTAATTTAGTTGGCGTATTTATCTTTTTCCCTATAAAACACATACGAAATATACCGGTTTGGATGGCAGAACGGCTTGGGAGTATGTCACAGCAAAATCGCATGGTCGGAATACTCTACGTTCTAATTGTCTTTTTTGTAGTACCATTATTATTTGTGACATTATCCAGATAATTGCAATATCGGAGGCAGATAAGGTACTTAAAACCTCAATTCATCTCCTGCAACTTTTGCAACATAACAATGGCCTGTTGATTATAAGGATTGCGGCGAAGGACTTTTCGCAGCAATTGGGCGGCAATATCGGTTTGTTGTTTCAAAACCAGTACGCCTGCTTTATTGATAATGGCCTGCTCGTAGTCGGGATCGAGTTTTAGAGCTTGTTCGTAGAGGGAAAGTCCTGCTTCCAGTTTGCCGGTGAGTACATTGAGATAGCCCAGGTTACAAAGCGCTACTTTTCGTTTTGGATTTTCTTTCAGAATAAAGGCGTAAGTCGTCCGCGCCTTATCAAATTTCTTGGTCAGAATATAAGCGGACCCGAGTTTTTCCTGAAAATCAAGATTGTAGGGCATTTTTTCTGTGGCTTGCTCCAGAAAAGGCAAAGCTTCTTTGGGGCTGTTTGTTTTCAGGTATGCCTCCCCGATGCGGTAATTGGTCCAACCGGTTTTTGGGATAAAGTTTTCGCCCGATGAGTAGACATCGATCATTTTTTCAAAATCATTCCTCGCAAAATAATAGTGGATATAGACAGGTAGTTTTTGCTGGATGGGAGCCTTGGATAAAGACAGCTGTATAAATGCCGAATCCAGCATAGCAGCAGATTCCACAAATTTATCGTACAAGGCAATGTAGCCTTTGGCCATATCGAGTGGGGTCGGGTTTTCCTTGGTCAGAATATCGAGCCCGAGAAAACGCGTGATCTCCTCTTTCTGCTCTACCGGCATAGGCTTGCCTTTTTTGGCGGTAACTTTACTGATGTAGTGATCGGTGATATTGACATGGGGGATATCAATACTTCCGGAAGGTTGCATGTGGCAGGAAACACAATCGTTATTTGCAGCTTTGATCTCTTCGGCAGTTGCGGAGCAAAGGGTTTCTACCTTTTTTCCATGGCAACTATTACAGGCATTATTGTACTTTTCGGTCTTGGTAGCTTCAATGCTATGGTGTGGGTGGTGACAAGTAATGCAGGATAATTCCTCCGAAAGCTTAAAGCAATCGCTCATTTGCAATCGATCGGCCTGGGAAGCCATAATAAAATTCTCATGATCGGCGGTGTAGCGCGGCAGAAATACATTAAATACATCGGAAAGCGACATGCCTGGTTTAAAATCGAAAAATGTCTTTCCCTCCTCTAGGACCGCTATACCTTGCAGGTGACAACGCTGGCAGATATCCATTTGCCGGTCTCTGCTAAGGTCAGCAGGATTGACGATGGAATAGTCGATATATTTAGAGGTATCTACAATATTTCCAGAGAGTTTTTCCCGGACGTGGATCTCGCCCGGGCCGTGGCATCGTTCGCATTCGATACCCCGCGGCATCTTTTCGTATTTATTGAGGGATCCCTGAATAGGGTCGGGCAGGTGGTTGTGGCAGGTAATACATTCCGTTGTCAGTACTCTTGAAAACCGGGTATTGTGGTCTTCAAATCCGGGGGCCAAATCCCACTTTCCCTTTTGGGTATAAAAGGTAATCGGAGCCTGATAAATGTAGCCGTTGATATCGATGATATGCGAATTGGTATGTTGGCCGGAGCCTATAATATAACTAATCTTTTCAATTCGTTTATGGATGGTATCTTTATTTTCCAATCTATACTCCATGACATACATGGAGCTATCTTTAAAGAATGGTTTATAATAAAAATTGGAAACGGAATCGTAAACGATGGCATGCTTATCGAAACGGGCGTCTGTTTTTTCGAGGGTAGCATGGTCAAAAGATCGGCCCATTCCGGTTTTAATAAACGTATTGTATACGTTGAGGTGGCAGGATTTACAGGTCTCCATGCCCACATAACTAACACTATCAGCCAGGTTGAGGTAATTGCTGTTATTTACAGAGATACTTGTTTCTCTGTTACAGAAAGCAAGAAAAAAGGTGACAAAAGAAAGGAATAGTATGGAGATAATAGTATTTCTTCTCAGTAATTGCTTTTTCATAGGCTCAACTTCTCCACAAGATCAATATAGATCGGTTTAATAACAAATATAGGGATAGCAAATGATTCATCAAAGGGAAAAATAGTATGTGTCACTAAAGGGCAAAAGTGATAAAGATTGAAAGTTGATTATCCTTTTGGGTTAGTGATCTACTTCGAGAGGGTAGAGGTATAAATTTTGTGAAGATTATCTTCCTAGGGGTTATCTTGGACGAAACGTTCAACTTTGAAACCGATTTCGTTTACCCCTTTGATCGGATTTTGCCGGGTATTTTGCTCGATAGTAAAGCGATAGTTTCCAGCCATTTCAAACTTTACTTTCTCTTGCAGATTGATAACGAGCTGGCAGTTTTTGCTTCCGCACTTCCCGTACCACATTCCTTTTTTATCCATTAAAGGCAGTGATATTCGTTCTTTAAACCGCTCCCCGGAGGGCAGTTCAGAATAGATAAGCACGTATAAGTTCTGAAAAGGGAACGCTTTCGTGTGATTTATATCCAACCAGATTTGATAAAGTTGGGAAGTATCTTCGATGGCGAATTCAAAATCGAGGGTATCGCTGTATGTCCATGCTCCATTTTCTATGGGATAGGATTTTTCATAATAGACATTATCCTGGCAAGACAACAATATGGTAAGAGAGCCGAAGAGCAGGAAAATGGAGATTAATCTCATCAGGGAATATATTTTAGGAACTGAAATAGTCCTTCATTTTATCGAAAAAGCCTTTTTCTGATTTGCCGGGTTGAGGTTTAAAGTTGGGCATTTCGCGTAATTTTTCAAGTAGTTTTTTCTCTTCGTTGTTCAATTTTTTGGGTGTCCAGACATTTACATGGATCAACTGATCGCCGGTGTCGTAGCTTTGGACGGAGGGCAGTCCTTTACCTTTGAGTCTAAAGATCTTTCCAGACTGAGTACCTGCAGGAATTTTAATTTTCACTTTTCCTCCGATTGTAGGTACTTCAACTGAGGTTCCCAACGCCGCGTCGGCGAAATTGAGGTAGAGTTCGAAGATCACATTATTTCCTTCGCGCTGCAGATATTTATGAGACTTTTCGGTTATGCTGATCAGCAGATCGCCTGCGGGGCCGCCACGTAGACCGGCATTTCCTTTGCCAGACATTTTGAGTTGCATGCCTTCCGCTACGCCGGCAGGAATTTCTATTTCCAACATTTCTTCACCATACATCCGACCATCGCCCTTACATTTGGAGCAGTTGGCGGAAATAACTTCTCCGGTGCCGTTACAGGTAGGGCAGGCGGTTGTGGTTTGCATCTGCCCGAGGAAGGTGGATCGGATTTGGCGGACATAGCCCGAACCCTTACAGGTTTGGCAGGTGGAAATTGAGTTTTTATCTTTTGCTCCAGAGCCTCCGCAGTTATCGCAGGTAACTTGCTTTTTTACTTTTATCTTTTTGGTTACACCCGAGGCAATTTCTTCGAGTGTCAAGTTGACTTTTATTCTCAGGTTGGTTCCTCTTTGTCCACGGGAGCGGGTTCTGCCTCCTCGTGACGAACCTCCTCCAAAGAACGCTTCAAAAGGACTGCCTCCTTCTCCGAAGATATCTCCAAACTGGCTAAAAATATCTTCCATGGTCATACCTCCTCCGCCAAAACCACCGGCATTCCCGTCAACACCGGCATGTCCAAAACGATCGTATTTGCTTCGCTTTGTTTCATCACTCAAAACTTCATATGCTTCGGCTGCTTCCTTAAACTTGTCCTCTGCACTTTTATCATCAGGGTTTCTATCCGGGTGATACTTCATCGCAATCTTCCGATATGCTTTCTTTATAGCATCTTTTTCAGCATCCTTGCTTACTCCCAAAACCTCATAGTAGTCTCTTTTAGCCATTTTCTATTATTTTTTACCAAACAAGTATCTTATCGACCCACCACAACCTTGGCATGCCTGATGATTTTGTCATTTAAGTAATAACCTTTTTCTATGGTATCGACAACTTTTCCCTTTAAGTCTTCGCTCGGTGCGGGAATCTCGGTAATTGCTTCGTGTAATTCCGAATCAAATGGCTGGCCATTGGTCTCCATGGATTCCAAACCTTTTTGCTGCAATATCTTATATAGTTTATTGTAAACAAGTGAAACGCCTTCGGTAAAGACTTCTTCAGTAGATTCATCATCAGCACTTTTCTTGGCTCTATCAAAATCATCCAAGACGGGCAAAAGGGCAAAAATGGTATCTTGGGCAGCAGACTTCATGAGGTCAACTTTTTCCCGAATTGTTCGCTTTTTATAATTTTCAAATTCTGCAAACAGACGCAGATATTTATCTTTTAACTCTCCCACTTGTTGTTGATAATCTTCTATCTCCTGCAATAGCTTATCTTCTTTTTTTTCTTTTCTAAATTTTTTCTTTTTCTTTTTGTTTTCTTTCTGCTCCAAATCTTCACTATTTTCGTTTGTTTGTTGATCTACTGCTTCTTCGTTTTGTTGAAGATCAGCATTGGTATCAGCCGGTTTTTTATCGTTATTTTCCATCCTCATTATTTTTTAATAAGAAATACAGAATAAGAATAGCAACTTTTTTGCCACACCGCTAAATCAGCCAATTTGGCAGAAAAAACGATATCCCATGCAATAAGGTCAATTTATTAATTTATTTTCTAACATTTTGTCAATGGCTTCGACCGATTGATTGACCCCGATAATTTGTCCCCTGGGGTTTAACAAATATTTGGTGGGTATTTGTTTAACGCCGTATAGCCCGGTAATTTCCCCATTAAAGAATTTTAAATTTTCAGTCTCATCAATGATATGATACTTCCAATTCAGTTCATCTCTTTTAATGGCTCGTCTCCAACGTGCTTTATCTCGTTCAACGCCTACGCTGACTATTTGAAATCCGTCGGCATCCTGAAATTTTTTTGAAGCGTATTTGTTGTAAAGGTTTACTAACTCCGGATTTTCTTTTCTGCAAGGAGCACACCAGCTACCCCAAAAGTCGATCAGTACGTATTGGCCCTCCAGGTCGGTCAGTTCTTTGACTTCACCAGAGGGTGTCTGTACGATTCGGAAGTTTGGAGCTTTCTCACCATTAATAAATTTTGGTTTCATGTAGAAATAACGCCCAATGATAAACCCTACAAGCCCTGCAATTAGTATGTAACTTATCCACTTGGTTAGATTCATTTTATTACTTTTGATTTAAGATTAAACTAAGAACATTTTAACCGGTAAACTTGCTTAAATAAAAATCTATTTTTATGATTGTAGACCCAAAAAAGATCTCAACGAAGGATCTCCATCAATTTCTGTTAGGCTCTGTGGCTCCCCGTCCGATTGCTTTTGCAAGTACTGTAAATGAGGCAGGAATTTCGAATTTGGCACCATACAGTTTTTTTAACGCCTTTAGCTCCAACCCTCCTATTGTTGTCTTTTCTTCCAACCGTCGCGTTTTGGACAATACCACTAAGGATACGCTCCACAATGTAGAAACGACCAGGGAAGTGGTCATTAATGTTGTAACCTATGATATCGTCCGCCAGATGGCTATATCGAGCATTCAGTATCCCGAAGAAGTCAATGAATTTGATAAGGCAGGACTAACTCCGATCCCATCCGATTTGGTCGCTCCCCCACGGGTAAAGGAGTCTCCGGTAAATATGGAATGTGTAGTAAAAGATATTATCACTCTTGGAGAGCATGGAGGAGCCGGGCACCTAATTATTTCGGAAGTGGTTAGAATGCACATAGCAGATCACATCATAGATGAACGCAACCGGATTGATCCCCACAAGATAGACCTGATGGGGCGTATGGGAAGGGCTTATTATGTGAGGGCAAGCGGGTCGGCTATTCATACTATTGTACAGCCTGTTACGAAGATTGCGATTGGGTTTGACCAGCTACCTAAAAGCGCCTTAGCAAGTAAGGTGCTAACGGGCAATGACCTGGGGCAGCTAGCCGGAGTTTTTGAATTGCCGTCGGAAGAGACCGTATTGACTTTAAAGCATACCGATGACCAAGTCGGGCAGATTTTAGCTTCAACCAAAGAAACCGCATCTGATCAACTCCATCAATATGCAAAAGAATTATTGGAGGCCAATGAAATTGACAGGGCGATGCAAATAGTTATGCTTGCGGATCTTCTTTAGCCAGAGCTGCTTCCTTTTCTTGTTGAGCATGCCTTCTTTGTCTTTCATTTATGATCTTTCTGATCCAGTTAGGAATGATGATAACACCGGCGAAAAGGTAGATATAATAGGTTAACAAGCGCCACGTAAAGGAAATGACTAAAGAATAGGTTTCGCTTTCTACATAATCAGTCAGAAATCCGGAGAAGAGAATCTCTACAAATCCCGCACCGCCAGGGGTAGGGCTAAAGGCGATGATTGCGAACATCGTTTCTAACCGTGAGAATAGGGCAAACTGCGTCCAAAAATCTAGCGGGATAAGTGGTATAAATGCAATAATGAGGCAGTTAAGGTGTAGAAAACGGCTTGACCAGGCCATGGCTGTAGTGATGAACCCTCCTAGATGGTATTTCCAATTTTGTTTTTTCATCTCCTGAGAAGCGATGATCATCTCATTTCCAAGCTTTACAGCATTTCTACGGTATTTTTTAAGAAATTTGATCTTTGTAAAACCAACTAACAACCGCTTAATTTGATTGGGGTTAACAAATAGCCCATAGTAAAAAATGGAACCATAGATCAGCATGACCGCATAGGCAATGAAAAAAGTGTATCCCCAACCGTCAATCGAGTAAAAGGAATTCATGTCGGGCCGGATCATGCTGGAGCCAAAGATCAAAAACAGTATTAGAAGGGTGCTGATATAAAAAAGCGTATCCAAAACGACGGTATACAATACAATAGTAGCGGTTTTTGCAGTGGGTAGTTTTTCTTGAGCAAGTACAAAGAAAGCTACTGCCGAGCCGCCTACACTGGTAGGTGAAACTGCTGAGCTGAACTCCCAGATAAAGATCAGTTCAATTGATTTTTTCCAGCTAAACTTTTTCTCAGAAAGAATATGAATACGTGCAGAATAAGATAGGTGCCGGATGATCACAAACAAAAAGGCCATCCCGATCCAGAAAAATGTTCGCTCGCTCCAGTTGATCCTCGAATATTCCTGAGGATCAAATTGCTTCCAAAGTAAATAGAATACCACTCCGATACCTAGAATTACGGGAAGAATAATTCTGGACATCCGGATGGAATGGAGGAATTTCTGTTGCTTTTCCGAAAAGGTTTCTGTTTTCTTATTATTCACAAAGATCTATCTATAAATTTATAGCTTCTTAACACGATATCAATACCTTTGTTCCCTTCAGCCAAGGAAGAAAGTAAATAAAAATAAATGGCAATCTTTAATAATTTAGTATATGAATAAAGAACAATTAGAAAATATCTGTAAGAAAACGTGTGGGGTAGTGGTCCATACCGGCGAGTTTATTAAGCGGGAACTGGGAAAAGTATCGAAAGAAATTATCGAGCAAAAAAGCTTGAATAGCCTGGTAAGTTACGTCGATAAAGAAGCCGAAAAACAGCTGGTCAGCGGGTTAGGAGCAATAGTGGAAGGGGCTGGATTTCTTACTGAGGAGAAAACGGTGGCACAGGAAAAAGCGCATTACAGATGGATTATCGACCCGCTGGATGGAACCACCAATTTTTTACACCAGCTTCCTTTTTTCTCCGTTAGTGTTGCGTTGGAAGTGTCGGGCGCTCTGGTATTAGGGATAGTTTACGAGGTGATGCGGGAGGAGTGTTTTTATGCTTATCAGGGAGGAGGCGCTTTCCTAAATGAGCAATCCATTCAAGTCACTGCAAATGAGTCGCTTTCGGAGGCGCTGGTGGCTACGGGATTTCCCTATTACGATTATGGTAAAATGGCTTCCTATTTAGAAAGTCTCGGATATTTGATGAAAAACACGAGAGGTATCCGTCGACTTGGGTCAGCAGCGTTAGATTTGGCTTATGTTGCTTGCGGGCGTTTTGATGCCTTTTTTGAATATAGCCTTCAACCATGGGATATTGCCGCAGGTATTGTATTGGTAGAAGAGGCCGGAGGAGTAGTGACTGATTTTGAGGGGGGTAAAAAACACCTGACTGGAGAGGAGGTCGTTGCAGGAGCAATTGGTATACAGAAGGAAATTCAGCAATTGCTAGAAAAGGCTTTTTCAGAAAGAAATCCATGAAAAGAGTCCGTTTATCTAAATAACTATGGATACCGGGCTTTTATATCGATTTTACTTCTTGAATTAAACTATTATTTTTTCTTATATGATCATTAGGGAAAATATAAAACTGGCTCTACGGAACGTCCGTGCCAACCTGCTCCGAACCATTTTGACGTTGCTCATTATTGCCTTTGGAATTATGGCCTTGGTCGGTGTACTGACTGCTATTGATAGTGCCATTTATTCTCTCAATGATAATTTTTCTGACTTGGGAGCCAATTCATTTAGCATAAAACCGTCAGGGGAGGGGATACGTGGTAATCGTAGAGGACGGCAGGCAAAGATCGCTGATCCTATTTCGTTTAAAGAGGCGGAAGAATTTAAGGAGCGCTTTGATTTTCCAGGGAAAGTGTCGATCAACTTTAGTTGTACGGGGATTGGAGTGATCAAATATGGAAATGAGAAAACGAATCCAAATGTTTCAGTGTTTGGAGTGGATGAAAATTACCTCGACGTTTACGGATTTGAGTTGGCGCACGGGAGAAACTTTAATCTTTCGGAATTGCAACATTTTTCGAAAAAGGCGCTGATCGGACAGGATATTGTCAATTTGATCTTTGATGGCAAGAGTGAGTTTGCGCTGAATAAAGTCATTTCCATAGGGAATGTCAAATTCCGGGTAATTGGGGTTTTGGCCTCTAAAGGATCTTCTATGAATCAAAGCAGTGATCGTCAAGTCTTTATTCCGATTACCGTAGCCAAACAAATTTATGCTACCTCCAACACGAATTACCGAATTTCTGCTGCAGCTAAGGGCGCTGAGAACCTGGATGAGGATGTTTCTCATGCTATAAGCGTTATGAGGAACGTAAGGCGTTTGAAAGCCTCCCAAGACAATGATTTTGAAATTGCAAAGAGTGACGGTTTAATCGATATCATTAAGGAAGACACTTTGAAGCTTCGGTTGTCGGCAATAGCTATCGGATTGATAACACTTCTTGGTGCAGCTATAGGGCTTATGAATATTATGTTGGTATCGGTTACGGAAAGAACCAGGGAAGTCGGGATATGTAAGGCTTTGGGAGCTACGAATGAGAATATATTGCAACAGTTTCTTACTGAGGCGATTGTTATTTGCCAGTTGGGAGGTATTGTAGGGGTGATCTTGGGTATAATCATCGGAAATATCGTTACTTATCTTCTTGGAGGTGATTTTCTGATTCCATGGGGCTGGATGATTTTAGGTATTTCCATCTGCTTTCTCGTAGGGCTATTATCAGGGCTTTATCCGGCACTCAAGGCTGCGAAGCTTGATCCGATCGAGTCTTTACGATATGAATAGTTTAGCTGTTTTATAATCCAGGCCTGTTCACCAGGTTATTATTTCGATTCATGTTTTGGGGTTAAGAGGGATGTGATTATTTTTGGGCATGAATAGAGAATTTGTGTTAAATGTCCTCTTTGTTCTCTTCATAAATGTGTTGATCAAACCCATTTTCATTTTTGGGATTGACCGGACAGTGCAGAATACGGTAGGAGCTGAAACCTATGGCTTATATTTTGCCCTTTTGAATTTGACCTACCTGTTTCAAATCATTAATGATTTTGGTATTCAGAACTTTAACAGTCGTAATCTATCTCAGCACGGTCATTTGATCTCCAAGTACTTTCCGAATATTTTTGCTTTGAAAATCGTTTTATCAGGCATTTATACTTTAGTGACCTTTTTATTCGCCTTCATTTCGGGCTATGATTTTCCAGCTTTTTATCTGCTCTTTTTTCTGGTATTAAATCAGATTTTTATATCGGGTCTTTTCTTTTTGAGGTCTAATCTGTCCGGATTGGGATATTATCGCCTTGATAGCATATTGACGGGATTAGATAAATTTTTGATGATATTGATCTGTGGGTTTTTATTATTTACTCCGGGCTATAAGGAAGTATTTAAGATAGAATGGTTTGTATATAGTCAGACCATTTCGTATTTGCTGGCGGCATTGGTCGCTTTTGGATTTGTAGCCAGGCACATCAACTGGTCGGTCTTCCGGTTTAAGCGATTATTGATTTTGAGTATCCTGAAAAGGAGCGTTCCGTATGCGTTGATCGTTTTTCTAATGTCGATTTACACCCGTGTAGACGGGGTAATGATTGAGCGGTTGCTTCCGGACGGTCAATACGAATCGGGTGTATATGCCTCAGCTTACCGGTTATTGGATGCGACCAACATGATCGGTTATTTGTTTGCAGGGCTTTTAATTCCTATGTTGGCGAGGTTATTGAAGGCTGGGGAGCCGGTGGCGCCATTGATCCGTATTAGTTTCAAACTATTTATTGGCATTGCGATCTCTATTGCGTTGCCAACAATATTTTTTAGGGAAGAGGTGATGTTTTTACTTTATGACGAAGCAACTCCTTATTGGGGAAAGATATTAGGTTATTTGATTAGTTGTTTGGTAGCCATTTCAGGGACATATATTTTCGGAAGTCTAATGGTTGCATATGGTAAATTGGCAAGCCTCAATTGGTTATTTGTGATTAGTGTTGGCTTAAATATAGGGTTAAACTTTTGGCTGATCGGTGTTTATAAAGCGGAGGGAGCAGCATGCGCAACTGTAGTAACACAGTTCTTTGCGATGATAGGGCAGATATACATTGCTTACAAAGCTTTCCCGGATATAATTTCTATTGGTTTGATTATAAGAATAATAAGTTATTTACTATTTGTAGCATTACTAAGCCTTATTTTCTATAACTTTGCACCGCTCAATTGGATACCGGGCTATTTGGGGTTGGTCGTTTTGAGCGGATTATCAGCGATGTTATTTAATTTGGTGAATGTTAAAGAGGTATACCAATTACTTCGGAAAGGTTAGAGCGAGCATCATTTTTAGTGCCTATAACAAAAGTTTTAGTTAACAAATGGAAAGAAAGGACAGTTTGGTTGATATTTTACGAATACTTTATAAATGGCGTAAAAGGATAATACTGGTCTGTGTGATCGCTGCGGTTGGAAGTATTATCATTTCTCTTACCATGCCGAATTATTATATGGCGGAGACTGTCTTTTTGGCTGCCAGCCCTGACTTATCCCAACCAGATGAATTATTTAAAGATTCTAAGAAGCGTATTTATGGAGATGATTTGGATGTGGATCGTATGCTCACCATTGCCAAGTCCTCTAAGCTGCTAACTTACCTTGTTGATACCTTTAATCTTTACGACCGGTATAATATTGATCCTGATGAATCCAGGGCGCAGTTTAAGGTCCAAAAGAAATTAATTAATTTATATTCCGTTGAGCGAAATAAATATAATGCAATTGTTATTTCGGTAGAAGACAAAGATCCGGAGGTTGCTGCTCAAATAGCGAAGGCCGCTAGAGAGCGGATTGACTATGCAGCTCAGGAAATCATCCGGGAGAGTCAGGAGCGGATGATCGAGACTTATGAGAAAAGTATAGAAAAGAAAAAGAACATGATGGAAGAGATCAGAGACTCGCTGAAATACTTTCGGAATCAGTATGGGATTTACAATGCAGAAACGCAAGGTGAGCTACTTGGAGGTCTTGTGGCAAAGATAGGTTCTGAATTGGAGGGTACAAAAGCTAAGCTAAAAGTATTGAAAGGCCAACCAGGAGTTACAAGAGATTCGCTGGTGAATACGGAAGCTAAACTTGCGAGTTTAGAAAATCAGGCAAAAGTGTTGAATGAGCAGTTAACAGCTTTTAATAAAGGAGCTACCCAGATGATGAGTTATTTTCAAAGACTTCAAACCGTCAACTTTCAAGTAAGTAGTGACATGGAGCGTTATAATCAATTCAAATCCTCTTACGAATCAGATTTTTCTGCCATTCATCTGATAGAAGAAGCTAAAGTACCGGATAACAAGTCTAGACCCAAGCGTTCAATTATTGTCGTGGTATCGGTGTTGTTGGCTTTTATTTTTAGTATGTTGGCAACGTTATTATTAGAAACTTATAAAGACCTCAATTTGAAAGAAGTGACAGATGCCTGATTTAATTTCAACAAATTCGAAGCATAGTCAGGACCTGATTTCAGAAAGGCTTTTCTGGGGATTTTCAATAGTTTTACTGTTCTCCATCTTTATAGGGGTTTTTTATCGTGAATATCTTTTTGCACTTGTTCCTACTATCTTTCTAATTGCCTATTTAGCGGTTTCCAATTTCAAATTAATCTATTTCTTATTATTATTTAGCATTCCCCTTTCTGTTGAGATCACCTTTAGTGGTGGATTTGCGACAGATATCCCGACAGAACCACTTTGTATATTGCTGTTGGGCATTTTTATTATTTTGCTAGCTAGCCGGTTTAAAAAACTGGATAGCTCCTTTTTTACCCATCCTATTACACTCTTACTCCTTTTACATTACGGGTGGACATTGGCAACAATGATCTCTTCGAATGACGTATTTGTTTCCTTAAAATTTTTTTTGGCGAAAACCTGGTACATCGCTGCTTTTTATTTTATGACCAGTTTTATGATTAGAACACATAAGGACTTTCGTCAGTTATTCAGAGTTGTTTTTTACCCTTTAACCATCGTGATGATGATTGTAATGTTCCGGCATGCTCTTGAGGGGTTTAGGTTTGATGAGGCCAATCACGTCAATGGTCCTTTTTTTAAGAATCACGTTATGTATGCGGCGGCATTAGTAGTTTTTATACCATTCATCTGGTTTCGTAAAAATGCTCTTACCGACCGGTCTTCTAAGAGGTTTTGGTTGTGGGGGATTATTTTGCTCTACCTTGCAGGTATCTATTTTTCTTATACCCGAGCAGCTTATATCTGTGTGGTGATTGCTATAGGCGCTTATTTTGTTATAACCTATAAACTGACCAGATTGGCTTTGTTGGGCGTATTAATCGGGGCTTTTTTCGGGATGATACATCTTGCCGAGAAAGACAACTTCATGGATTATGCGCCAGAGTACGATAGGGCGGTGAGCCACACCAGGTTTGAAAACCTGGTGGAAGCGACTTACAAGGGTGAAGACGTATCCACCATGGAGAGAGTTTACAGATGGGTAGCGGGCGTATTTATGGTAGAAGACAAACCAGTACTCGGGTTTGGCCCGGGGAACTTTTTCTTCTTTTACAGACCTTATGCAGTTACAAGTTTCAAAACTTATGTAAGTGATAATAAGGAAAAGTCCGGGATTCATAACTATTATTTGATGGTAGCCGTAGAACAGGGACTACCGGGATTGTTAATATTTTTGGTCCTTTGTTTTTATGCTATGATTAGGGGAGAGAAAATTTATCACCAAGCGAAAGATCCGCAGGATAAGCGAATTATTATGACTGTACTGCTTTGTTTTATTATTATAAATGGATTGTTACTAATCAACGATCTAATAGAAACCGATAAAGTAGGGTCATTTTTTTTCATCAGCCTTGCCATTTTAGTGAATTGGGATATTTTCACAAGGGATAAGCTCGCTAAATCGTAGAAAGTTATTTTAACTATTCACAATATTATTATTTTTGTTTTTAAGGGAGACAGGTTTTTGAGTAGGAATGTTTTTGCTTAAAAGCCCCATATATATTATTTCAGTAAAGCAATAAATTTTTTGGCTATGTATAGAGAATTCAAGGGGTTAAATTTGCCTGAGGTTGATCGGTTGGTAATTCAGTTTTGGGAAGAGCACGATATTTTCAGGAAAAGCATTGAAGAGCGGCCCGTTGAAAAGTCTTTTGTGTTTTATGAAGGTCCGCCATCAGCCAATGGCAAGCCGGGGATTCACCATGTTATGGGCCGTACGGTAAAAGATTTATTTTGTCGGTTTCACACCATGAAAGGACAACGAGTAGAACGAAAAGGAGGGTGGGATACCCACGGGCTGCCGGTGGAGTTGAAAGTAGAGCACGAAATGGGCATCACTAAAGAAGATATTGGTTCTAAAATAACAGTGGAAGAGTACAACCAAAAGTGCCGGGAAACGGTGATGCGCTTTAAAGACCTCTGGGACGATATCACTCATAAGATGGGATATTGGGTAGATTTAGAAAACCCATACATTACTTTTGATAATGGTTATATCGAATCGGTTTGGCATTTGTTAAGAGTGCTTTATGATAAAGGATTACTGTATAAGGGATATACGGTGCAACCCTATTCTCCGGCAGCCGGTACCGGATTAAGTTCGCATGAGCTGAATATGCCGGGCACCTACAAAGATGTCAAAGATACGTCTGCTGTTGCTCAATTTAAGGTGCTCCGAAATGAGCAATCTGAGTTTTTATTTGAAGGCATAGATGAGGGAGATGTCTTTTTTATAGCTTGGACAACGACCCCCTGGACGCTCCCGTCAAATACGGCTCTTGCTGTGGGAAAATCAATAGATTATGTGAGGGTGAAAACCTACAACCCATATACCAAAGAGCGGGTCAACTTGGTCTTAGCTGAAGAATTAGTGTCTGCGTGGTTTAAGGAAGAACAGGCAGCTGCTGATTTTGACGCATTCAAACCCGACGAGAAAATAATCCCTTACAGCCTAACGGCCAAATTTAAGGGGAAAGACCTGGAGGGAATCACCTATGAACAATTGTTGCCCTACGTACAACCTGAAGATGGTGATGCATTTAAAGTGCTGGTTGGCGACTTTGTGTCGACAGAAGATGGCACAGGTATCGTACATATCGCTCCTTCCTTTGGAGCCGACGATATGAAAGTAGCCAAAAAATATGGAATCGGAGCGCTCACATTAGTTGATAAACAGGGGAAATTCGTTGATGAGGTCACCGATTTTGCAGGCCGGTATGTAAAAGATTACAAAGATGAGGGTGCTCAGTACGAAAATGTAGATATTGATATTGCGGTGAAATTAAAAAAAGAAGGGAAGGCGTTTAATGTTCAAAAGTATAACCACAACTATCCTCATTGCTGGAGAACGGATAAGCCAGTCCTTTACTATCCGCTTGACAGTTGGTTTATCAAGTCCACTGCTATGAAAGACCGAATGGTGGAAATGAATAAAAAGATTAACTGGAAGCCGAGTCATACGGGAGAGAAGCGCTTTGGGAATTGGTTGGAGAACTTGCAAGACTGGAATCTTTCAAGGTCCCGCTTCTGGGGGATCCCGCTTCCAATATGGAGGACGGAAGACTCGGAAGAAGAAAAATGTATCGGTTCGGTTGAAGAACTTCGACAAGCCATTAATGCTGCTGTCGAAGCTGGATTTATGGAATCAAACCCCTATGAGTCATCAGATTTCGATTTACACAAGCCCTATATTGATAAAGTAGTATTAGTTTCTGATTCGGGGAAGCCGATGTACCGGGAACCCGATCTGATTGATGTATGGTTTGACAGTGGTGCAATGCCTTATGCTCAATGGCATTACCCTTTTGAGAACGAAGAAGTTTTCCAAAACAATTTCCCTGCCGACTTTATTGCTGAGGGGGTCGACCAAACCAGAGGATGGTTTTTTACCTTGCACGCAATTGCTGTAATGACCCATGATAATATTGCATTTAAGAATGTGGTTTCCAATGGGTTGGTGCTCGATAAAAACGGGGTGAAAATGTCGAAGCGATTGGGAAATGTAGTTGATCCTTTCGAAACGATAGAGGAACACGGAGCCGATGCCACTCGCTGGTATATGATTACCAATGCACAACCTTGGGACAACCTGAAATTTGATCTTGCTGGTGTTGAAGAAGTGAGAAGGAAATTCTTTGGGACCCTTTATAATACCTACTCCTTTTTTGCTCTATATGCCAATATTGATAAATTTGAATACAAAGAAGCTCCTGTTCCAATGGATCAGCGTCAGGAGATTGACCGTTGGATTCTTTCGAAGCTCAATTCTTTGATACATCAGGTCAATGCAGAGTTTGGAAGCTACGAGCCTACCAATGCCGGGCGGCATATACAAAATTTTGTAGATGAGCACTTAAGTAATTGGTATGTCAGACTCTGTCGGCGACGATTTTGGAAAGGGGAGTATTCAACCGACAAAATTGCTGCTTATCAAACACTATATGATTGCCTGGTTACCATTTCTAAATTAATGGCTCCCATTGCCCCGTTTTTTGCAGAGTGGTTATTCCGGAATTTAAATGAAGTTACTCAAAAAGATACCCACGAATCTGTTCATTTATCCTATTTTCCGGAGGCAGATTCCGCATTGATCGATGATTCACTTGAACAGCGCATGGAGTACGCTCAGCAAATTTCATCTCTGGTGCTTTCTCTCCGCAAAAATCATAAAATCAGAGTTCGGCAGCCACTCAAAAGAGTCTTATTACCGGTTTTAGACGAATCTTTTGAACAACAGATTGAAGAGGTCAAAGACCTGATTTTGGCAGAAGTGAATGTTAAAGAGATTGAATTGGTAAAAGACACTACCGGATTAATCAAGAAAAAAGCAAAGCCTAATTTCAAAACATTGGGGAAGCGTTTGGGGAAAGATATGAAGCAAGCCGCTCAGGTCATTACCAACCTTACTCAGGCAGAGATCAACGGAATTGAGCGATCCAATCAATTTCCATTGTCGATCAATGGAACTACTTATGATTTGACGCTCGAGGATTTTATCATCACCTCCGAGGATATTCCGGGGTGGTTTGTAGCTTCTGACGGAGCGCTTACGGTGGCTCTGGATGTGAATATTACAGAAGAATTGGAAGCGGAAGGTACTGCCAGAGAGCTAGTCAACCGCATCCAAAATATCCGGAAGAATAATAATTTCAATGTAACAGATAAAATCTCCATTAAGATTGAGAAGCATCGTTCTATTCAAAACGCGATTCAGCAGTTTGGCGATTATATTCGCGCAGAAACGCTTGCTGATGATCTGGACATGCAGGAAAATGTCAAAGGTGAGGAGATTGACTTATTTGGGGATGTTAATCTGAACATTCAGGTGAAGCGCCTCTAAAAAATCCATTGGGTAGTTTTTAAGCCGATGAATATAGCGATAACCCCAAAAACTAAACTGGATCCAACATATAAAAGTGTTGCGGTCCAGTTTCCGTCTTTAAGTATATCAACTATTTCGAAAGAAAAGGTTGAAAAGGTGCTAAATCCCCCACATAATCCGGTCATAAAAAACAGTCTTGCAGAAAAGGACAGCTGATCTTTTATAAACAGGCCGGTTAGCAATCCCAATAATAAGCAGCTGATCATGTTGGCTGCAAAGGTCCCCCACGGGAAATTAAGTTCCCACTGTCTGATCAAAATCCCTATCAGATATCTCAGTACACTTCCGATACCTCCGCCCAAAAAGACCCATAAAAAATTCATGAAGTTAGGTTGTGGTCTGTTTGAAATTTTTCTTAGAAACAGTATAATACAAATATCCCGTCATTAAAACAGCCAAAATAAAGATAAGGACTATCAAATAAAAAGAACCAAGATTTTGGAAATAAAAGGAAACCAGGATAAAGAAAATATTGACTAATACTAAAATTCCGGTGGCTTGCATATGCGAAAATCCACAATCTATCAATAAGTGGTGAATGTGATTCCGGTCGGGATGAAGGGGGGATTTACCCTTCAGAATTCTCATGGTGAAAACCCTTAACGTATCAAAAAGTGGTAAGATCAAAATACCTATGGAAACTGCCGGAACAGATTGAAAGGCTAAGCCCGGAAACTGTTCATACAATTCCTGATCATGTAATTCGATAAACCGAAATATCAGAAAAGAACAGATAAGCCCAAGCAGCAGGGAGCCTGAATCCCCCATAAAAATTTTGGCGGGGGTTATATTATACCATAGAAAACCGATTAGTCCTCCTGCCAGAGAGAATCCAATGATCGCTAAGGCAGGTTGACCGATGAGTAGAAACCAGCTTCCCAGGAAAATACTGATCAAGATGCCGATACTACCGGATAACCCGTTGATTCCGTCAATCAAATTAAACGAATTGATAATGACCAGGATAGTAAAAACAGATAGGGCAATACTTACCACTAAGGGTAGTTGATAAATTCCAAAAAGGCCGTGCATGGTTGTCAGCCGTAAATTAGCGAAAAAGACCAGAACACTGACGGCCAGTATTTGGCCCGCAAGCTTTTTGGTAGGAGAAAGTGGGAAGATGTCATCTTTTATTCCAATCAGAAAAACGATCAAACAAGAGCATAAGAAAAACTGTAAATTACTAAAGACTGAAGCAGGAGTCCATAAGATAACCGCAAAAATAACTCCTGCAAAGATGGCGATACCTCCGAGGGAGGGAGTACGCCTTTCATGGGAATGTCTTTCACCAGGCTCGTCGTAAAGGTTTTTTTCTTTTGCGATGTTAATAATTGGAGGAATCGCAAAAAACGTGATTAAAAAAGCTGTAAAAAAAGCAAAGATTAATTCTAATACACCACTAATTAACATGGTAATAGGTGTTTTTGTGTTTTTAATAAGCTACTAGTGATGAACTGAGAGTGAATGATCAGATGGAGTAAGTAAATTTTGGATTTATTCTTATTATGAAAATCACCAAAATTTTCATTCTTAAAATTAATGGAAACGAACGTTAGATGGAAAAAAAATGATCAAATTAAAGATAACTTAATCGAGAGTTAACAGAAACCGGCAGATGTAGTAGAGTATTGTTGATGGTTTGAAGACTTGCCCCTTCTTTTTGGGTAAATCCCATTAGTAGTATGGAACCTCCCATCATACATAAATGCAATATATTATTTTTTTTCTAAAATTGTAAGGGGCTCATTAATTAAAGTGAGGGCCGAATATTGATTAACATGATGTAAATATCCAAACCTTACTACGGTTATTAATGATCTTAATAAGAAAACTGCCCCGTTTTACAATTTCTGTAAAACGGGGCAGTGCAGAAAAAAGGTTAAAAAAGTATTATAGAAGTGAAAAATGATCTATTCTGTCAAAATAATTTTTCCTAAGAACCGGTCTTTATCGGTAGCAACTTCGTAATAATAAATACCGCTACCTTTAAGTTGGTCTTTTTGGATGATCCATTCTTGGTATCCTTCTGAAAATGATTGTTGATCAGTCATAAGTAGCTTGCCTGTCAAATCATAAACCTGAAGGGAAACATTCTGGTCAGCAGGCAGTACAAATCCAATCGTCGTAATATTGCTGAAAGGATTAGGTCTTGCGGGGAGTACCTCAATGCTGGTTTGTGGCATTTCCTGGTCGCTGATTTCAAAACGGATATCCATAACCGGGTTTGCTGCCTTCCGGTAAGCCTCCTTTTGAAGCTGGTCTGAATTTATTTCCAGTAATCCTTTTAAGGAATTGCTATTTTGTTTTGCTTCGAACTCTAGCACAAAGATTGGCAGGTCTTTATTTGCAGAAAAAGCGACCGGTCTAAACCAGTTTCCTAATATCAGACCATCCTGAACTTTTGCTAATCCAAAATTCTCGATAGTTAAATCCGGTAAATTGGACGTTTTCAATCCTTTAAATGCTATTGCAGACTCATCAAAAGATAAGGTATATTGAAACCCTAGCATATCGTTAAAGTCTGACGCGTAAAAAGGGATTTCGATGGTCGTGCCCTGCACAAGTTCCTGATCGGGAGTAGAGAATGTGATTGCTCCGCTTCTGTTGGCTGTAGTGCCTCCTGTTAACGCCAGCGGATCGACATCATCGGTGACATCTCCGATCTTTACTCCAATATAATCTTCATTTAGAAAATCACTATTGACATCAAAATAATCCATAGATTCTGGATAAGCAGGATTAAACGGATTAAGGGGGTTCGGAAAGACGTAATCTGCTTTGACAAATCTCCATGAAGTATTATTGGGTAAGGTTGGAACGATCTGAAGGATAAGTCTTCTTAATTCAACAATATCGAAAGTGGTAACCAAACCGTCATTAGAGGCATCTGCTGCAATGATCTTGTAAGGGGTTGGTAGTAGTTCGATACTCAAAATATGTTGGGTAATCAATACCAGGTCGAAGGTAGAAACACCGTTTAAGTAACCGATGTCTTTAAATGGAGTGACCATTACATCTGCCCCTTGTTCTACTTCAAAAAGATAAGTTCCGGTAGCGCTGGTTACCTCCTGTCCCGTAGCATCTCCTTCCAGGTTCACTTCTGTTAGAGCAATGGGTAAATTTAATTCTGTTCTTATTTGCCCGCTAATTTCGTATAAGATAACTACATCATCATTGATCGTTACAGAACCATCGACAAATGTTGCAATAATTACTTGCGGACTTCCCTGGTTTTGAACTACTTCTATGCCAAGCGGAATATCGGTGAAAATAACAGGAGTAGATTCCTGAGGATCACCTAGCAAATTAACGGTAATGGTAAATAGTGTTGTACCATCAGCAAGTGTTTGCGGATTTCCACTACCATCCCATTCAACCGTAAGCGTATTGCCAAGCGTATTTATATTAATATTTGGCAAACCTAAGTTACCTGCTGAAAGTATAGCTGCGATAGAAGGGTTGATTACCTGAATAGAGAATTCGAACGACTCAATATCATTGAAATTCTCAACAGTTATCGGTATATCGACGGTGGTACCCATGTCGCCTGATACATCGCCGGCGATAAAAGTAACATCAGTAGCAACACCTACTGTAACCGAAGCAGTCACCATACAGTCAGTACCATTATCGGTAACGGTAACCGTGTAGATTCCGCTAGAGAGACCACTAATAGTTTGAGTAAAACCACCTCCTGGAGACCATTGGTAGCTATAATTACCACTACCTCCGGAAACCATAACGCTTGCTGTACCATCCATCGCTCCGGGAGAGGATTCGGGAGTGGAGCTGGTGGTAGCAGTAAGGTTTAAATTAGGATCATTGGCAATGATATTTACTTCTGCTACGCAGGTGGCTTGGTTACCATTACCGTCAATGGCTACTACTGCTACCTGGTTAGTACCCAAGTTGGAGCAATCAAAAAAGTTAGGAGTAGCAGAAATTGGGGTGATGGTGCCGCAATTTTCAATTGAGTTCGGGATGTCGACAATCATGCCTGGGTTAATCGTTGCATTACCTCCCGCATCAAGTTCGACGTCAAGATCATTACAAGAAAGAATGGGTGGTGCATTATCTACAATGGTGACTGTTGAGGTACAAGTTTCGGAACCCCCGCTGTTATTGGAAACAGTAAGCGTAACCTGATTTGGCCCGATATCCGAACAATCGAATGAATTGGGAGCCACCGAAAGGAAAATGTCCCCGCAATCAGAAGTACTTCCGGCATCTATATCCTGAGGAGTAATATTAGCAGTACCTAAAACACCAACCGGCACGGTGGCATTCATGCAAATAGCATTCAATCCGCCTCCTCCGTCGACCGTTACATTAGCAGTACACTGATCGCTTAATCCGCTTTGGTCGGTAACTGTAAGGGTGACAGAGTTATTTCCCTGATCGTCGCAGAAGAATTCATCATTTGATATAGTCATAGAAACAATATCACAATTATCTGAACTACCGCCATCAACATCCATCGCAGAAATAGAAGAGGAGCCACTTCCTCCAATATTAATAGTGATATCCTGACAAACCGCTTCGGGCGAGATATTATCGACAACCGTTACATTTGCTGTACAAGAAGTAAATACATTGCCAAATCCATCAGTAACATCTACTGTTACCTGATTGGGGTTAGAATTTATACTACCGCAAGAAAAAGCATTTGGAAATACAGTGGTTTGATAGAAAAAACACACAAAGTCGGGTAATTCATCTATTATATCTATTGGGGTAATACTAGTGGTACCTGAGGGGCCAAGGAAGACAGTGATATCATTACATTCGATAGGGTCAGGATCAGGCACTTCGATGGTGATTCCTGCCATACAAGTCGATTCGTTCCCACTGTCATCAGTGACGCTAAGGTCTACAAAATTAAATCCTAGATCAGCACAACTAAACATAGTTTGAGAGGCAGAAAAGCTTAATTTATTGCAGTTGTCAGTCGAGCCATTGTCAAAAATTTCAGGATCGACGGTTACTATACCATCTGGGTCCAATTCAACGGTAATGTCGTTTTGGCAAATTGCCACAGGAGGTAAAAGATCTTGAATGATAACGAACGATTCGCAGGAGCCGGTATTTCCATTTTCATCAGCTACCGTAAGGGTAATTAAATTAGTGCCCTGATCTTCGCAAACCAAAAGATTAGGTTGAACACCTATTAACTGAATATCTGAGCAATTGTCAAAACTTCCTGCGTCTATCTGGCTTGGATCGACAGAAACGGAGCCGTTACCATCAAGCTGAAGTACAAGATCTTCCACGCAATTAGCCGTTGGAGCAACCGAATCCGTTACCGTCACTTGCGCCGTACAGGTTGAAGGACCGCTACCTCCTGGAATTTCGACGGTGAGGGTAACCTGATTAGGGCCGAGCTCATCGCAGGTAAACGTATTTGGCGTTACAGAAAGCGTAAAATTGTCGCAAGCTCCTCCTGCTCCGGCAAAAACAGCTTCCGGATTGAGGGTAGCAATGTTTGTATTCGGGTCCAGAAAGATCTCTGCATCCTGGCACATAGCCATCGGTGTTGAGCTATTTTCGATGACTATCTGAACGCCGCAAGTATCCATATTACCACTGTTATCGGTAACGATAAAGGCGATGGTTTGAGGCCCCAGGTCATTACAGGTGAACGTGTCTGGGGTGACCATTAACGTTTGGATTGAGCAGTTATCAGTACTGCCGCCATCAACCTCAGCCGGACTCAATATGTATGTGCCATCAGCATTAAGCTGAACCGTGATATCCTGACAAACGGCCATTGGCGCTATTTCATCTGCTATGGTGACCTGAGCTGTACATTCATCTGTATTGCCCCCTTCATCAGTGACGGTAAGGGTAACAGGCTGAACACCAAGGAACGAACAATCAAACTCGGTAATAGAAATTTCAGTAGTGGCTATAGAGCAATTATCGGTACTTCCTCCGTCAACTTCCTCAGGGGTAAGCGTTGCCATCCCGTTCGCATCTAATTGAATGGTTATATCCTGACAAACTGCTGCTGGGTCAAGGTTATCTTGAACTGTAACTTGTGCATCACAGGCAGCGGTGTTATTGCTTAAGTCGGTTCCTGTAAGCGTGATGATCTGAGTTCCGATATCTGCACAGGTAAAGGATTCCGGAGCAACAACAATGCTTTCAAAGCTACAATTATCCGTACTACCACCGTCTACCTGCAGCGGTGACAAAGAGGCTTCTCCAGATTGATCTAATTGAACAGTCACGTCATTACAAACCATATCAGGAGGCGTATTGTCTTGTACGGTAACGATTGCTTCACAAGAATCGACATTTCCATTGACATCAGTAACGATAAGGTTTATAACTTGCTCTCCGATTTGATCACAACTAAAGAAAGCAGGGGTGACCTCAGTCGTCTCAATAGCGCAGTTGTCTGAGCTACCACCATCTATATCATCGGCAGTAATCGTAACACTGCCTGAATTGTCTAAGAAAACAGTAGTGTTCTGGCAAACAGGCGTAGGAGGGGTTTTATCAGCCACCATAACAGTAGAAGAACAAGTATCGCTGTTACCACTTGCATCAAAAGCAATTAAAGAAGCCGTTTGCATGCCAACATCCGCACAGGAGAAGGTTGCTGGTTCTGCAATTAAAGTGTCTATTCCACAATTGTCTATACTTCCGTTGTCAAGATCAGAGCCGAATAATTGTACTGTTCCGGTATCGTCGAGAAAGACGGTGATATTTTGGCAAATAGCCGTAGGTGGCATAGTGTCTTGAACAGAAATCTGTGCATCGCAGCTATTTACATTCCCGCTTTGATCCGTTACTTCCAAGGTAACGGTTTGGGTTCCGAGGTCAGAACAAGTAAAAGCTTGAATATTCAGGCTCAACTGGTCGACAGCGCAATTATCCGTACTTCCACCATCTATATCTACAGCTGCTATTGCAACAGCCCCCGTCATATCCAACTGAACGGTAATATCCTGACAAACGGCTACAGGAGGTACAGTATCAGATACGGTGACGGTACTGGTACAAGAACCCTGATTGCCACTTTGATCAAAAATGGTAAGCTCCACTGGTTGCCCGCCAAGCTCTGCACAGGAGAAGGAATCGATTGAAACAGTTGAGGAATCAATTGAGCAGTTATCAAAAGTACCGTTACCCTGAAGGTCACCTGGAGTGATGGACGCATTCCCCATATCGTCCAGTTGGACGGTAATATCCTGACAGATAGCCTGAGGAGAGATGGTATCGAGCACAGTTATTACAGCGGTACAAAAAGAGGTGCCAAGATCATCGGTAACAAATAGATTTACGTTGTTAGGACCAATTTCTGAGCAAGAAAAAACATTAGTTGGATCAAGAGAAAAGCTCAACGTTCCTGTTCCGGTAGATCCGCCATCCACAAGGCCTGCATCAACTGTGACCATACCCGAAGCGTCAAGCTGGACGGAAATATCCTGGCAAACGGCTGTTGGGCCAACACCTCCTCCGTCGTCAACGACAGTAACAATCGAGGTGCAGGTATCAGCGAAGCCAGCAGTATCGATAACGATAAGTTCGACAACGTTTTCGCCGGTATCTTGTAAACTAAAAATATTTGGAGTAACGGAAAGCGATATGGGATTGCAATCGTCAAAACTACCGCCATCCACGTTAGCAGGGGTGATACTCGCAATACCTCCATTTAAGGAAACTGTGTCATCAACACATACGGCGGTCGGCGGCCCATCTATAAAAACCGTTGCCAGATCGGTACCGGGAGGTGGATTAACCGCGATCGGGGTGAGTTCAGCATCTAGAGCCTCTACGATAGTGGGGGAATCAGTTAGTGTGACAGGAGATGACATTCCCGAAGTTCCGGTCACTAAAAAATTAAGCGTAAAAAATATCGAACCGTTGGGAAGGCTTTGCTCTTCCAGGTCAAAGTCGAACCAAAGCAGGTTCAAGCTGCCGTCTGGTGCATTACTTAGATTTAAGTTTGAACCCGAGACAAAAGGAACCAGATTTTCAAGGGATATAAAATCGATAACAGTCTCATCCCATTCCAGGGAGAACTGAAATCCAGCGACACCTTCAAATCCTTCAACGATCAGGTCAAGTGAAAGGGTATCCCCCGTGCTGACACAGGTATCTGTCATTGATAAAGTAATCTGAGCTGTGCTAATTGAAATTGAACTAATAAGAAAGGTAACTACGAATAGTAGGTTCTTGGTAAATTTTCCGGCCATGGGACTGATGGTTTGTTGTTAAGATGTAAAAAGTGGTTAAATTTAAAAGTAAATCAGTTTTCTAAAATGTATGCTTGAAATTTTAAAATAATTACTGCTTATTTGACGGGATAAATTGATATCAACCGGTTTATACGGAAGAAGCTCAAAAATGCTTCGATGATTATAAAAATATTTAAAATTATTTCTTACTTAGTTAATCTTTAAAAAATTATAAATTAATAAATGATATATTTGAATGGACTAAATCTTAAATTGGATGTACTTAATCGTTTTTCCCGCCTTTAAGTGCATGTTTTCGTAATAGGTTTTCAGTTCGAGTTCTTCATTTACCAATGGTTTGGCATAGATATCCTCGATTTGGTGGCAAATCTCATAATTTTTGTTTTCATTAAGGACTTCAAGCGTAAATTCGTATAGCCTGATTTCGTCGGTTTTCAGGTGTATCAGCCCTCCTTCTTTGAGTATTTTTTGGTATTGGTTGAGGAAAAAAGGGGAGGTGAGTCTCCTATTCGCTTTGCTTTTTCGTAAAAAAGGATCGGGAAAGGTAATCCAAATCTCTGCTATTTCTCCGGGTTCGAAAAATAGGCTGATTTGTTCGATGCGTGTTCTGAGAAATCCCACATTCCGGATTTCTTCTTTTAATGCAATAGAAGCCCCTTTCCAGATGCGTGCACCTTTTATATCAACACCTAAAAAATTCCTGTCGGGGTACTTTCTTGCCAGTCCTAATGAATATTCACCCCTACCACAAGCTAATTCCAGAGTGATCGGATGATCATTTCCGAAAAAATCTTTTGCCCACTTTCCTTTCAGAACGACAGGGGCTCCGTTTTCTCCTGTTAACCCAGGATTTTTCGGATCGAAATTTTCTACTACATTGCGAAAGGTTAATAATTCACTGAATTTTTGAAGTTTGTTGCGTCGGCTCATTATAAACAATCGTCACTTTTGGCTGCAAAGTTAACAAGTTAATCTTACCTTTGTAGTAAAAAAAGAACGATATGTCATTAGCCAAAATGAATAAATATAAGAGCCGGTCTGAGCGCTATAAAAACTCGGTCCGGAAAATCAAGATCATTGCCTTATTTGCAGCGATTGCCGGGGTAGTACTGCTCTACAAAAACCGGGTATACATCTGGGACTGGCTCAGGTGGCAGTTTTCCTAGACAAAAATAATGCTTTTATTTCCTTCCCTTCAAAGCGTACTAAAAGTAAAAGAAATAGTACAAAAAGAATCGCCCCTAAGAAAAGCGATTTCCACATGTTTTCTGGTCTAAACCAACTAAAAACTCCCCATAGTATCAAACTGCTGAAAAGGTAGAGTCCAAGTCGCCTCACAGGGTAGGGAATAGGGTAGTACTTTTGTCCGAAGCTGTAACCGAGCAGCATCATGGTGGTATAGCAGATTAACGTTGCCCATGCACTGCCCGTATACCCGAAGATAGGAATCCACCAAATATTTAGCAGAATGGTGATGAGTGCTCCCAAAATAGAAATAGCCGCGCCCCAAAGTGTTTTATCTGTCAGTTTATACCAAAGTGAAAAATTATAGTAAGCCCCAAGCATTAGGTTGGCTAGTAATAATATAGGTACAACATGCAGCCCCGGCCAATATTTGGAGCCAATAAAAAATTTAAAAAGATCGATTAGCAAAGTGATCGCTAAAAAGCCAATCATTGCTACAATGATAAAGTATTTAGCTACCTTGGCATACTTCTCATTGGCATCCGCAAAGGCTCTCTGCTTAAAGAAAAAGGGCTCCGCTCCATACCTGAAGGCCTGAGTGAAAAGGCTAAGAATCATAGCTAATTTATAATTGGCGCCGTAAATTCCTAAATCCGCTATATTCTCCTCCCGGCTTCCGCTTCCTAATAATGGTATTAATTTGCGGTCTAACATTTCATTTATTACAAACGAAAACCCTACAATGATCAGGGGCAATGCATAGCTCATCATCTGTTTCCAAAGTGCAAAATTGAGTTTGGGACGCCAGTCGAGAAATTGAGGTAAGTGCAATATAATAACAACGGCACTTGAAGCTAGATTGGCCAGAAAGACATAGCCAATACCGAAAGAGGGGTCATATATACGATCAATAAGCGGATGTAAAAAGGACCAGAATTCCTGCCCGAGTGCATAAGGACAAAAGAGCAGGAAAAACAGATTGAGCCCCAGGTTTACTGCAATACCCAATATTCTGATCAAGGCAAACCGCAATGGGCGGCTGTCTAGTCTAAGTTTTGCAAAAGGAATCTCAGCCAGTGCATCAAGGGCAACGATCCCGATGCTCATTAATAATAAATTTGTCCGGTCAGGATAATCAAATAGGGGAGACTGAATAAGCCAGGATGCCAAAAATATCAAAATGGAAGAGAAAAAAATAGTAGAAACGATAATGGACGAAAGTGCCGTCTGAAAACTGTCGCGATAGAGGTTTTTGTCGGCTCCATAGCGGAAAAAAGCCATTTCCATTCGATACGTAAATACCACCAGGGCGATACCTATGAAAGCATAAAAATCTGTAATGACACCATATTCCACCGGGTCAAAAATAAGAATGGTGTATAGAGGGGTAAGGATAAAAAACAGCATCCTTCCTATAATAGAGCTGATCCCGTAGATAACTGTCTGGCCGGCGAGTTTTTTTATTTCAGTCATATTTAGCTCAAGGTAAGTTTTTGCCTGATTTTTTTTACCTTTGGATACCAATATATAGTTGAAAAAGTTACTAGTTAATCTTGATATTAAGAAAGTATTCGTAAAGAAAAATTGATACAAAAATATGTCTTTTGAAGTTATCGGGAAGTTGCACAAAAAGTTTGAAACAGAAAGTAAGACGCAATCTTTTCAAGCCAGGGATTTTGTTATTGAAATTGCAGATGGGAATTATCCGCAATTCATAAAATTTCAGTTAGTTCAGGATAGATGCGCCTTAATTGATTCGTATAGTGAAGGTGATGAGATCAAGGTACACTTTGATCTCAGGGGTAGAGAATGGAACGGAAAATATTTCACTAATTTGAATGCATGGCGAATAGAAGGAGGCCAGCAGCAAGAGAGCCAGGCTCCTCCTACTCAAGAGCCAATGGGGGATTCTTCATTTCCAGGTGCGGATGACGAACCGGCAATGGACCAAAATATGGATGATCTGCCCTTTTAGTTGAGCCCCATTTCTGCTAGGATCTGTTCGGCGTGGTTCTTGGTTTTTACTTTTTCAATAACCTTCTCGATCACGCCCTCTTCATTAATAATGAAAGTAGTTCGGTATACTCCTTCATAGGTTTTGCCGTACATTTTTTTCTCGCCCCAGGCTCCATATGCTTGTATAACTTCCTTTTCTGTATCGGCTAAAAGGCTGAAGGGAAATTCGAATTTGTTAATAAAATTGGTATGCTTTCTGGCACTATCCGGGCTGACGCCGAGCAATTCGAAGCCTTTTTCTTTTAGTTCTGCGTAATGGTCTCTAAGACTACATGCTTCGGCAGTACAACCAGGGGTATTGTCTTTTGGGTAGAAGAATAAGATGAGCTTTTTCCCTTTGAAATCTTCAGAAGAGATCGGCTCTCCTTTTTCGTTAATACTAGAGAAAGCTGGGGCTTTGTCGCCAGGTTTTAGTGTAATCATATAGGTTTAATTTAGTTTTTGAAAATTATAAGTCGATGGTCCGAAGAAAAGAACGTAGTGGAGGAGAAAAGGTTTAGGCTAACATAGGTGTGGCACACCTATAGATGTGCCACACCTATAGGTGGGGCACGACAAAATTCGCAAATCTAGATTTACCCTCAAAATCACCGGTAAAAACTGCGCTCAAACACCTGTTCGTTTCCCTGATTATCGATCACCGTAAGCCGGAATTGGTGTTTACCTTGTGGGAGATCAGAATCAAAATAGTGAGTAATGAGCTGGTTCTTCTTGTCATAATCCATTAAGACCCATTCGTCATCAATGGTCGGGAAATATTGCAATTCGGGTGCATTTCTGGCGGTCTTATAGTTGTCTGAAATTCGGAAAGCAATTTTTGAAGCTCCCCTTAAATTAGATCGGAAGATCACCGGTTTGATGTCCGGAGGCTCCTGATCTACCATAATGGAAAAATCACCAAGATCCCGTACCTTAGCCATAAGCATACCATCTTTCCATTCTCCTCCGTAATTGACTATGTTATCCCTGTTGTCGCAATAGGCTATAAAAGCCTTTGATTTCAGCGAGTCAGGGAGGTCAACGGGTATGATACCTATGTCAAAATAGGTATGAACCGGGGTTTTAAAATTGTGGATATGGTGTGTTGACGAGTAGGTGCCAAAGCTCTTTTCGAAGGTAGAAGCATATTGAAGATAAAGGTCCTCATACAAACAGCCCTTTGGAAAAAATAAATAGATAGAGCCGTTCTCAATCAGGCTTTTTTCATTGTATGGTAAAAGGTAATTGTAAGACTGGTACGTAGGCAGGTTGCCTTCACTCCCTTTAACGAAAAAGCTTAGTTCAGATTGATTGCCTTTAATGTCCTTTGATAAAATGGTCACCTTTTTGGCTTTTTTTCCGGAAAGTTCAACAACTCCATCATTCTTTTGAATCGGGTAAGCAGAAAGCTGATTACCGGGAAGTCGATAACAACGGTTGAAGTAGCTCTTGCGTAGCAAACGATCTTGATAATCCATATGTGCATTGATGTAGCGGGTTTCGTCAAATGAGAACCGCTCCATCTCAAATTCATAGACCAGAGAATCGTCAATAAAAGTTGAAATATTATAAACGCCATTCCAATTACTTACTCCATTCATATGGTCATAGGTTTTTAGCGCAAAGCCCACCCGATTATTTTTTGCAATGACCGTATCTTTATTGATGTAGTAGTTTCCCGGAGCTCCTCTTATGGAAAAGGTTTGAGAATCAAAAGATTCGTTTTTTTGATTGAGTGAATAGATGCGGAGTTGATGCAACCTTGGAGGAAGGTTATCTTTCACTTCAAACCCAAACAAAAGCGGATTGATGGGTTCTTCTGTTTTGGTGTCTCTTATCTCAAAATGCAGGTGTGGTCCGAACGAGGTACCCGATAGTCCCAGATGCCCGATAACTTCGCCCTTTTTTACAGAGAGTGAACCGGGTGATGGATAAAGGTCAACACTAAATGATTTTTTCTTAAACTGCTGAGATCGGATATAGGCTTCAATTTTTTCGGAATAATCTTTAAGATGTGCGAACACCGTTGTGTAGCCATTGGGGTGGTCAATATATAATGCATTGCCATAACCGCCAGGTTGTACTTTTATTCTAGATACAAATCCGTCAGCACAAGAATAAAGCGGCTGACCAATGCGTCCGTTTCTGGCTTTAATATCAATTCCTGAGTGAAAATGGTTAGGCCTTAACTCTCCGAATGTACCGGATAAATAAATGGTTTGATCGACGGGAGAACGAAAATACGCTTGAGGGTATTTATTATTCCCGCGATCCGAAAAAGAAAGAAAAACAACAGCTAGCAATCCGATCAATAATTTGTACCAACGCATAATGACAAAGCTTAAGTAGTAAGGTCAAAAAGTTTTCCCCAATTTCCCTGCAAGGTATTTTCTGATTCGTTCTTTTTCAAATATTTTTGAAAGGAATTTCTGGAAATCGAATTAGCTCCAAGGCTTTTAAGATGGCGGGTTTCCTGTTGGCAGTCGATGAGCCAGAAATCCAAGGCTTTCAATTTCTTGACTAAGCTAATAAAACCAAATTTTGATGCATTGCTTACTTTGGTAAACATGGACTCTCCGAAAAACACTTTACCCAGGGAAATACCGTAAAGGCCCCCAACAATTTCATGGTCTTGCCAGATTTCTATAGAATGCGCAAATCCCAGTTCGTGGAGTTGAATATAGGCGTCCTTCATCTCCTTAGTAATCCAAGTTCCCGTTTGCCCCTTTCGAGGTTGCTTGCTGCAATTGTCAATAATATACTGAAAATGTTGGTCAGCGGTAACAATAAATTTCTGTTGATTGAAGTAGGGACGCATGCTTTTACTGACTTTTAGGTCTTCGGGAAACAAGACAAATCGAGGGTCAGGTGTCCACCACATGATTGGTTCTCCTTTACTGTACCAGGGGAAAATACCCAACTGATAAGCAAGAAGCAATCGTTGAGGACGTAGGTCTCCACCAACTGCGATAACCCCTTGTTCATCGGCGAGGTGGGGAGGGGGGAATGCAATTTCATTTTTATCCAGGAGAAAAATCGGCATTAAATGGCCTATTTTTCAATTACAGCAGATAGGCCCCGGTCGATTAAAGCGTCTTTTTTAGGTTTTAATTCAGCATACGGGGCTGTTTTGACAGTAGCTTTTCCTTTGAAGTGGATGATAAGCGAAAGTTGTTCCGCCTGCTCAAAGGTATGCTGCAGGATTTCGGTAAAACATTGGATGACCCAATCAAATGTATTGAAGTCATCATTATATACAACAAGCTGTGACTCCTCGCCGGTACCTGTGCTTTCTTGCTTCAATTCTTCTTCTACTAAAAGTTCTTCGAGTTCACCATGGTCTTGGTTGTAGATCATAATCAATTTTTATTTTTTCGAATTGCTACGGTAATCAATTATTGAATAGTCTTTAGCGTATTTTTTATTGCCTCAAAATTCGGAAGTTCTGCCGGATTATCCAACACTTCTTGATAACGAATAATTCCATCTTTATCAATTACAAATGCAGATCGCTTGGCAACTCCTTTCATACCAAAAGCAAATTCCTCATGTAGAGCGTCGTAGGCTCTAGCGGCCTCCTTATTAAAATCTGATAAAACCTGGAAATTAAGCTTTTGTTCCGCCTTGAATTTTTCCAGCGTAAAAGGAGAATCTACAGAAATTGCCAGGATCTCTGCATCCAGATCATTGTAGGTGGCAATATCATCTCGCATGGTACAAAGCTCATCGGTGCAAACACTGGTGAATGCTAACGGAAAAAAAAGCAGAACGACATTGCTTCCTCTTTTTTGTTCTAGAGAAACGTCTTGCTTATCGGTTGAAACGAGCTTAAAAGTTGGTGCTTTATCACCTACACTTAAAGACATATTTTAATATTTAGGGTTGATTAAAGGATTAGAACAATAGATATAGAAGAGTGTTTTTCTCTTTCTACAGAAATTTAATTGAGTTAATTCGTTAATAAAAAATTACTATAAAACAGAAACGTATTAGTTGGTGTCATCAACCAGCAGACTCAATTGACTTCTGTTTTGCAATACAAAGTACTTAATGCAAAAATAAAAAATCTAAGAAAGATTTTGTTTATTGCTGGCAACTTGATTGAAAATAATAGCGATGAATCCAGTTACGAGATCGTATTTAGAATTACATTTGGCAGTTTTGCTATTTGGGTTTACGGCAATCCTGGGCGATTTGATTCAGCTATCAGCAACAGTGATGGTATGGTGGAGAATGTTGTTGACCAGCATCAGCTTGTTTTTTTTGATCCGTCTTGGAAAGCAGTTACATCAGTTGCCAAGATCGTTAATTCTAAAGTATTTGGGTATTGGGGTAATAGTAGCTCTACACTGGATTTGCTTCTTTGGAGCGGTTAAACTCGCAAATGCTTCCATTACGTTGATATGTATGGCAACCACTTCTTTTTTTACGTCGCTATTAGAGCCACTGATATTAAGAGAGCGGATAAAATGGTATGAAATCGGGTTGGGACTGCTCATCATTCCGGGTATGATCTTAATCGTGAATTATACTGACTTTTCAATGCTGGCGGGCATTATTGTGGGGTTGCTTTCTGCTTTACTGGCAGCGACTTTTTCTATATTCAATAAATTGCTGATCAACAAGGCAGATCCGTTATCAATAACTTTTTTAGAATTAGGTAGCGGATGGTTTTTTATTACCTTGTTACTGCCATTTTTATTTATTTATGACCCTCAGCCATTTTGGCCCAGCCCTTCTGATTGGGGGTATCTGGCCATATTGGCGTTTGCTTGTACTACTCTTGCTTACGTATTAGCACTGAAAGCGCTGAAGCACATTTCTGCATTTGCCTCTAATTTAACGATCAATCTGGAGCCTGTCTATGGAATCATATTGGCCTGGCTTCTCCTTCAGGAAAACGAAGAATTAAGCCCTGGCTTTTATTGGGGCGGATTAGTGATTTTGATGGCAGTATTTAGTTATCCTTTTATCAGAAGATGGACTAAGGTCGGTCGGGAAGGTCAGCGCTAATATCCAGGTATATTTTTTTGAGTTTTTCATTCCATTTGGCAACTAATTTTTTCATGCGTTTTGCTGAAACAGACGTGTCATTTTCCAAAGCTCCCAAAATGGTATTCCCCAAAGGATAAAGGCGAAGGAAATAAGGAAAAGGCCTAGTGAGATCCTCAAATTGCTGGTTTTGAAAGATCATCCCAATCATTCCGCTTGTGTCGCTTAAATCCGTTCTACCTATCCGCGTAAAGACCACGGGAGTCTCTTTCAATTGAATCGTAGGATCGAGTTCCAGGTTTTCATTCAGGAAAATATCTTTGGTTGTTCCTTTGGCGACCAGCGTAGAGGAAGAGTCATAGATGATGTAAACAGCAGAAAAGTCATAATAATTTAGGAAAGCTTCGGCAATCTTTTTATTTTCTCTTGTCCGTTCTTTGATCACTCGCTGGACTCCTGCTTCGTAGGAAGCTTTTGAGATAGCCCCGTCCTGAAAAAGCTTTTCCAGCGCATCAATTTTTTTACTTTTCGATTTAAGTCGAACGATAAGTGCACCTTCTTTTAAGTCAGCAACAGCCTGTTTGCCATCGGCAAGCGTATCCTTAGTTGATTTTTCCTCATCGGTAAAGTCATTTATTTGCCCAAATCCGGTGTGTGGTAAGATCATTAGTAAAATAGTATACAAATATAGTATGTACATTTTCATGTTATTTATATCTTTTCTTTTGATAAACCCAATTAACTTTTTTCAAGAATACTAATCCACAATAAAAACGAATTTTGTATAATAAGCATACCTGGTTTAGGATTATTTTTTCCTACTTGATGGAAAAAGCTGCAAATTGACTAAATTAATAGATAGATCAGTAGTAATAACTGATCTTTCGCAAGCGAAAGATTTGTAAAATTGCAAAATATTATTAAGGTTTTT
>CAZHOV010000020.1:0-44698 GCA_964534315.1 uncultured Saprospiraceae bacterium | reverse complement strand
GACATCTCCGTAGACATTTGCATAACATACCCCAACAGGCGCGGAGCGACTGACACCTTGGAACGTGTATAACATACCCCAATAGGCGCGGAGCGTCTGACACCTTGGAACGTGTATAACGTGGTTTGACAAATTCCCTCCTCAGTTTAAAAATCCTGAAGAAAAAAATTACACCAAGCCCTCTATTATTAGAGTACCATGAAAAAGAAAAAGGTAATCGAAAAAAGTGTTAAAGTTTTTATTTATAACTTTTCCAGGAAAGCGATTTCCAAACTTTCCATCTATACTTTGCTTAGATTGGTAAAATGAATGATTTTGACGATGAATTACACATGGGCTTTCACCTATTTGCCGATACGATGCTTTGTGGTTATCGCTCCTTCTGCGGAACCGTCCATTCAAGACCCCAGCGCTTTACATAGTCTTCTAACGGGCCCAAACCAACCTCTTTTCTGCGCTGATTGACATATTCAGGGTCTACGATTTCGTGAATCATCATCTCTCCGCTATCTGGATCGGTTACAATCTGGGAGCCGTAAATTTGAGGCTTGCCATTCCGCATTTGGATTCGGTCTTCTAATAAAGCTAAATGACTGCCAGAAGATTCTCCCTTAAGGACAGATTCTTTGAGCAACGGAAGGTATTTTTCCTGGGTCTCTAATGGAGCATGCTGAATAATTAGCCAGAGCGCAGCATTGGCTTTTCCTCCTACTATATTGCTGCCAACCCAACCTCTTTCTTCGATAATCTGCACGACTTTAGCTTCATTTACGCTGTCTTGCTGCTGTATGAGTCGCCAGAAATATTGCATTTCTTCCGAATCTTTCCCAAAAGTTTCTTCTGCAGGACCAATGAGCCTTCTTAAAGCCTGATCTTCGACATAAATCTTTTCCAGCTTTTCTTTGAGGGGTCTGTCAAAATCTTTTTCGTACTCGTCGAGGTTGGCTTGCACTTTATCCGCGATAGCAGTCCATTGGGGGGCTGTCTGCAACGATTCAAGATCCTTGTCTTGATGCATCCAATCAAAATTTCGCCATCCTCTATCCGCAGAAATCTTCAAAAAATATAATCCCTTTTCTTTATCGCCGGCTAACGCCCAGGAGCAGGCCGCATTGTAATAGTCTCCGGCAGTCCCCTTTTCATCTTTCCTTTCTAGAGCCATTTCATAAGCTTTGGCAGACTCTAAATAGTTCTTGGCATCATAGGCGGCTTCCGCTTTAGCGATTTGCTCCTGAAAGGATTGAGTAAAGGCAAACTGAGTAAAGAGTAGGAAGATGAGGGTAGTTAGAAAGTATTTCATATAATCCTGTTTTAATGGGAAAAATGCATGTATTATTTCAAACTTTAGCGAAACAAAATAGAATCATTCAAGTTTGATACTTTCTTTAATTTCAGACAAAATTTCACTCATTATTTTGCTCCCGATTTACTTTGAGATTTCTCAAGAACCCTTACCTCCACTTTGCGGTTTTTAGCTTTTTCTTTATCCGAAAGATTAGTAGTATCGATCATTCGTTCTCCATAGCCAACTGCAGAGATCTTTTCTTCCGGATATCCCCACTCAATAAACTTTGCTTTAACAGCCTCCGCTCGTTTTTTAGACAGCACTTTATTGTAGTCTTTGCTACCGTCAGGATCTGTAAACCCGGCAATTTCAATATCCAGATTTCTGTCGCGGATCAGTTTGAAGAAATTTTTGAGTTCCTTTTCCGCTTCCTTCTTTACTTTGAAAGAATCCTTTTCAAAATAGATTTTTGAAAATTGTAGATTGCGTTTATCTTCCATCAAGCTCCTAATAGTATGAAATTCCAGGGTATCTTTTACTCTAAACACCTCTGTATTTTTCTCCATTTCCAGTTGCATGGGCACAAACAACCCTTTTTTGCTAGGAGATTCAAAGGTTAGTTCCCCTTCTAAATCAGCCGGAACAACAACGTCGACCGAACCATCGGGTTTTGACATTGCCTTACCGACAATATTTCCATTTGCATCTTTTACTACAAAGGGCAAGGGTCGATGAACATCTGAATCTATGAAGACTTTCACAACTGCAAGAGGCCGGGGTCTGGTAAATGTTGGCAAACCGGTAGTGAATATATCGTAACTACCCCCAAACAACTGATTAGAAGACAAATAGGCGATTTTTCCACTATTTACTATAGTGTAATTATAGCCCCAATCATCTTTCAGTTTATTGATTTCTTTGCCCAAATTCACCGGCTCGGACCAGTTTTTCCAGGTATTATCCTGCCGTTGGCTTTTATACACATCCATGCCCCCTAATCCGGCATGGGCATCGGAGCTAAAGTATAGGGTGCGTCCATCACTATGTAAGAACGGACTCCGCTCCTGACCTGAAGTATTGATGGTAGATCCGACGGAAAATGGCGGGCCCCATTGATTTTGGACATTTTTTATGGAAACATAGATGTCTGTATTGGATTTTTTATTGATCTCATGTCCTTTTGCAGAGCCCGACATAACGAGCACCCGACCATTTTCAGCAAAAACAGCACGGCCAATCCAGGGCAATGCTTCGTGAATATGGGCCGGAAGCGGCTCAGGAGTCTCCCACCCTTCTTTTGCCCGCTTGCTGACATGCAATTTGCCATCTACAAAAACGAGTATTTCTCTATTATCGGTGGTCAAAGAAAGAGGAACAAAGTTGGGTTTCCCCGACAGATTTTTTACGGGTTGGGGCGTCGACCACCGTTGTCCGCTCCAGTTTGCAACAAAGATATCTTCTCCTTGGATATTATCATCCCGGTTGGCGCCTGCAAAATAGATAGTTTGACCATCCGCGCTGATCACCGGAGAAAATTCATCTCCTTTTCTAGTATTCAGATCGTCGAGGGACAACAAAATTATATTCTCGGCAGGTCGCTCCAATATAGGAATAGCCACCTCAAACCAGGGTTGTTTACGACTATAATAATTGTAGTAGGTAGTGCAATTATCCGGTTGTATATCAGGAAATAGCGGTTGACATCTGAACGCCAGGTCTTCAGCGTAATCCCAGAGTTTATTTTCCAAATATTTTTGAAGGGCGCTTTCCATAAGGTAATAGGCGCGGGTAGCCGGAGCACAGCTTTCGATGTACCGGAACATTTTTTGATGGAAACTGCTATCCAATTTGAAACCGAAGTAAAGATGACTATTGAGTTCACTTCCAAGTTCGATACTTTCCAATTGTTTCAACTGATCTTCATCTAAAGAAGCTTTTTCCTTGCCGGAAATTGTTTTATTGGTTACTTCTCTTATCGCAAGAGTATTCAGAATACTCAGCGGATAATTATTGAGGAAGTCTAGCAAAACGCTAATAGATTCCTGTTTTACCGCATCAATATATTGATCTACCCAGCAATCGGCTGAGACATAATGGTCGGGATTGCGTTCCACGAACTGATCCAGATTCTTTTCGCCCTTTTCCAAAACAAAGGTTCTATAGAGCTCCCACTCCAGATCGTTAGAGATCAGAAATGAATTTTGCATAATGACTGTTCGGTGATTAGAATACAACGATTGCAGGGAAGCATAATCCTTTGCCTCCCGAAGTGTTTTAATAGCAATACGCTGCCGTATTCGTTTAAATTCCTTCCGTTGATCGCGCAACAATCTACTGGAATGGCTTCCGTTGACAAAATTCATTATAGAATCCACGTAAAAGATAGAGCCCTCGCGAGCAAGTCGGCTCAGAAGAGAATCCTGGATTTCCTCATCCGGGACGTTGCGTTTTTTCGATAGCCAACCTTTTTTCCGATACTTTCTTAATTTTCGGTATGACAGCTTTTTCAACCGTTCATTCGTTTTTTCGATCGCTTTAAAGGATTGGAAATAATCATTAAAATTTCGTCCTTTCTTCAGATGGATCAGGGCCACACCATAGTGAGCTGAAGCTGCCAGTTTCTTATGCTCCAGGTGTTTGGCAAATGCCTGTTCGGCTTTTTCAAATTCGCCGTTATCGAGGTATTTAAACCCTTTCTTTACCTGGGCTTCTATGGGAAAATGAATGAATAAAATAGCGATGATCAAAAATAATCTCCGGAGGGAAAATGAAAAGTAGAGCATTATAAAATGGATTTTTCAGTTTGGTTTTAAAAAATTAACAATGGGTTAGTTATAAAATAATAACAGAAAACAAATTAAAAAAATTTATATAAAATAAAAAGGGTCAAAAAAAGTGTTAACGTTTTTTTTGTTCTTTTTAGGATAGTATTTTTAGCGATTAAATAAAGGTATCCGTCGCTACGCGCCTGTTTTTTGAACTTGTTTTATTGGCTACTGTAGTAGTAATCGCTACACCCTTCCTTAGAAGTGTTTTTCTGCATTTTGTCCAGGCGCATAGCGACTGACACCTTCTTCCATTTTCCATAAAATATAATTCCTTTTCTTCTTTCATTTTAAATGCCTTTTCATAAGCTTTGGCAGACTCTAAATAGTTCTTGGCATCATAGGCGGCTTCCGCATTAGCGATTTGCTCCTGAAAGGATTGAGTAAATACCGGTTGTATAAAGCAGATAAAAACGAGGGAGGTAATAAAGAATCTCATATTATTTTTTGTAATTTTATATTGAATTTTAAAGGCAGGAAAAATTATTCCTGTAAAATTATAAAATAACATGCACAAACACCAACGCCTGAAACTGGCGATCCTGGTTTTAACACTGGGCATCGCTGGTAACTGTCATCTATTGGCCCAACACGGCTATGAAGCTAGTTGGAAAGCGGGACTTCTTGCCGCGGATCAAAATCCGGCGGCGATCGCCCAATCCCCCTACCAGCGTGAGATCGTCCTCGGTGCAGTCAACCTGACAGCCCGTAACAACCTGTTCCAAACCGATGAATTTACCAGCTTTCTTCCCTATGTCCTTTTCGAAGACTTGCATCCGGACTACCAATCCCTGGCTTTTGGCACAGGCATTAACAGCTCAGATTTCTATACCCGAGATGAAGATTCCTGGTATGCCTCCCGCCAAAGTACCGCACAGGTGCTGGGGGTTAATCTGCGCATCTCCAATCCTAATTGGATAGAACGGGGACTGGCACGGGGCGTGATCTCTTTTGGCTTTGAACGAACCGAATTATTTCAAATCTCAGATGTAGATGCTCCACTCGCACAAGCTTATGCCAATAATTTTGGAGTAACCGGCAATCCACGTGTTAGCGACGATTTTTTCGAACTCAGAGCCAGTGAATGGAATGCTATGACCCTAAACCTTGGTGTATCGATCGGTCGTCAGAAAAAGTTATTGCATGTCGTGATCGGAGGGAAACTGATGAGCGCCGGTCCATTCATGCAACTCCAAGCACATAACAACCTCTTTACCTTTGGCCCGGGCAATACCTTTTCGATGAGCAGCGACTCTATCCGTTTTGCCTATAACCCCAGCTTTAATAGGGCCTCCTCTCCTTCTACCGGACGGCGATTTCTCGACTTTGAAAATAGCTGGGGCGTAGCTGGTGAGATCGGCGTGATCTACCAGATCTTCAACTATGATAGAGACCCCTATCTGGAAATCGGCGCTTCCATACAAGATATCGGAGCGATCCAGTTTTGGAATCTAAATCACCATTCTTACCGCATTAATAATATAAGTACAGATGCCCCCAACCGGAATAACCCCCAAACAGCCGAAGTCTTAAATTCTACCTTCAGCACACTTGCAGCAGAAGAAGTGGCGTTAGGAGATGGAATTACGGAACGATTACCGCTTCGGATCACTGCTCATGCCAAGTACCGGGTACTCAAAAGTAAGCTCAATATCCATCTGAGGGGAGAAGCCAGGCAAAGCTGGATCACCAACGCAACCTGGGAAACCCTTATAAGAGGAACCCTGAGCTGGGAGACTAAAATGGTTAGCATATTCGTTCCATTTACCTATTCTCAATTGATGTTTTCTACATCGCCTGCTATAACACGCGAACCTGAACTCGGAGTCTTTATCTCCTTCGGAGAAATTTTTATGATAGGCTCCAACGATCTGTTATCAAGTGCTTTTTATTCCGCTACTCGCAAAGGCGTGACGTCTAGTAATCTGTTTTTAGGTTTACGTATTCCTGTAAAAAGCGATTTCTGATAGATAAGCTATTTTAAAACGACTATTCTTTAAACCAACCTAATTACTAAAAATGAGTTTCATTTTAAACGTTCAGCGCTCCTGTATCTTCTGCTTTACCCTTTTTTCCTTTTGCTTAAGCTTCTTTTTTCTTCCGATAGCTAACGGACAATCCTATTACAATGGCTCTTATGTCAGAAGCGAAGTGGATTATGACGGCTACCGCTTTACTGTCTTTAGTTTCAGCAGAAAAAAAAACAAGAAAGGAACCGTGAAAGCCAAGTATTTTGCGCAAAACGCCTACCGGCAATTTTCTAAATGGAAAAATGGAAAAAAGATTCTTTTTTACTGCTCAGGTGCCTTTTCCGAATCGTGGGATAGCGATGGCATCCCGCTGGGTATCTGTGTCGACAACGGCGTCATCGTCAATAAAAACCTGGACTCTACCATGGACGGGTTAGTGATCGTTTACAACGGAGGTAAACAACAAGGCGGCATTGCCGTCATTAATATAGACAAGGAAAGCGTTACCGTCAGCCAAGGGAAAACTGCCACCTACAACCTTAGAACCAACAGCGATAAGCTTCAATTTCTCCATTGGGCGGCCAACCAGGACGCGACAGTATTTCAGACCCAACTCATGTATACCAACGAATTTGGATACGGGTTTTCCGATTATAATCTTAAATACGGAAACAAAGCCGAGCGCAGATTTCTAGCTATCTGCATTCGCAAAGGGGTGGTGTACCACATTGTTATTGATCATCCCAAAAGCGACTATTTGAACCGTTCAGCTAAACGGGTAGCTAGCTACCTGACCGAAGAACTCAAGCTCAACGTCGTCGGCTTATTCAATCTCGATACGGGAGGCAAAAATATTATGACGGCCTACGATGATGACGGAGACCGTATTGACCGCGCAACAGAAAGTGTTTCCAAAGCAACTAATCTGGTAGTCTATTATATTGATTAAGTTGATAAATATGAATAATAAACGGCTTTCCCTGATCTTGACGATCGTATCCCTGCTGGTCAGTTTTTCTTCCCTGACGGGACAGCAAAAGCCAAATCAATATCTCAATGGTATCTATCAGGAATACTACCTCAAATCAGACGGCATCAAGTTTAAAGTGTTCGACTTTGTGACTTCGCAGCGGTCCCTCAAAACGGTCTACTTTGGTAATGAAGGAAAAGAAAAGTACAAAAACTGGAAAAAGCGCAACCGAGGTTTACAGGTCCTATGCTTTTTCGCAGTAGGCTTCTCAAAAGATCTAGAAGATAACAATACGCCTATCGGTCTGTGTCTCGAAAATGGAAAAATCCTCAATCGGACACTCGAAAAAGGGATGGACGGAATCGTTATCATTGACAAAAGAGGTAACCTTACCGCCTTGGATATCGACCACGAGCGGTTTGACGGGCGCTATGCCCTGCGCAAAGCCAGTGATAAGTCTTATTTCATCAATTACGCCTCGCGAAATCGCCTCTCTGTTTTTCAGACGCAACTATTGTACTCGGAAGTCGGAGGCTCAAAGATTGGCCCACTCAAATATGGTAAAAAAGCAGCTCGTCGATTCCTGGCTATCTGTAAAGACCGGGCTGGACAAGAGCACCAGATTGTTCTCAATTTACCGGTATCTACCCATCTCAATCGAGCGGCGCAGGCTGCCGTGAACGCACTTCAGGATAAAGGCTACGATATCCAGTATTTGTTGAATCAAGATACCGGATCACGAAATATTCTGACAGCCTACGATGAGGATGAAAAAGAATTGTACTCGGCTCCTGTAGATTTGAAGAATGCGACTCAATTACTGGTTTATTATAAAAGCTATTGATCATGATCCGGCAGCATTGGATAAATAGGTTGCTCTTTCTAATCATCATTCTACTGGGGAATGGATGTACAGAAAAATCATCTTCCAATGAACATCAGCAGAATGCAAATCAATCTATCATTCCAGATACCACGGAAACAGTTGTAGCGGATACCCCTAAGTATGTTCAACCTAATTTTAGAATTGACTCCTTTAGGCAGGCGGCTTATTCGATCTTTACCGTTCATCCGATATATTCGGATATCCGCATTTTTAACCGCAACGGGAAAGATAGTATTCATAACTTTTCTTCTGTTTACAAGCTTGCAACGCAAGAGGAAAAAGACCTTCTGTTCATCACCAATGGCGGAATGTTTACACAAGACCGAACAGCGAAAGGATTACTGATCGAGAACGGTAAAATCATCAAACCCATCGACCGGGATACGTCTGGATATGGCAATTTTTACATGCAGCCCAATGGAATATTGGCTATCGATAGCATGAGAAATGGCCATATCGTCCCTACACAGCACTTTGATTCCCTTATGCTGCAGCATTCCATTCAGTATGCTACCCAATCGGGTCCGATGATGATTATGGACAGCACCATTAACGATAAATTTACCGATGGTTCAAAAAATAAATACGTCCGTAACGGGGTTGGGCTGACTAATAAAGGAGAGTTCGTTTTTATTATTTCCCGGGAAGAGGTATCCTTTTATGATATCTCTGCCGTTCTTTTGAGCGCAGGTTGCAGGCAGGCGCTCTATTTAGATGGTTTTGTGAGTCGTTTTTATGTTCCTGAACACGACATTGGTGCTCTTGAAGATGGTAATCGGCTAGGACCATTGATCGCTATTTTTGAATGATAACATTTGATTTCGCTTGATTCAAACATCCATAGACTACTCGATATGAAAAATAGTTTTTTTGTGATTTTCCTATTCATTTGCTTCTCGGCTGTCGCCCAAGAACAGGATACTATTCCCCCTCCTACCGAACCGGTCATCGATACGACCGAAGTGATTACCGATTCGCTTCAAACGATTCCAACAGAAGATTCAACCATGGTATCGGCAGATACCATAGTGCAAGAGGAAAAAGACTCCCTGGCTCAATTGGCTATAGCCTATGAAAAGATCCGACAATTAGAAGCTCAGTTGGATTCGCTGAAAAGTATCAATCACCGACTGGCCCAAACCGCCAAACGGAGATTGACCATAGATATGTTTCAAGATTCGTTCCGCTCTTTCCGGTTTTATGCTTGTACGGTAGACCCGGAGAAAATAGATATTCAACTCTTTAACCAAAAAGAAGGAAAAAAAGGGGTACATACTTTTGAGTCTATTGCCTCGCTAGCCGAAAAACGCAAACAGAAGCTGATCTTTGCCATGAACGGCGGCATGTTTGAACCCAACCGGAAAGCAAAGGGATTATTGGTGATCAATGGAGAACAAAAACAACAGCTAGATACGCTGACAGCAGGATACGGCAACTTTTACATGCAGCCCAATGGCGTTTTTGCAATCGATTCTACCAACAAAGCCTATGTAATTTCCACACAGGATTATCAGTACCTGGCGGATACGGTGCCTATGCAGTGGGCAACACAGTCAGGGCCAATGCTTTTGCGTAAAGGACAGATGAACGCTTTATTTAACGATGGTTCCCCTAACCGTCACATCCGAAATGCAGTAGGTGTAACCCCCAATAACGAACTAGTATTCGTCATTTCGGAACGTCCGGTCACTTTTTTTGAACTGACCTCTTTTATGATCAAGCAAGGGTGTACGGATGCCCTTTATTTAGACGGCGCCATCAGCCAGGGCTATTTTGCTGATCTGGCCATCGGTCAGATCAAGAACGGCAACCGGTTAGGGCCGATCATTGCGATAATGAAATAAATGCGATGCAGCTATTATGCAACCATATTGTCATTAGAACAACTGTTCAGCTCTATTACCTCGGGCTGCACCTGAAGAAGTATGCTGTAGATCAAAAAGTTATTTCCTTGTGCTTCTTTTTGATCTGTTTGCTCCCTTTTATACCATTAAAAGCATTTACTCAGGAAGTTTGCGATTCCATCCGGACAAAAGCGGGAAAGATCGGTACACTAAAAGAAGAAGCAGAAATGAGCAATATGGAACTCCGATTAACCATTGAGCGACTGAATAAAGCCCTTCCGGCCCGGTCCAGGATCGCCATACCCAATTCCAAGTTGAACTCCTTTGACGAGTCACCCAGGCGATACCACAACGACCGCAAGTGGGCGGATCAATGCCCCAACTGGACAGTAGACTGGGGAAAGATCAAAGATTTTAGGGAAAGTAATTACGATAAATTTATCTATCAAAACAGTATTTTAGAAGGTATCAAAAATCAACTGGAAAAGCGGAAGTCACCTGATAAACAACCGGAATCATACCAACCGGATCGCAGCATTCGCAATCATGCTCCGTTTGAATTTGTTGAACGGAAAACAGTACTCGGAAAGACCATTAGTTACTGCATTATTGATCCAACTAAAGTAGATCTACGAGTGGATTATCAAACGCCACATTCCTTCTTTTCCATTCAGGAAAAAGCCCTTCAACAAGGGAAATTTCTGGCTTTTGCGATCAACGGAGGTATATTTCATCCGGATAAAAAGGCAGTGGGCTTGCTTGTAGCCAATGGGCGTCTGATCGAGCCCATCAACAGACAAAGCGGATCGGGAAATTTTTACATGATGCCCAACGGGGTGTTCGGGCTACTCCGTAATGGCTTTCCGTTTATTTACACGACCCAGGCATTTTTGGATAAAAAAATCCCGAAATCCCGATTAAAGCTGGCTAATCAATCTGGCCCCATGCTGATCATCAATGGAAAGATCAATAAGTTATTCCAACCGGGCTCTAACAATGTTAATTTTCGCAACGGCGTAGGAGTGCGAAAAGACGGAACGATAGTCTTTGCCATCTCTGAGCAGATGGTTAATTTTTATCAATTTGCTTTTCTCTTTCAGCAACTGGGTTGTACAGATGCCCTTTACCTCGACGGAACGATTTGCAGAATGTATTTACCGAAACTCAATAAAACCAGCGATTTAACTAATAGCAGTCACCTGGGCCCCATTTTTTACATACTAGTAAATTAAACTAATACACCATGAAAAATAGCTTTATCCTTTATCTCGCACTTTTTGTGCTTTTTCTATCACCAACGATCTTAAAAGCGCAAACCACCCCTTGTCCAACCCCGGAACACATCTCCGGATTCACGCTGGCGGAAATGGACACGTTAAAATTATCTACCTGCAATTGTTATGAGTTGATCTTACTGGTGGGAGCAGCAGAACAAATGGCCCTCGACACCTCCTTCGAGGTGGCAATCAAAGCGGATCTGAGTTTTGACATTATCGCCAATGAGTTACAGATCAGAAAAAAACTGGCACAGATCGATCCGGCTGATCCGTGTATTACCTTTCTGGCCGACCAATTGAAAAAACAACAGTATCATCTGGCGTTGAATCAGCCTTCAGATTTTGAAAAGCTGCTGCATTATATGAAAGAAGGCCGATGGGAATATATCTGGAAGCGCTTTTTTGACCGGGGTTACCATGTTTATGCCTTGTTGTTGATCATCATGGTCCCCATTACCCATGTTATTCGGAAAAGAACCAAGAAAAAAGATAATTCATTAGAATAAAAAAACGTACCTGACAGCATTGACCTTTACCCTTTTCAATTTATCTAATTCATCACAAGCATCAATATCTATGAAAAAATCAGCTTGTCTTCTATTGGTTTTCGGAATCTTAATCACCTTTTCTACCTTCGTAATGGGTCAAAAGAAGGTTCTTCATTTAAAGATGGATGAAGAACATACTTCATTTATTTCGGATATTAGCGGTAAGGATAATGACGCCCGGATCATCAATCTGAATTTTGTCCCCGACCGCTTTGGAAACGAATGCCGGGCGCTTCAATTTGATGGCAGTGGTTATTTGACGATTCCCCACGATCCGAGTTTGAATTTAAGTAATGGCTATACGCTTTCTGCCTGGGTAAAGCTTCCGCCCAAAACAGGTCGGTTACAGTGGTTAACCCTCATTTGTAAAGGAGAGCAATCGGTAGAGCATCCGACCTCGCCTGCTTTTCGGGTACAATTTACCTCTGTTACTGCTTCAGTGAATACAGCTTCCACAAAAACCATCGGAAACATCCGGTTAGGCTTTCCCGTCAACCGGTGGTTTCATATTGCCGTCACTTACGACAATCATAAGTTGAGGATCTATCAGGACGGGTTTGAAATAGCCATGTATACGGTAAAAGACAATATTTACGATAATAACGAGCCCTTGAATATTGGCAGGGATATTCCTGGCGCTACCGAATTTTTCTCCGGCATCATGGATGATCTTATTTTATGGGACGGAGTGCTGTCGCATAAAAAGATCATCGCTCAATTTAAAAACAAGGATGATAAAAAGCTGGGTACAGCATGCCCTCCCCCGCCCTCGATACCAAATACAGACGAATCTCCGGACATCACTTCGAATCAGGGAATGAACAAGCAAAAAGAAGACCCGGCTGACAAACCTGTCTGGAACCAACCGAAAGAACAAGAATCAAATGACAGCGCTGACGAAATGGACATGGAAGAACCGGATGGAGCGATAGCAAATATACCATCCGTCGCCGAGCCTCCACCGCCGCCGCCGCCTGCCAAAGACACGGAGGAGGAACCAGAAGAAGAAGAAGAAGAAGAAGAAGAAACGCCACGGATCAATAACTCGCCACAATCCATCTATTCCTTTGATGAGGTTGCAGAAAACAACCTGGTATTGTTGCTAGACGTGTCGGGATCGATGGAAGACCCTGACAAATTACCGATGTTGAAAGCCACTTTTTTAGAGTTGATTCCGCATATGCGGCAGGAGGATATCATTTCTATTGTCGCCTATTCCGGTGGAGCCCAGGTTGTTTTAAACGGGGTTTCCGCCAAGAAGGAAGATGAGATCCGTCGGTCGATAGAAGTATTGGCTTCTCAGGGCAATACGAAGGCGCGTGAAGGGTTGATTAAAGCCTTTAGCGTTGCCAAGCGACATTTCAAAAAGAATGGTAACAATCGGATCATTCTCGCCACCGATGGCAATTTCCGCATATTAGATTTGTACCCGACTGCCAGTGAAATTCAGAAAAATGACATCTTTCTTTCCGTCTTTTCTTTTGGAGCAAAAGGGCCTTTGGTGACCGAGAAATTTGACAAGCTGGCCCGGCTGGGAGGAGGCAACCATACCAATATTGTAGAGGAGAATATTGAGATGGCTTTACTGAAGGAGGTGAAGGCGATCAGGAAGTGAGGGGGCTGACAGGAAATACCCTTTTTCTGACGGAAAAGGCTACACATTTGACGGAAAAAATCACTCCGATTATCCTACCTTTGTTTTGGAAACAAGCTATTAATTACAGGTCTTGTTTATTCTACTTTAACCTAAAATTTTCAAAACAAAATCTTAAAGATGAGAAAAACAGTATTTTTAATCTTAACCCTTTTTGTTTGTACCATTTCTGGCTTTGCTCAACAAATTGACAAGCAAGGCACCTATGAATTTAAAAATTTAAAGAAAGACTCTTATCTTGGAAATGTCGAATACGACCCGGCATCAAAAACGACCACCTTACACTACGTGGAGAAAAATTCGTTCAACACCATATTTACCAGTTATACGTTTGATGAGGACTTAAACTTTGTAGAAGAAACCTTCGATAAGTATACACTTGGAGAGCAAGTAAAAGATGATATAGCGGCCATTAAAGAGCAATTCTCCTGGTTTAATTATAAAGGAGAAGAAATTGAGAAAGAAATTGTATCTGTAGACCAAAGCTGGGGAGGAAATCTGGTGATCCGCAAAATGAAGTGGATCAGAACCTATAACTGGACTTTTGGTTTTTACAATGACCGATTTGAAAACCTGGAAACGATGAAGATTCAGGGGCTTGACGGAGATCGGGTTTATCTGTACGATCGGTTTAATAATACGGAAACCGGAGAGGTGACCATTCTGGTAGGAGTTAAGCCTCCTAAAGGCGAAACCAAAGGAAAGAAGTTTCAACATGCCCGAAAGTTCCAGTTGATAAAAATCACTCCTGATTTCAATGCAGAGTATAAAGATACCTGGGAATTCGAGCACAATATGGCAGTTAGCTTTTCAAAAAGCCTATCTCCTTTTGAAGAAGAAGAGGGAACGGGTATTGCCGACTTGGCTCAGGGGGATGTAGCTATCATCTTTTCTCCGGTCAAAGCATTTTTAGGAAAAAAATGGCAAAGTGATAATCCTGAAAAACAAACCATGGTCATTATCAATGCCGAAGGCGCCGTAGCATCTCGCATTGATTACGAAGCGCCCACCAGCGGATGGGTAGTTGAGGACGTGGCTTTTTCTGATGACGGTAAAGATGTTTACTTTTACGGACCTGCAAAAGATAAAGAATACGTCAATAAATTGATGCCAACCAATTCGCCGTTAACGGGAAGAGACGAACTTAAAGATATAAAATATAAGAACTTTCAGATCATTAAAATCTCCAATAATAAGATGGCCTGGATCAACAATACGGATCTGAAAGAATTTAAAACCAAAGCAGTCACGCCCCCGTCTCAAAAAAAGTCGCCTGATTACGAAGGAAAGGACTTTGTCAAAAACATCGTTTATGTAACCTCCTCAGGAGAATTAATTGTTGCCGGACAAAAATATAATACCAAGAAGGTGCCTTCTGATCCAAATGACCCGGAAAGCCCCAAAATGAAAGTAATCGATGCGTACAAAGACTTGGTTATGTTCCATTTTGACGCCAAAGGTAATTTGAAATCACAATACGGTATACGAAGAGATAAGAATAACAAATATTCTAAGGGAACCTTAACACCTCAATACCTTTATGAAAACGAGGACGGTTCAAAGCTTTATTGGGTCTATGGAGAGATCCAAGGGATGAGAAAAGGATTTAAACTTGGTGGCGGTATTTTGGAATTAGCAGGGCAAGGGACACTTTCCAAAAGAAAACTACTCTTCTACCCTACTGTAGCCGAAGTCGACCTAGGTACCGGAAAAATGGGCGATTTTGTCCCGCTCGGAGCTGATGAGGGTGGCAAACAGGTCTATTTTACCAACCCTGAATTCCCCCAGTTAATGACCTCAGATTACTCCAACCTGATTTTTGTTGGTGAAAATAAAAAAGGGAGTGAAATCTGGCTGGCAAAAATGCCTATTGAGTAAAGGACACTAGGTTTTTATAAGGATTAGATACAAAACATGTTATAACCTGAGGAGATTGATTAATGTAAAAACCTCCGATGCTCTTTGAGCGTATCGGAGGTTTTTACATTAATAGATCCTAGCAGGCAGGCAGTGTCAGTCGCTACGCGCCTGTTTTTCTGACTATGTGGTCTATTGGCTTCCGAGGTAGTAATCGCTACGCGCTTCCTTATTAGCCCTCGTCCTTTGTAGTCGTTAATAAGGTAGATTCTTTTTGGCTAGGCCTTTTAGTGACTGCTGGGATCGTAATTGCGAATATGTAAACCATTCTCAGGCTCCGCGCCACTGATACCTCAGTAGCAAAATATGCTACGTTTCCCCCTGGCACAGCGCCACTGGCAGCTCAGCAATCATACATTCTACGTTTACCAGGCGCGTAGCGACTGCCACCTAATAAAACATACGTGTCAGTCGCTACGCGCCTGTATTTTCTGACTATGTGGTCTATTGGCTTCCAAGGTAGAAACCGCTACGCGTTTCCTTATTAGCCTCTCCTCCTTTGTAGTCGTTAATAAGGTAGATTCTTTTCGGCTAGGTCTTTTAGCGATGGAAGGCATCGTAATTGCGAATATGTAAACCATTCTCAGGCTCCGCGCCACTGATACCTCAGTAGCAAAATATGCTACGTTTCCCCCTGGCACAGCGCCACTGGCAGCTCAGCAATCATACATTCTACGTTTACCAGGCGCGTAGCGACTGGTAGCTCAGTAGCTAAATATTCCGCATTTATTACAGGCGCGTAGCGACTGACACCTAACATAACATCTTATCTTAAGGTTGGGCTTTTGCAAAATATATAATCCCCCATTTCCAATATTTTAAACGACGCCATTGTCAGAATCAGGATTTACCAGATTTTGGGATTTATGGATTGAGGCGTGGAGGTAAGTAAATAACGTGAGGTTCGACTTTAATAAAAATAAAAAAAGCTCCCGTGCCCTTGGTCCCTAAAAGATGAGCGTTGGCAAAAGAAACAACTTTTAAAACATTGGTTATCAAAGGTAAATGCCCGAAGCTCACGTTAAAATAATAAGTCAAAAACAAGGAGAAGCCAATCGAGGCATGAACCAAATCGAACTATCCAGCCATGATCTACCTGCATTCTATATTCAAATAATATCGTATTTTCCCTCCCAAAAAAACATGAAGCACCATATCCTCCTCCTTTATCTACTATCCATTTCATTCCTAACTTCCGCTCAAAACTCCGACTTCCCCATCCTCTTCGAAAAAGAACGGGCCCGAGTAATAGACGAAATCCTGGAAGACCGGCTAGACAATCTTCTCCCCCAATTGATGGAACGGGAAAATATTGATATGTGGATCTTGATCTCCCGGGAATATAATGAAGACCCCGTGATGAAAACCATCTTGCCCAGCACTTGGCTCTCCGCCCGAAGGCGCACGATCATGGTCTTTAGCAAAGATCCAACAACAGGGGCATTAGACAAAGTGGCCATTGCCCGATACTCCGTAGGCAGATTGTTGAAAGGCGAGTGGAATGTCGATGTCTACCCAGACCAGTGGGAAGCATTGATGAATATCATCGAAAAGAAAAATCCGGCTTCTATCGGCCTGAACTTTTCTCAGAATTTTGGATTGGCAGATGGGTTAGTCAAAACGGAGTACGAGGCCTTTATGGAAAAGCTCCCCCCCAGATTCCATCCCAGGGTACAATCGGCAGAACGACTGGCCATTGCCTGGCTGGAAACACGGTCCGAAAAGGAACTGGAAATCTATCCGATGATCTGTAAGATAGGACACACCATTTTGCAGGAAGGATTATCTGAACAACATATTCATCCGGGTATCACTACCACCGGAGAGGTAGAATGGGCCCTGCGTCAATTGGTACGGGATTACGGACTGGATACCTGGTTCCACCCCTCGGTGTCGATCCAGCGCTCGGATGAAGGCAATAAAGAATTCCTGCGCTCTTTTTCTAACCGCCCCCAAGACCAAATCATCCTGGCCGGTGATCTGCTGCATGTAGATTTTGGGATCACTTATCTTCGACTAAACACCGACCAGCAACAGCATTTTTATGTGTTGAAACCAGGAGAAAAAGAAGTTCCGGAGTATTTGAAGAAAGCTTTCAAAAATGGCAACCGGGTGCAAGATATTCTGGTAGAAAATTTCAAAAAAGGACAAACCGGAAATGAAATTTTAGCAGCAGCTCTGGCCCAGGCTGAAGCTGAAGGCTTGGTGGCCTCCATCTACACCCACCCTATCGGTCTGCACGGCCATGCCGCCGGTCCTACCATTGGACTATGGGATTCGCAACAAGGTGTCAAAGGCCGGGGCGATTATCCGTTATTTGAAAATACCGCCTATTCCATTGAACTATTTGCCGCTACAGAAGTTGAGGAATGGGGAAAGATCGTAAGAATCATGTTGGAGGAAGATGGCGTGTACACCCAGGATGGCTTCTATTTTCTGGATGGAAGGATGGAGGAAATCTTGACGATACCAAGGCAGAAAAATTAAATATTCTGCTATCCGATAGAACAAGAAGGAAAAAAGGCGGTTTTCCAAAAAACGATTGCCATGAAGTTTTCATCCATGATCCAAACCGCTGTTCAAAACCCTGAAAAACTCATTTTGGTCGATGGCTTGGGTGCGTTACTGTCCGCTTTTTCGCTGGGTATCCTTCTACCCGCTTTCCAACCCTATTTCGGTATGCCCGTAAGCGTGCTTTATGTCCTTGCTATCTTTCCCGTCTTTTTTGCACTGTATGATTTCACCTGTTATGCTCGAAAGCCCCAAAACTGGGCTCTTTTTATAAGAATTATAGCCGTTGCCAACTTACTGTATTGCTGCCTGTCAATAAGTTTACTCCTCTATCATTTTACACAACTAACCAGCTTAGGGGGTATCTATTTTATTTTAGAATTGATCATTGTGATCACGCTGGCAATTTTTGAATTACAAGTAGCCAATTTATATTCCAGGCAAGGTATACCCCTTTCAAATAAAAAAACTTTACCCTGAAAAACCGTTCCTGCATATTTGACCGTACCTTTAACTAGTAAGGCAAAAAAATTGGTATGAATAAATCTACACTCCACCCTCTCCTATTGCTGGGCCTGTTATTATTGCCCTCTTTGTTATTTGCACACGATGTAACCGATGCTGACCAGGAAATCCTTTCTAATGGCGGCTTATGGGCTTACATCTATGTGGGCGCCAAACACATGATCACCGGGTACGACCACCTCCTTTTCCTCGTGGGTGTCATTTTCTACCTAAATAGTTTCAAGGATATCCTTCGGTTTATTACCGCTTTCACCATCGGGCATAGTATCACCTTGATCAGCGCTACCTACCTGGGTATTACTGCCAATGAATACCTGATCGATGCGATTATTGCACTAAGCGTCATTTATAAAGGATTTGAAAATCTCGACGGATTCGAACGGGTATTTGGCGCCAGTTCGCCGAACCTCATTATGATGGTTTTTCTCTTTGGGCTGATCCACGGATTTGGCCTTTCTACCAGGTTGCAATCGTTTCATATGGGCATTGATCAATTCCTGGCAAAAATCATCTGCTTCAATGTAGGGGTAGAATTCGGGCAGGTACTTGCTTTAATTCCTATTGTCTTTATCATTTCCAAATGGCGTCATGCAAAAAATTACAACTCTTTCCATATGATCGTGAACTACTTTTTAGTGATCGCTGGTATCGCTTTATTGATCTACCAATTGTACGGATTTTTTTACGGGTATCACGGGCATGAGCATGGTCATACGCATCAACATTAATAAAAATAGAGAGAGCCGTATTTTCTAAAAATTAAAAGAATTTTTAGAAAATACGGCTCTCTCAAAGAAGAAAGTTTGGTGTCTTGTAACACCAAAGGTGTTATGAGACACCCTCTTTACCTCCCTAATCGCAGGAAGTCGTCCGCTCAATATCACAATAGATAGACCACCAGGGATTGAAATTGCTATCCTCCGGTGCATTGCTCATTGCCAGCAGTTTATCTACATCATCGCCATAACGTAAATGCATGTGGACGGGATCGCCGTGGGGAGACCGCGAAAGTACATACTTGTAATTCGCACAGTTTCCGTCGTAATCTTCTACTTTCTTAAAGATATCCCAAATAGAGGTTTTCGACTTCCCAGGATAATAGTGCGGATCGGGTCGGCTACCGATAAACTCATAACCACATTCCGCCAGCTTTTTTTCCATATCATCATGATCGTAAAAAGCCATGCGCGTGAGCGTTCCGGCTTCGTCACTTGTTTTCAACACTAACCGACTGGGATTCCGAGGATCATTTTGAGTCATCGAATCGTTCGGGTTCATTTGAAACTCTCCGTTCATGGCCAGATAGGTATAAGCAGGTCTTCCGTCGGGTGTGGCATGGGTGTGGCCATCTCCACTGCTATGGGAATGACTATGGTCGTCACCATTATGAGAATGGGAGTGAGAATGATCGTCTCCATCATGGGTATGCGAATGTTCGTGTGTATCCCCGGATGTAGCCTCTGAAGGGCTTTGATTACAGACTATACTAAGGGTCACCAATGCTACAAAGAGCAAGGGAACCCCTATTTTAAAAGCTAGATTTTTCATTTTATAAATAATTTTGAGTGAATAGATTAATACTTTGAAGGAGGCTCATAACACCATTGGTGTTACGAGCCAACAAGTTCTACAATCACGCGATATTAAAAGCTATAACTAACTCCAACTGTAAAATTGCGAGTAGGCGCCGGAGCCAAAGAGCGGGAATCTACACTTCCGAAAACAGCTTCTGCATATTTGGAATTAAACAGGTTCTGAACTTCGACGAAAATTCGGCCTTGATTGGCTGATTGCCTGTTGAAATTGTAGAACAGTGCAAGATGGGCAACGGTATATCCTTCGTATTCCGCTAAATTGTCCTGAGAAATAAAATATCGTCCTACATCCCGAAAGCGAAATTGACCGCCCAGGCCAATTTTGGTGGCATAGGAAATATTGAAGGTCCCGATGGTTTGCGGTACGCCTACTAATCCATTTCCCTCCAGGTTTTCTTCAGGGTTATCCGTAATTTCTGTTTCTATGTAAGAGAAGGTACCGGCGATACTTAATCCCTCGACAGGTGTCAACGTTACTTTTGACTCTACGCCTGTGCGCTGGGTAGATCCGGCATTAACCAAATCTCCCGATCCAGGCGGAATTTCTACGATCTCGTCTGATGAATTTAAAATAAATGCGGCTACATCGAATTCCAGCCAATCAGACTGGCGATAATTGACACCAAGTTCGTATTGCCATAATTCTACCGGGCCTAGATCAATCCCCGTATCATACTTTATCGTACTGTTGGGTAAGGAAAAACCATTAGACACACTAACGCGTAAATCAAGCCCTCTGGCAATAGTCGATCGAATACCCAGTTTCGGAGCAACATTAGAGAGCCCGTCAATAGTTTCAACGGTAGGAACCTGACCGGGGTCATTGGCTTCAAAATCACCTAAATAGGTATCATACCGCACCCCTACCGATGGACGGAAAAAAGGGCTTATATTAAACTCACCCTGAACATAGGCAGATATAGACTGAATCGTAAATAATCGATCTTGCGTCTGCTGCTGTCTTACCCGATCCATCGTAGCCCAACGAAACCGTTCGGTTTGCTCGCTGTAGTACTCCACGCCGGCAATCCAGTCTACTCCAACATTCCCGAGGTTTGATTTTCCATTGAGGCTACCACCGGTAGCATATACATTCCGGGTATTGAAGCGTTCGGACTGCCCGCCAGGATCAAAGCCAAACTTGGCAAACCGGGTAAAATCCTGTTGTACGGCATAACCAAATAATAACAATCTGAGGTTGTCACTAAAAGAATGATTCAAGCTCAGTCGCTGGGAGTAGAATTGTTTTTCACCGCCATCGTTCTCCGCATTTACATCTTGTTGATCACGACGATCATCGTCGTTGAATTGTTCATCAGAGATATAGCCCGGAGCATCCCATTGACTGCTATGCCCGCGCAAAGAGAGGGCAATATCCGTTTTGTCTGAAATATCGTAGGCAAATCTTCCCGCCACATTTCCTTTCAGAAAATGCGCATTTTCCGCATAACCATCGGTTTGAAAGATTTGTAAAGCCAGATTTGTATGTATTTTTTTGTCTGAATCCCCTAATTTAATACCTCCTCCCATAGCATATTGAGCGTCAAAGGTGTTGAAAGAGCCTCCGCTGATACTGATATCCTGGTAGGTTCCTCCTTTTCTGGTTTCGAGAGCTAATGTGCCGCCTTGAGCAAATCGACCATACAAGACAGAAGAGGGGCCTTTGTAAACCTTTACTCTGCTCAGGTTAAGGGGGATCAATACGTTGAGGTCGGCATAGCCATCAGAATGGCCTTCCGCTTCATTGAGGGAAATACCATCGACCTGGACTTCCGCTTCACCGGCATGGCCCCCTCCGCCAAATCCGCGGATAGAGAACTGATCGGCCACCCCTCCTTGTCGAAAAGCAACGAGGTCAACCCCGGCTACTTGCTCTATTATCCGTAGCGGTTGCTCTATATTCAACATTTTAATTTGGTCTAATTTGATCACATCGACCGTAATCGTGCTATTTTCAGGTTTAAAAGATTCCCCTTTGACGTAGATTTCGCTGAGAGAAGTGACATCCGTAGCCAATTTCATATTCACCTTTACTGTCTTGCCTGCAGTTACCGTTACTTTTTTGGATGACTTTTTATAACCGATAGAACTGAACAACAGCGTATAAGTTCCCGGCTTAATATTACTCAATTTAAACGACCCGTTTTCATCAGTGACCGTTCCGACGGTTGTATTTTCAAGGGCCACATTGACCGCCTCTAATAGTTCTCCTTCTTGAGATTCAACTGAACCCGTAATTGATCCGGCATTTTGACCAAAAAGCAGATTCCCTGTAAATAAGAATACAATGGTAAAAAATAATGATATAGGTATAGTTATATTTTTCAAAACTATTGATTTTGCTGATTAATAAATAAGTGAATTTCTTTTCCAAGAATATATTTACCACCTGTAAGGATAGTCTACTGATATCCTCAGGAAACGACATTGGCTTCCTGTTGGATTCAACAGATAAACTTACAGGAATGGGGATAGTCCCCAAAGAAATAATATTTTAGGACCAAATCAAGCTAATAGTCTTGGAGGAGGAGTCGGAACTTTCAGGATAGATGTTTTCAGAAAGGTTGTTGAGGTGGTTACTTTAGCATGGAATTCATCGGGCATCCTTAATTCCGGAAGTTGATCCGGGGTATACCCATCCAGCACAAGCATTAATAAGTTCAGGTAAACCAGATTATTAATAGGGGTATCTGCTTTTTTCATTTCAAAGGTATTAAGCAGGAATTCGATTATTTCATTATGATGATGCTCTACATTGGGGTGGCTGTGGATGTGATAATGCTCCGTATTACCCGAAACAGATGAATGGTGGGTATGGATATGGAAGTCTGTATCTTGAAAAGTATGGGCGATCATGTGTACCAATTCCCCAATGCCTGCACCAAAAATATTGATGCAGAATACAATGAGTAGGAATGTGGCAATTAATTTATACATGGATGTTCCCTTTAGTATTTAAAGATACGAACCTTTCATGTGTTTTGGATTTTCATATCCAAACTTGGTTAAGCGAAATTAACGGATAAAGTAAGTGATCGCGCCATTTGCAAATGGTAGATTTCGTTTAGTAATATTTTCCAAAGGAATTTCTTTTTCCACCTTGCGAACTTACTAATTTAATGGTAAAAATCATCTGCTCCACCAGAATTTTGGTAAGCGGTAAGAATTCTCTATTTTAACATTGAAAAACATTACGATCATTATGGATTTTAGAAAGCAAAAAGAAAAACTGGCAAAATGGACCTGGAGAGAACGGAATAAGAAGGCTCAATTTTATGATCAACAATCTAGAAAACAATTTGATGAGATGATTTATGGTAACCAAACAATTAGTTTTCAAGAATTTGAGACTAAAATGGACATCTTAAAAGATTTTCCGTGCGGGGAAAAATTGGAACTGGAGGTTCCCTTCGAAGACCTGAAACCCGGCGAATTGAACCGAATCAAATGTGAACGATATAACAATTGTCCAGAATGTATGGGGTCTGGTGCAAGATCTTACGATTCGATCACAAAATGTAAAAATTGTTCCGGATCAGGATTTGAGAAGCGTAAAAGTCTTTTTGATATTCTGTTTCAGACAGAGCGGGATTGGTGCGCTAAATGTGAAGGAAAAGGCTTCTTCATCAATGAATACTGTAACAGTTGTCAGGGTACGGGCATCAGTCTTCAAAAGGACATTATAGAAATAGAACTTCCAAAAGAAATCGGACCGGGAATGGTTATGCGAATTGGGAGAAATGGTCATGCCGGACCATATCAGGGATTATTTGGTGATCTTACTTTAAAATTTTTATAGTCATGTGATCCATATTGCAGCACAGCAAATCACTTCTTTTTCAAAGGTAATTACCATGGATATGGCCGCCGGATTTAACGATTCCTACTTAGCGGATGATGTCCATTATAATGAAGCCGGAGCTGCGTTTATTGCCAACAGGTATTTTGATGTATTGATAGATGTATTGCAAGAGTAAGGAAATTAGGAAATCGATCAACAATCCAGCACCACCTTTTTCACCTGATCGGTCCCTTCTCCATCCCAATTGAAGGTTTTCGATTGAAAACTCCAGCCGTCAGAGGCATAGATAGAGTATTCCCCGGCAGGACCGATGATCTTTACCAGGCCTTTGGCATCACTTTTACCAACAGTATATTTTCCGAAGGGGTCTTGAACATCCACGGTAATGCCAGGGTAAGGAATATCACAAGAAAGCACTTCCACCATGAAGTAGTTTTTTCCGGAATACCGGGGCCAATCGTCTTCCACATTTGGCCCGCCGATATAATTGTAAGCGGGTTTACTGCCATCTCTGGAAACAATCACCCAGTAGACATCATCGGTGAGGTCAAATAATTCGAGGCCAAAAATCCAGTTTTCGGCCAGAGACTCGCCATTCAGGGGAGTGGGAAAGCTATCCAGGGAGGGTTCGGAAGCCATATCGCCCGGAAGCAGTACTAATCGTCCTCCTTCCAAAAATTCTTGGGCAGATTCAGAAGTGTAACCCGATAACAAATCACCAAATGATTTAGGTGTCTTATCGTTCAGTAAGCTATCCAATGCTCGCCGAAGAGCATCCGGTAGACTGATTTTATTGTCAAAATCCAGCATTTGCTGAAGCGCTTCGTCCTTGAAGTAAGCCAGACCAAGATTTTCAAACCCATATTCGAATTTCATGATGGCGTTAAGCGCACCTGCTATATCCGATTGTTTGCTGATCCGGTTCACCTTTTCCAGGAACCAATTTTGGGCAGCATCCGTCCATTTGAAATTGTCAATAATATATTTTAAGGTTCGTTCTTCTACAATCGTCACATCTCCAAAATCTCCAAATAGAGGGAGTAAAAACTCCGCATCCTCTTGGGAAATGCGTCCGTCTCCCCTACCTTTGGTGCGTTCTTCTGCCTCTTTCAGGATCTTACGATCATAACGAAGCCCATCAATTATTTTATAATAAGATTTGAGCTTTTCTACCTCATTTGATAATTCCGCCTCCATCCATTTTCTCGCGGCATCGGTCCAATTCAGGATATTCATCAAATACTCAATGGTATTTTCTTCAACTTCGGTAATTCGTCCTCCGTCCATGGCTATTCTCCAGAGTTCCTGAGCATCCTGTTTAGAGATGGTATTATCCCTATTCCCCCGTGTTCTGAATAGTCCATTGCTGATTAGGGAAGCATTGTATCGGTTTCCATTGATGATTTGGTAGTAATTAGACATAGTTGGTAAATGGTAATTTCTGTTAATAAATTTTGTTAGGAAGTTGGATCTAAAATTTGACTCCAAAATAAAAAGAATAAAACACGAATGGATCATTTTTTTTGTCTGTGATGGAACAATGACTGGATTGGAATAACCAACTGCTTTAGCTACTGCTTTTAAATAATCATACTCCCCAGATTGCAACAACACCTTAGCTTTTTGCATACGTTGCTCCCGAATAAGTTGATTAGGCGTCTTTCCTGTTTTATCCTTTATTTTTCGATAGAGTGTCCGTTCACTGACCCCTAATTACTCTGCCAGAAAGGGGACGGTTAGCTCTAGGCTCGAAATAAAGTTATGGAGAGTTACCACAAAAAGATGATGTATGGATCTTTCCATGGTTGATGATGCCATCCTCCAAATCTTTTATGCCCCCTCGAAAGTGGCCAACCGATGGATGTAGTGCTGGAAATGAGTGACCTGGTAGATCAATTTGACCAGCAACTTATACTTCGCTGGATACTCGGAAAGGTTATCAAAGATGCCCCCGAAAGAGAATGGCTCAACGTGGCCAAAGATGCGCACAAAAGCTCCAGGTAGTCAACACTCAGGACGAATCGAAATTAAACAATGAGGATGATTTTGAGTAAAAAGTAGGGGTAAATTAGCTCATACCTTAGTAACAAAATACATACCCATTTCTCCTTTTCCTTTGACCTCGATCTTACCACGATTTTCAAAGATAAAATCATCTTTATGATGTATCAGGCCATATGTAGTTTGGGAGATATTTACTTTATCAGGGATGCTATTATTTTCTACTCTACTGGCAAGATTAACGGTATCGCCCCAGACATCATATTGAAATTTATTGGTTCCCACTACTCCGGCAACTAATGGACCGCTATGAATCCCTATCCGAACCTGAAAATGGGGCGCTCCCAGTTCTTCTTTTTCTTTCACATATTGTTGGATAAACGCGTTAATTTCCAGTGCAGCAGAAATGGTATCCTCGGCATGGGTGGCACTGGGAATAGGAACTCCAGCGGCAGCCATGTAGGCATCACCGATGGTTTTGATCTTTTCAACCCCATATTTTTCAACAATCCGATCAAATTCAGAGAAACAAAAGTTGAGTTCTTCCACCAATTGTTCAGGAGACATTCGGGTGGACAATTCGGTAAATTTGATAATATCAATAAACAGGACGGAAGCCATCTCGTAAGATTTGGTAGCCACTGTACCTTTTTCTTTGAGCTCGTCGGCGGTATCTTTGGGTAAAATATTGAGCAGAAGGCGGTCGCTCTTATCGCGTTCGGATTCTACTCTTTTCTTTTGGTCCTCTATAATTCCTTTTTGTCTTTGGGTTACTCTGAACCGATTATAGGTAAACCCGCCAAAAAACAATGCCAAGCTGAACCCCCCAAGAAAAAAGTAGTTTCGTTGTTTTTGAGTATTGAGTTCCGCCTGCACTATGCGTTGCTCCTGAGCATACTGGATACTATCAGCCATTGCTTGTTTCTCATAGGCGTACTTATATTCTTGCCGGATAATAGCGCGTTGATTTTTTTCGCTTTCCAGACTATCTCTGGCATCAATGAAGGTTTCATACATTTGAAGGGCCAGGCGATCATTACCGATTTGTTTGTAACTCTTGTATAACGCTTCTGAGGTCAATTTGATGCTCCTTAGTGCGCCTGCTTCTTTTGCCATTTCCATGGCTTGTTTATTTATTTTGATGGTTTTCGTATAATTGCTTTCTTTATAATGCACCCCTCCAAGATTAATTAACACACTCGCAATACTAGCCCGATCTCCAAGAGTTTCGTAGAGCTCTAAACTTCGGGAGTAAAATTCCCGAGCTTTTTGCAGATCATTTTGCTTACTATATAGCCTCCCGATATTATTGAGTACATCAGCTTTGATCCCCAACTGCCCTATTTCTTCACACTTTTGCAGGCTTTGATTAAAGTATTCCATTGCTTTAGTAAAATTCCCCTGATCGGTAAACACCCTCCCAATATTATTTAATAAAACGGTTATATTAGTTTGATTATCCATTTCTTCCCACATTCTCAGGCTACGGATAGCGTATTTTATGGTATTATCATAGTCTTCCTGATTATTATAAATCATTGCAATATTATTCAACGTAAGCGCCACACCAGATTTATCACCGATTTCCTCGTTCATTTTTAAGCCACGGGTAAAATGTTCAATTGCCGCAGCATAATTTCCTTGTTTTTCATAAATCCAACCGATATTGTTTAAAGCAGAAGCAATATTAGCTTGATCTCCGCTCTCCTCGCTAATTTCCAAACCGCGATCAAAATACTTTTTGGCTTCACCAAAGTTACCTTTTCTTTCATAGATCCATCCGATATTGCCAATGGTTACAGCCATCCCGTTTACGTTATTGTTCTCCTCATCAATTTCCAAACTTTGGGAATAGTAATCGATGGCTTCATCATATTTTCCTTGTCGTTCATAGATTTGCCCAATGTTGTTCAGACTACCAGAAATACCATTTTTATTACCCAACTCTTCGTCCATTCTTAAACTACGTTTAAAATAATCAATGGAGGCGCTGTAATCTCCTTGATCCATGTAGAAGAATCCCAGATTAAAAAATGCATTAGACAACGCATCTTGAAAAAATCTTCTTTCCGCTTCAGGAGGGGGCAATTCCGGATTATATAACTGTTGTTCACATAGTGTTATAATTTGATTTTGAAGCACTAAGTATTCATCCAAATCGGAAGTCCTGATCAAATTGGCCCATTGCTACCACGCACGGACAATGACGGAATCATGCTCAGCGGTCTCTGTTAGTTGCACTAAAGAATCTATGGTAGCTTCTTGTTGCGGGGTCAACTGTGCGAAAAGGAAAACAGGTAGTGAAATTAATAAGAGGGTCAGGTAACGCATAAGAAAAGTCGAACGTTTATTAATAAATGCTGGAAATTCAATTGCTTCGAAAGATAGCTATAATTGGGACTTCAACCAAAAGAAATAAACGTTTGGAAATTAATAATCACCTTTTTTCTGCTCCCGAAAAGAAAGACAGCTCTATCCAAAAATAACCAGTCAGTATCCTGAGTTATGACTACCCCGGTCCAACAATTAAATATTTAGCTATTTTCATACCTGTAATTAGCTGGCTTACTGAACTTTTCTACAGCACTAGCAAAAGAGGTAGCAAGTGATAGCTCAAAGAGCGTTAGATTTTTCGCTGCCCCATTGAAGAGACATCAATGGAGGTTATGTAAGAATGAGCGCGTTAGGAAAATGATCAACCATCCATCTTATATAGTAATCGTAGATCAGAAAGTATTTGACAGTCTGAAAGACCACAGCGATGGACTTTTTCCTTCCATTGTACACTTAGAAACCAGCAAAACAGAAGATGATATTTTAAAAAATGTATCAGAGCAGGTCAAACTAATCTATTCAGATTTTATTGTCGCCCTCAAATTGGGAAATTGATTATCCAATAATGCGAATCAAGGGTTAAATTAAGGGAAAATTCATGCTGTTCGTATGGAGTTCCCCTTCCACGTAAGCTACTAAGAAGCTTTTCCCAATTCTAACTCCGCGTAAAAGGTAGTTAAATCCTCCGATTGAAGCTTAAATCCTCTTCGGCGGAACATAGTAGTCATCACTCTATTTTCCTTTAAAACGGTCGCGTAAATTTTGCGTATTCCGCGCTGAACGGCAATCTCCATGATATAATCCATAATCTTGGTGCCCAGTCCTTGCCCTTGCCAGGGATCAGCGACAACAATCGCAAACTCTGCTCCTTCATTGTCTGCATCAGCCAGCAAACGCACCTCAGCAGCCATCATTTTTTTCCCTTCCTCCTCGACTTCGGCTATGATGGCAATTTCACGATCATAGTCGATTTGAGTGGATCGACGGAGCAACTCTTTGGATATGTTACTCATGAATCCGAAAAAGCGAAAATACTGGGTTTGCCTGGAAAAACTTGCGATCATTTCAGCTTCCATAGGTCCATCTTCAGGCCTAATAGGTCTTAGCAACACTTCCGTCCCGTTTTTCAGCCTAAACTGCTGTTCGTATTGCCGTGGATAGGGGGAAATAACCAAATGAGCATAGGGACGTTCAACCATCCATTTAAAGTCTCTATCTAGTATGACATAAGCATCTAGAACGATGCCTCCATGCTCATCTACAACGAATGGGTTGATGTCAATTTCTTTGATCCGAGGACAATCCATCACCAGGTATGCAAATTTGTAGAGCATAAACTGGATCGCCCGGATGTCCATTTCCGGCATACCGCGAAATCCTTTCAGCATTTTGTAGACCTTAGTCTCTTTGATAATGCGCTTGGACAAAGCCATATTCAAGGGAGGAAGACCAATATTGGAATCCTTAAACACCTCAACAGCAATCCCCCCCATTCCAAAAACGATCACCGGACCAAAGATGGGATCTTTTTTAGCACCGATAAATAATTCATACCGCTTGGAGATCATTTTTTCCACGGATATTCCGAATATCCGGGCCTCAGGCTGAGATTGCGCCACCTGTTCGAAGATGGACTGATAAGCTTCCCTTACGTCTTTAGCTGAATTAATATTCAGTTTTACTCCCCCAATGTCTGTTTTTAGACCAACATCGGGAGAAACGATTTTCATCACTACCGGATATCCTATTTCGCTGGCCAGCTTCACCGCTTCTTCCTTGGAAGTCGCTAGTTTAGCTTTGGTAACAGACATGTCAAAAAGGGAAAGTAATTTTTTGGCTTCGATCTCAGTAAGTTGATCCCGGCCACTGGCAATAGCCTGATCCAATAATGCCCGTGCCTTATTAATATTGGGGGAAAACTCCTCAGGTATGGTGGAAGGGGTTTCATAAAGCAGTTCAATATTTTCGGAATAATTATACATTTTCAGAAAAACATCAACGGCGCTTTCCGGAAAATGGTAGATGGGTACTTCATGTTTGGCATGCTGGTCAACAAGGAAGCTGGATTCCTCTCCCATCCAGGAAGCCAGAATGGTTTTACGTGTTTTTTTGGCCAGGGCTTCCAGCTCTTTTTTTACCTCTAAAGTACCGGTAACGGCCTGAGGAGTCATCACCACAAGTATCCCATCTGTATTTTTATCTTCCATACAGATCTGGATGGCGTTGCGGTAGCGTTCGGGTGTAGCGTCGCCGAGCAGATCGACAGGATTGCCGTGACTCCAGGAAGGCGGCAGAACTTCGTTGAGGCGGGAGATCGTTTCCTCAGAAAAATCGGCTAGTACCCCTCCATGCTGAATAAGGTGATCGGTTGCCAACACTCCCGGTCCCCCCGCATTAGTAATGATCGCCAGTCGGTTGCCTTTGGGGCGTTTTTGCATCGCCAGCGCCTGGGCACAGTTAAAAAGCTGTGCAATCGTTTCTACCCGGATCACCCCTGCCCGCTTGAGCGCGGCTTCAAAGACTTCATCATTTCCTGCCAACGATCCGGTATGGGAAAGGGTAGCCCGGGCACCCTCCTTACTTTTCCCTGCTTTCAGCACCAAAATAGGCTTGTTGCGGGCGAAGGCTCTGGCTGCACTCATAAACCGCCGGGCATCCTTTAGCGACTCCATATAAATGAGAATACTGGAAGTATAGGGATCATTACCAAAATAGTCAATTAAGTCATGGAAGCCCAGATCAATCATATCTCCAATAGAGACAAAATGGCTAAATCCGACGTTCTGTTCGTTAGCCCACCGTAGAATAGATGTACACAGGGCTCCACTTTGAGAGATAAACGCAATTCTGCCGGGCAGAGCCGTTAAGCTGGCAAAACTGGCGTTAAGATGGATGGCCGGATTAATGAATCCCAGGCAGTTCGGACCAATAATACGCATGCCATACTTTCGAGCCGCTGCCAGAATGGCCTTGCTCATCGCCAGCCCCTCCGCTCCTGCTTCGTTGAAGCCGGCTGAAATAATAACGATCCCTCCCACTCCTGCTTCACCGCACTCCTCAACCAATTCAATTACTGTTGGGGCGGGTGTAGCAATGATCGCCAGATCGATAGGATCGCTAATTTCTGCCACATGATTATAGCATAGTACGCCCTGAATACTATGTTCATGGATATTTACCGGAAAAACAGTACCGGCATAACCCTTGCCGACCAAATTGTGGATCAACGCATAGCCCACCGTATGAGGTTTGTTGGAAGCACCTATGACGGCAACAGTTCTTGGGTTGAAGATCTTGTCAAGCTTTCGATTCATAAGATCCTGTTTTTATTTGATTTTTCACCTTGGTCATATCTGATCGATATTACCAAAACCGAATGGAATCGCTAATCAGAGAGGGCACTAAATTGCGGGCTAATTATTAGTCAAAAGTGTTGATTAACACATAAAAACCAATAGTTAATAAATATACTATATTTCTCTGTTTTTTAGGGTATTACTTTTCATTTTTTTAAAAAAGCTCCCAACGGTTTTGTATCCAAATCAATTTCTTGAAAGCGGAGGATGAATCTGTTGAAGCTGATCAAGCGACAGACAGAAAATTGTTTTATGCGTATTTCTTTGTCTTTTGTGGGTCCGGTCAAATCGAATGGTTCTTAGGATAACCCTTTTTCTGGAGGGCTTCGTCTCTGCCTGGTTGGGGCCCAACCTTAGGTTGAGCCCCACCTAGCCTCCCCAGAGGGGAGGAAAAGGGTTCCTCCCCTCTGGGGAGGCTAGGTGGGGCTCGAAGCCATAAGAGACCAGGTGGGGCTCTCTCATTAAAAAAGCATTCCTGTAAACTGGTTTCTTAAATTAATCCTTTGAGATGTAACCTTTAAATACCTCACGCTCCTTCCCCAAACATAATCAATATCGCTTCAGTGGCCTCATCCGTCTCATTCCACCATTTGTGCATTACATTGGCAGGGATAAAAATGGTATTTCCAGCTGAAAGAGAAACCCTTTGACCATCCACCTCTCCTTCTGTTGTTTCCTTAATGGCTACAACAAGCATGGGGAAAGGGGTATGTAAGGTATTTAGAAAGTTCATCGGTTTTAAAAGTAGGAAAAATATGGAATAAGGGGTATTGCAATCATGCTACTTCCAAAGATGAATTCATTTTATTCCTGGATTTTGAAACAAAACCAGCTAAAGGGGAATAAACAAAACGAATCAGTTTATAAAAGGGTTAGAAAATAATAAGTAGTAAGGCAAAAAAATTGGTAGAATAATTTTTTTAGGTTCAAATAAAAATCGCTGACTCCCAAAAGTTAATCAAATTCACTAACTTAGTACGATCCAGAAAATATTAATTTCTGGAAAAGGGTTCTATAAAAAAGAATAGTTTTCCTATACTCAATTGCCAAAAACATTCACCCTCTCGAAAATGAGAAAAAAGAAATACACTCAACAACCGATCAACCAAAGCCTTGCCGCTGCCGACCATGGCCCCCAGCACTTCGGAAGCGCATCTCTTCATCCTCCTGATACTTTATTCACCTCCAATGTAGCCCAGCGTTACAGCCAATGGAACCAATCCGAACAGGATATCATTGAAAAACATCGTCCTGGTCCATCGATGGTCGACGATGCCATACTTCAAATTTTTTATGCTCCATTAAAAAGTGGTCAACCGATAGATGTCGTACTGGAGATGAATGACCTGGTCGGTCAATTCGACCAGCAATTAAAACTTAGGTGGATATTGGGGAAGATTATCAAAGATGCTCCAGAAGGAGAATTATTAAATGTTGCAAGAGATGCCAAAGAAAAACTCCAGGTGGTGATCACCCAAGACGAATCCAAGTTAAAAGATGAAGATGACTATATCCATGGCTATCGCAAAAAGCAACTTGGAGATGGAACAGATATTTCGTCAGAAACTGAAAAGAAAGACGAAGTAGCGCAGCAATTGGAAACCCTATTTCCTAATGGCATCATGGTTTGTTTTAGCATACCCGACTCCTACTTGAGTAAGGCCGATGCTAAAGCAAAAATAAAAACAGAGGATCAAGCGACAGGTTATGCCAAAAAAAAGGCAGATACCCTGGAGAAAATGCAAAAGATCAGTTATACCAACGAAGCAGAGTTCCTCAATTCTGCTTTCCCTTATGCCAAAGCCCACCAGGCCGTTGGCCTTTACGGCAATAAGTTAAAATTAGGCATACCTACCCTTTATACCAGTCCGGAAGAGATTGGAATTAAGGCTAAATCGATTCAGCAGCAATTGGCGGCTATTTTGGGTTATGATCACCCGAGTACAAAGATTAAATATTTGGCCATTTTCACGCATGGCAGTGTTGAAAGTATGAGTGGCCGCAAGGCGAAGTCTTCATGGGGATATACCCTACCAACCCAAAATACAAAGATAACGAAAGATGACCTCCCAGACCTGGTCAGCAGTCTCCCCTTAACGGATGATGTCAGTGTCCGATTATTTGCCTGTAATACCGGGCGTACGAAAGGGGTGAGCAAGGATGAAGATAGCGCAGGTACTGGTGAAGGAGGCTTTTCGGATGCCCTAAGAGATGAAATGCTCAAACAGGGGTATGATGAAGCCAGTGTTATTGGGCATATTGTTGCAGGCCACACCATCCGAAACAGGCAGCAGCGCTTATTTATCGGTGATGACCTTACTTCTTTTAATATTCAAGTCAGCGAAAAAATCCTTAAACGTAACCTACCGGATGATTATGAAACGCGAATGCAAGATGTACTTGAACTGACCCAGGAGGAGAAAGATAAGGTATTGAAATCCATGATTTGGCTCTATCAAAACGAGAGTTGGCTGATTGACTTCCCAGAAGTACCAGAAAAAGCAGAGGATGAATCTATTGAAGATTATCAAGCCAAATATCGAAAATCCTTTTATGCAAATTTCTTTGTCTATTGGCTTACCAAGGTGCAAGAAAACCGGTTGATTTTGAGTAAGAAGTATGGGTAGGTCGTGATGAACTAAGATGCAGGCAAATCTCATTGTAAAAATTTGGCCTTAAGCACAATCTACCAAAACTTAATACCAAAAAAAAAATTATTACAAAACAATCATTTTTTTATTGAAAAAATTTGGAATATAAAATTTTTATCTACTTTAGCAATGCCATTCATACGTTACGCGAATTTTAAATTTTGCTTCATTTACTTAACACTCAAAATAATTCGCTATGCACAAACCATTTACACTGCTTGTTTTTTTACTTTTTTTTACTACATCTAGTCTTTTTAGTCAAAACTATTATTACGCTCCCGAAGGAAAGACCACTTTGGAGGTTTCTACGACCAAGTTATTAGTGGAATTCCAGGAGGGAATGGATTTCACCTCACAACAGCAGATTCTTTCCAGGGAAGCTCGTATCCAGCCTTTAACAGCTGATATGTTGCTTCCGGCTCCAAAAATTGCTTTAATCGATTTGACAAATATTGCAACAGCCGATGAAGTTTATGATTTGATCAATGACCTGCAACTGTACCCAGAGGTAAAATATGCTGGTCACTTTTTGGTGCACGAAGATGGCACGCTTCATGGTGTACTAAACCAGACGCTAATCCGTTTACGCAGTACGAAAGACCGGAACTTGTTAGAACAAATGATTCAGGAGTATGGAGGAACGATCGAATCCCAAAATGAATTTGACCCATTATTGTACCACGTTTCTGTACCTGCACAAGCAAGAGGAAATGCACTGGAGTTAGCTAATGAATTTGCTGAATCTAGTGTCTTTGAGTATGCAGAACCCGATTTCTTACGCCTTATGAAGCGCCATAATACGAATGATCCCTTTGTAAATAACCAATGGTCATTGAACAATGACGGCAATAACACGGCTCCCTGGGGAGGAACTCCGGGAATGGATATGAGTGTTTTTAACGCATGGGGTACCACGACGGGTTCCAGCTCCATAAGCGTCGCTATAATTGACGAGGGGGTAGACTTGAATCACCCTGACCTATTAGCCAATATGTCGAGCGGTTACGATGCTACCGGCCAGGGCAGTGGAGGAGATGCTTCAGGCAACGACGCACATGGTACGGCCTGCGCTGGTATTGCCGCCGGAGTAGGTAATAATGGTATTGGAGTAGCGGGAGTAGCTTACAACAGTAAAATCGTTCCTATTAGAATTGCTTACAGCAATGCTCAAGGAAACTGGGTTACCACTACCTCCTGGATTGCAAATGGAATGAACTGGGCATGGCAAACGGGCGGTGCTGATGTGTTAAGTAACTCATGGGGCGGAGGAAGCCCATCTTCTGCTATTAATGGCGCCATTAGTGGCGCAATTACCAACGGTCGCGGAGGTTTAGGAGCACCTGTTTTATTCTCTGCCGGAAACGGAAATGGAGCAGTTAGTTACCCCGCCAGTAACAATAATACGATTGCTGTAATCGCTATGAGTATGTGTGGCGAACGCAAAAGTCCTTCTTCTTGTGACGGCGAAACCTGGTGGGGATCAGATTATGGAACAAATGGTGATATCGCTGCTCCGGGAGTAAAAATCCATGCTACAGATATTGCCGGTTCTGCAGGTTATTCCAGTGGAGATTACACCGCAACTTTTAACGGGACCTCTTCTGCTTGCCCTAATGCTGCAGGGGTAATGGCGTTGATCCTTTCAGCCAATTCTTCTTTAACGGAATCGCAAGCCAGAGCTATTTTAGAAGGCAATTGCGATAAAGTCGGTGGTTACACCTATAACTCCGGGGTTCCCGGACAACCCAATGGTACCTGGTCTAATGACTTAGGCTACGGTTTGGTCAATGCACATGCTGCCGTATTAGCAGCTGCTCCTTCCGCTCCTGATGATGCCGGTATTTCTAGTATAACTAGCCCTACAGGAAATAGTTGTAATGGAAGTGTTGCTCCTCAAGTAGTTTTAAATAACTATGGTTCGAACACCCTTTCTTCTGTGACCATCAATTATCAATTAGATGGTGGTAGTGTAAGCACGTACGCCTGGAGCGGATCTCTATCTAGCGGGTCAAGCACTACAGTTACTTTGCCGACCCTAACTTATACACCAGGTGACCATACCTTAAATGTATTCACTTCTAACCCTAATGGAAACACTGACACCAATCCGAATAACGATGATGCTACGGGTAGTTTTTATTACGGAAATAATGCGGTAACGCTATCCATTTTAACGGATAATTATCCGGGAGAAACGACCTGGGATGTTCGGGATTCTGGTGGTAATGTATTGGCCTCTGGAGGTCCGTACGGTGCTAGCGGCACCACTTACACTGAAAATATTTGTATTGCTGACGGATGTTTTGATTTTACCATCTACGATTCTTATGGTGATGGTATCTGCTGTGCTTATGGTTCTGGTTCTTATACATTGACGGAAGATGCAACAGGTAGCACCCTTGCCAGTGGTGGTGCATTTGGTTCACAAGAAACGACTGGTTTCTGTGTTCAAGCAGGAGGCGGGCCTACTTGTAGCGACGGTATCCAAAATGGTGACGAAACAGGCGTAGACTGCGGTGGTTCTAGCTGCCCGGCTTGTCCACCCACTTGTACCGACGGCATCCAAAATGGCGACGAAACAGGCGTAGACTGCGGTGGTTCTAGCTGCCCGGCTTGTCCGCCTACCTGTAGCGACGGCATCCAAAATGGCGACGAAACAGGCGTAGACTGCGGCGGTTCTAGCTGCCCTCCATGTAGTGGTGGGTGTACTTACGTCACTATTAATTCGAATAACTTCGAGGGGGGTTGGGGTATCTGGAATGATGGCGGATCCGATTGTCGAAGAAGTGCGAATGATGCTTCGTATGCATTGGGGACGTTTTGTGTTCGATTGCGTGATAATACCTCTACTTCTGTAATGACAACAGATGCTTTGGATTTAAGTGGTTATAGTGAATTGACCATCGATTTCAGCTATTATCCGAGAAGTATGGATAATTCAAATGAAGATTTCTGGTTACAGATTTCTACTGATAATGGCGCTAGTTATACAACGGTAGAAGAGTGGAATAGAGGCGATGAGTTTCAAAATAACAATCGCTATTATGAATCGGTAGTCGTAAGTGGCACCTTCTCCGCGAATTCCAGAATTCGTTTCCGCTGCGATGCCTCCGGAAATCAGGATTGGGTATACATTGATGAGGTGACAATCAGTGGTTGTTCTGGCACAGGTAGCAACAATGTCTTCCCTGGCGAAAAGGAAGAAGTGACTCAGAATCCGGTAGACGAGGCACCCGCTCCCATTTTGCTTGACCAATCCATCGAATGGCAGATATTCCCTAATCCAACGAATGATGTCTTGAATGTACGCGTTCAGCAATCTGAGGCTAAGACCGTTAGCTTGTTTGTAATGGATATGACAGGAAAAATGATCACCTTTAAAGATCTTCAAATACAGGACAGTGACTATCAGACGCCGATCTCTACGGATCGACTAGAGCCTGGGGTCTACATCATCCAGCTGCTAAGCGAAAACACGCGATTAACGAAGAAGTTTGTAGTGGCTAGATAAGCGAGATAGTAGTTACAAGTTGATCTGGGGTTAATATGAAGTTAATACCAGATGTAAATATTAAAAAGGTGAAGCCTTGATTTTCTTTAAGAAAACCAGGGCTTCACCTTTGTTATTGCAATGAAATGGATTTAGGGAATCCTCCAATTTGTCCATCTTATTTTATTTCTGTCTAACTATCTTGCCTTTAACTTGGAAATAGAATAACTTATGAAGGACTTTCTCACTAATCTTCAAAACATACCATGTTTGCGGAACTTAGTAAAATAGTAACAAGCAATTTGTCTTTTGCATAGAAAGTATTTAATACATATAAAATACAATTAATATGAAACCCGCCACAACACTGGGAAACAGCCCCCTCACCATCAACCGGATCGGCCTCGGCTGTATGGGGATGTCGGAATTTTACGGATCTTTTGATGAAAAAGAATCGATTACCACCTTGCACAAAGCCATCGATTTAGGCGTGAATTTTTTTGACACCGCCGATATGTATGGCAGCGGAGCGAATGAACAATTACTGGCTAAAGCTTTTAAAGATCGTTGGGATGACATCGTTTTGGCCACCAAATTTGCCATTATGCGCGGCCCCAAAGGAGAATTCCTGGGGATTAACGGAAAGCCGGAATATGTTAAGCAGGCCTGTAATCAAAGCCTTCTGAACCTGGGAGTCGAGACAATAGATCTGTACTATATGCACCGCCCGGATCCTGAAGTGGCAATTGAAGAAACCGTAGGTGCCATGGCTGATCTCGTCAAAGAAGGAAAGGTAAAATACCTGGGCCTCTCTGAAGTAGATCCTGAAACGCTACGTCGCGCCCATGCCGTTCATCCCATTTCCGCCCTTCAAACTGAATATTCCTTGTGGAGTCGCGAACCCGAAAAGGAGATTTTCGATGTTTGCAAAGAGCTGGGCATCACCTTTGTCGCCTACAGCCCATTGGGCCGGGGTTTTCTGACCGGAGCCATCAAAAGCCGGGCAGATCTGGAAGCAGGCGATTTCAGGCTCAACAACCCACGTTTTACTGAGGAAGCAATTAAAGAAAATCTGAAGTTTGTGGAGGTTATCGATGAGATCGCACAAAGCAAAGGAGCGACCAAAGCTCAAATAGCCCTCGCCTGGATATTGAGCCAAAACGATGAAATTACCACTATTCCGGGTACTAGAAAAGTACATCGATTGAAAGAGAATACAGGAGCGCTTAAGGTGGAACTAACCGAAGCCGACCTCCGGGTGATTGAAGATTCGATGCCATCGGAGACAGTTGGGGAACGGTATTAGTAGTAAGTAGTTAACAGTTAGCAGTTAGTAGTATTGACAAATTAACATATGGAAAACAACTAAAAATTAACTGTAGTTCTCTGTGGTGCCCTCATAGAGTATCTGCCATTACCCTAGCGGTATTTACCTACTCTTTTTTCCCTTATTCTCAAAAAACCTATGGTTAAATTTGCTAAATAGCCAGCACAGATTAATTTTGTTAAAAAAAGAAAAATATGGCTATTCACCCACTTGCAGGACAAACCGCAACCCAGGAACAACTCATTAACATCCCCCAACTGATTACCGATTACTACACCCAACAACCCGATTTATCCAAGCGAGAACAGCGGGTGAAATTTGGCACCTCCGGTCATCGGGGTTCTTCGCTAAATCATTCCTTTAATGAGCAACATATTCTGGCCACTACGCAAGCGATTTGTAATTATAGGGAAAAAGAAGGCATTACCGGTCCAGTCTTCATGGGGATCGATTCCCATGCGTTGTCTACCCCAGCCCAAGCAACCGCGCTGGAAGTATTAGCTGCTAATGGTGTCGTTACCATGATTGCCACTAATGATGAGTACACGCCTACCCCGGCGGTCAGTCATGCTATACTGGTGTACAATAATGGAAGAACATCCGGACTCTCCGACGGTATCGTTATTACGCCTTCTCACAATCCACCTCAGGATGGTGGATTTAAGTACAATATGACCAATGGAGGGCCTGCAGAAGGATCGGTGACTTCCTGGATCGAGTCAAAAGCCAATGAGTTATTAGAAAATAAGCTTCGGGACGTAAAAAAGATACCTCTATCCAGAGCTTTGAGTGCACCCACTACCAAACGATACGATTATTTAGATGCCTACACCGCTGATTTAGATCAGGTCATTGATATGGATTTGCTCAAGGAATCGGGTATCAAAATGGGCGTAGATCCGCTGGGCGGTTCGGGCGTGCGGTACTGGCAGCACATTGCCGACCGCTATAACCTAAATCTTACCGTTGTAGACGATGCAGTAGATCACACCTTTCGTTTTATGTCGTTGGATTGGGATGGAAAAATAAGGATGGATCCATCCTCCAGGTATGCGATGCAACGGCTGATCCAATTGAAAGATAAATTTCCGGTAGCCTTTGCCTGCGATACGGATCATGATCGGCATGGCATTGTCACGCAAAGCGGAGGACTGATGCAGCCCAATCACTATTTGGCGGTAGCGATAGACTACTTGTTTCAACACCGGCCGAAATGGGGTGCCAGCACGGGCATTGGCAAAACGCTGGTAAGTAGTCAGATGATTGATCGGGTAGCTAAAAAGCTGGGGCGTAAGCTGGTAGAGGTCCCCGTTGGGTTCAAATGGTTTGTAGATGGACTATACGACGGAAGTCTTGGATTTGGCGGGGAAGAAAGTGCGGGAGCGTCCTTTTTAAACAGGAATGGAGCAGTATGGTCGACCGATAAAGACGGCATTATTGCCGGCTTACTAGCAGGAGAAATGATGGCAAAGACCGGTAAGGACCCGGTGGAAATTTATACCGAATTTACCAAAGAATTTGGAGAACCCGTCTATGATCGTATCGACGCCCCCGCCACACCGGAGCAAAAAGACAAGTTGAAAAAATTATCGCCGGATCAGATCACTTCATCCGAACTGGCCGGAGAAAAAATCACCAATATACTGACCAAAGCGCCCGGCAATGGGGCTGCCATTGGCGGGTTAAAGGTAGAAACAGCTAATGGCTGGTTTGCTGCTCGTCCTTCCGGTACCGAAAACATCTATAAAATCTATGCCGAAAGTTTTAAGGGAGCAGAGCATTTGAAGCAATTGCAGGAAGAGGCGCAGGGGGTGGTGAATGGGGTGATTCTTTGAAAGGTGGAGTACACCTAAGAATTATCCAGCCACCTTGGAGGTGGCGGATCATTTAGGTGTACTCCACCTGGTCAAAATGAAATTATTTTTTTTAGCTAAAATACTTTTTACATATGAACCGGTTTAGTTTACTTCTGCTAATCGTTTGTTTTTCCAGCGCATCACTTTCCGCACAAATTAATATGCTGGATGAAATTTCTAATAATCCTTCGATAGAGTACGCTACGCCGGTTTTACCGGAAGCCAGTCCGCGGAGTGGCAGTACCTTATTTGAAGAGCTCGACCAAAGCTTCGATCTTTATACTACTGTTTTTTCCAACCTAAAAGGATTTAATGCGGCCATGCTGGTGCCGGATAGTTTGATTTGGAAACGCGCCTCAGGGGTGGCGCAGGAGCTGCCCGATACGGTTGAATTAACGACAGAACACCTGATGGGCATGGCGAGTGTTTCCAAGACGTTTGTGGCGACTACCATCTTATTGATGTATGAAGACGGGTTGCTCAGCTTGGATGACACCATTGGTATGTATCTGGATCCTTCCTACCCCAACATTCCCTTTCATGCGACCATCAGAAATTTATTGAGTCACCGGACGGGGATCAACGATTACCTCAATGAAAATCCTGCCATGATCCCTCTCATTTTTACCTATCCCGATAGTATCTGGGAAGTAGATTCCATTTTATTCAATCACGTTTTACCCCCTAACTTTCCAGTCGATGAAAGCTGGTCGTATTCCAATACGAACTATCTATTAGCGGGAAAGATAATAGAAAACATCACCGGCAACCCCTGGTATGAAGAAGTTCGGGAGCGCATTCTTGTTCCATTAGGCCTCGTGCATACCTTTGCTTATCCTTTTGAGTCACCAGACGGCCAACCCTTTTCGCATTGCTGGGCCGATATTCCTTTTACCGGAGAAGTAAAAGATCTTCAGGGAAGCGGTACTTCTATGGATGCCTTTTTTAGTGCGGCAAATAGTGCCGGATGCCTGATCAGTACCCCCGAAGATATTGCTTACTTTATCGACGCTCTTTTTAGCGGCGAGATTTTACAACCTGCTACCCTTGATGAAATGCAAGTCAATTATTCAACTAATCCCGGTATCATTTATGGGTTGGGGGCTATTTCTTACCCTTCCTTTGCTCAAGAAAATTGGGGGCACGATGGCAACCTCATTTACAAATCCTGGGCCCTCTATTTTCCGGAAGAAGACGTTACCCTTGTTGTTCAGCAAAACGACAACCGTGTAGGACCTGGTTTTACTGATCTTTTCACCGTATTTAATTCATTATTGCAGACCTATTTAACCTATTCACCGCCGGTATCGGTAGAGGATGTTGAGGACGGCAGTAGTCTCCAGGTATACCCCAATCCTGCAACAGACCACTTGATCATTGATGTTTCGAATAACGCTCCATTACATGAACCCACCTTGGGCACCCTGATGAATATGAATGGCCAAATTGTGCAGTCCTTTATCTTGCAGGAGGCCAATACTCAGGTTGAAGTAGGGAACTTGCCTGCCGGTATTTATGTGTTGAAGGTGTTGGGGGCAAATGTTAAGGTGGTGGTGCAGTAGTTTAGGGTGGGGATTGGCGGATTCTTTTAGCTTATAAGGTGAGGCTCTTTAACCGATCCTCACCTTAAAATAAACTTTCATGCTTCAGTTTTATTCCCTATCTTGTTAGGAAATACTGGATGTACCCGATCTAGGCGATGATGCTCCTAAAACAGCTGCAGACGACTCAAGCTAGCCGTATACCCCGAAAAAATGAAAAATGAAAACACAATCTGACCGAAATAATTCTACCAACAGCAGAGCGAATGCCAATCAATCTTTCTTTTCGGAAAATGAAGGAAATGATACGGGTTTGGCTAGTGCTCAGCTTGCTAAACTCCAGCCACCGCAGCTCTTTACATTTAGTTCGGTAATTCAAACTCATCCTGGCGGGGAGAAGGGAAATTCTTTGTCGCTTGGAGAAGCCAAAAAGATAATCATAGAAGCCACCGAAGGGCTGGGAACTGATGAGGATGCCATCTATGACGCTATTCGAAGATGCGGCAACCGCAGAAGTTTAATGTATGATGCTGGCGTAGTTAAGGCCTTAAATGGCGATATGGAAGGACATGAGTTGTGGAAAAGCTATTTATTAATGGAATATGGTAGGGAATCTAATTTTCCATCCTCCATTCAACAATTATGGGAAGCAACAAAAGGACTTGGCACAGATGAGGATGCTGTTTTTGCAGCTCTTGAAAGTATGGACAATAGAGCCAAATCCTCATTTGGATTAAAATATATATTACATTCAGAATTGTCTGGAGATGACTTGCAAAAAGCATTGGATCTAATTACCGTAACAGACACCATTAGTGGAAATTTATTTGGAGGCCAAAAAGACGGGAAAGAAGATTTAGTAATTGAAAAGGATAAACTGCGGCAACTCATTGATTCCAGATTTGTAGGAGCGTCCTCCACGCAGCTAAAAAATGCGATGGAAATTTTGTATCAAAAACCCAGAGGGAATCTGCTGAAACAAACCCTGGCACAGGTAGAATCTATCCGTGGGCTACCCCCGGGCTCTGCTTTAGGTCAATACCAAAAAGCTATGAATAAGCAGGCTGCAGGTATTGATTATTATAAAAAGTACAAAGAAGACAAAGGGGAGGTCTATGACCACAAAGTAGATAATCCTTCTCCTCCTTTAGATATCGGCAAGCATGAAAGCTTCACTGCCAGTAGTGCACAGTTGAGATTTGGAAAAATGGTAGGAGATGTCTTTGGGATTGATGCTGTATTTGGTTCTTTAATAAGTCCTACAGGTGGAATGGCAGGCCCCGGAAATGACCGCATCCCCATTGTTAAGGATGGTGGTGCGGTGGCTACGCATGGCGCCGTTCATGATGCCGCAGGATATCTATACAATTGTCATGGAATTGGTCCTGGTTATGATTACCTACAAAGTGAACCCGGATCTGATACTTCAAATCCATTGGCCGGGCAGACCAATATGAAATGGTGGATCGAGGAATTTGACAAAACAGGAAATGAAGTTCAATTGATCGAGCGCTTTCTCAATAGTAAAGCACCTATAGGGGCTGCTTTTTCTAAGATTTATAAAAAGTTAAACACGGAACAAAAGAAAAATGCCCTGAAATTGATTTGTGATACCTCGACTCTCATGTTAAAATTAGGCGGTCTTTCTAATGCCGACCGAAAAGAAAAAGTTATTGAATTGATGAACTCCTGTAGTGCTGCAGAAAAAACTGTTATGGCGGATTATTTTTATAACAATGATGGTTTTAATACAGCTTGGAGCATATATAAAATCATGAGGCCGTACGTATCTCGGGAGGTGTACAATGCTTATAGAAGGAGACAGCAATATGAATCGATGGCTTTTTAAAAAAATTATACCAATCGATATAAAATAGTATTTTACCCAAAGCGCGTAGCGATTTTAACCCTTGTAGAAAAAAATATACCGAAACACTTCAGGCCTGTAGGGACGGACACTTGACGGAAGAATGAAGTCCCACGAATATATGGATATGATCCATGGAAATAGATCAATCAACTCTTTAAGGTGCCAGTCGCTATGCGCCTGGTCAATGGGCCCTGTAAATTGGGCTACGGAGGTTGTAATCGCTACGCGCTTACTTGGGCAAGAACGGCATCTTGTCCGATGGGAATTGAAATTGGGCTACAGAGCTTGTAATCGCTTCGCGCTTTCTTGGGCAATAAGGGCAGCTTGTCCGATGGGAATTGAAATTGGGCTACAGGGGTTGTAATCGCTATGCGCTTACTTGGGCAATAACGGTATCTTGTCCGATGGGAATGGAAATTGGGCTACATAGGTTTGTAATCGCTATGCGCTTACTTGGGCAATAACGGTATCTTGTCCGATGGGAATGGAAATTGGGCTACATAGGTTTGTAATCGCTATGCGCTTACTTGGAAAACCATGACATCTTATCCGATAGGAATTGAACTTGTGTAATAGATAGATTAACGTGAGGTTCGGGCGTTTATGTCTGATAACCAATGTTTTAAAAATTGTTTCTCTTGCCAACGCTCGCCTTTTATTCCT
>CAZHOV010000019.1:0-44769 GCA_964534315.1 uncultured Saprospiraceae bacterium | reverse complement strand
CCTAAACTATAAAAAATTCCTTAGAGGGAGTCTAAAAGACTTTTTAGACTCCCTCCACCTCACAAGGTCTATTTTAAGATTTCATTTATTAGGTTCCATGAAGGACGTTGCCTTCAGGGTGGTAAAGGATTTCACCTTTACCACCTGTGGTAAAGGCAATGTCCTTTACCAAGCCTTGGGAAATCACTTGATAATTAAAGAAAAACATGAATTATTCCGTCCCGCATCACTTAATGCGGGACGAAATAATTCATGTTTTTTATAAAAAATTGGTATTCAATGAGAATCTTCTGGCAAAAACTTTAAATATTTTAAATCAAATTAATAATTTGGGGCGTTCAAATACGTTTATTAACGTACTTTCGAAAAAATTCTATTAACAAAACAATAAACCGCCCATGTTATTAGACATTCTATTCCTTTTTCAGGAAAACGGTGCCGAGGAAGACGGACTGGCAAGCCAAAGCCTTTTTGATGTCATCTATTCTAGTGGTCCGCTTGGCTGGATCATCATTTTAATGCTACTTGTCCTCTCTGTAATTGCATTATTTATCTTCGTAGAACGCTATCTGACCATTAAGCGCGCAGGAAAATTCGACGAAAATTTCATGAATAATATCCGGGCAAATGTGAGCTCCGGAAATATCGCCGCCGCCCGCGCCCTCTGTCAAAATACAGATTCTCCCGTTGCTCGAATGGTAGAAAAAGGCCTGCAACGAATAGGAAAACCCCTTCGCGATATCGATGCGGCCATCGAAAATGTGGGCAACCTGGAGCTTTTCAAACTGGAGAAAAACCTCTCCTCGCTGGCAAGTATCGCCGGTGCCGCCCCTATGATCGGTTTCTTTGGTACGGTTACCGGGATGATCCTGGCCTTCTACGAAATGGCTACCGCTCAAAATGTTACCCCTACGGTACTGGCAGGCGGTATCTACCAGGCACTATTGACCACTGCTCTTGGACTGTTTATCGGGATCTTTGCCTTCGTTGGCTATAATATCCTGGTCGCCAACGTGGATAAGGTCGTCTTCAAAATGGAACGCTCTACAGTTGAATTCATGGACTTACTTCAGGAGCCTTCTGCTTGATCACACCTTTCTACCAACTTAATCAATAATCATAATGGGACTTAAAAAAAGAAGTAAAGTAAGCGCAGAATTTAGCATGTCTTCTCTGACAGACATCATCTTCCTGTTGCTGATCTTCTTTATGTTAACCTCTACCCTTGTCAACCTGCCTCAATTTAACCTTCCCGAATCAGATGTGAAAACGGTAGCTCCAACTTCCATTATCGTTGGGGTCGATAAAGAGGGGACCTATACGCTTAATGGCAAGACGATCCCCCTGAGGGCACTAGACGGAGCTATACGGCAAGAGGCAAAAAAAGTGGAAAATAAAGAAGAAGCAACAGTTACCATTGTTGCAGAAATTGGAGTGCCTTTCGATAATGTAGTAGGCTTGATGAATATTGCCGCCAAATTGAGAATGCGCGCCATCCTGGCAACCCAGCCAAAAAGCTGATCCGGAAGGGCGCAGAAACACGATATCGCTTTTTATACATTAATCCTTTCATCATCTAACGGTCATTAAATGGGTATTAAAAAAAGAAATAAAGTTCACGCTCAATTTAATATGTCTTCTTTGACAGATATCATCTTCTTATTGCTGATCTTTTTTATGCTAACTTCTACCTTGGTGGCACCAAACGCCTTAAATCTAAAACTGCCCGGGAAATCAAACCCGGGAACGGTATCAACCAGTCCCCCTGATGTTTCCATCACCCGATCAGGCGTTTTTTACCTTGATGGCAAAAGGATGTCGAGAGGAATTCTCGAACGACAGCTCAGCAGCATGGCCAGAGGACAGAGCCGTAAATTGGACATCACCATCTCCCCGGCTAAAGGAACACCCGTAGAGCATGTCGTGGCTGTCATGGATATCACTATGCGCAACAATATCAATGCTATCCTGGCCACGGAGAAATAATCGTTAAGACTTTTTAAAAGCCCCTCCGGTCGAGAATCTTTTGATCCCAAAAAACGTTAAGAAAAAAAAGAAGACCTATGAAGAGTAATAGTTATATGGATTATGTGATCAACCCGGTCGTTGAATTGGCCAATAAACGCAAGGCGCGAATTGCCTGCGGCGTTTTTCTGGCGATCGTACTTTTACTCCTCTTTTTACCCCTTTTAAAATATCCCGACCCACCACCGGGCCAGGAAGGAGTCCTTATTAGCTTTGGTGAGCCCGAATTAGGAAGGGAAGCTACCAGGGCTACAGGAGAACCCGCCGAACCTGTTCAGGAGGAAGAAGCTGAGGAAGAACCTGTAGAAGAACCTGTAGAGGAGGTAGAAGAGGAAGTCGTCGAAGAAACTCCTGACGTAGAACCGGAAACTGAACCAGAAACACAACCTGATAAAACGCCTGACCGGGAAGTGCAGGAAGATATCAACTCTAAGGAAAGAGCCCTCCAAAAGAAAAAAGAAGAAGAACGCAAGAAAGCCGAAGAGGCAGAACGCAAACGCCAGGAAGAGGAAGCTCGTAAAAAAGCCGAAGCAGAACGCAAACGCCAAGAAGCGGAAGCCCGTAAAAAAGCGGAAGCGGAAAAGCTAAAGAATGAAATTGGCGATCTCTTTAAAAATGATGATGGTGGAGGACGTGGCAATAATGATAAAGACGGCAATCAAGGCGATCCTGCGGGAGGAGACTCTGACATATTAGAAGGTATTACTACCGGCTCCGGTAGAGTAGGAGGAGGGCTAGGCAACCGTGGAGGTTCAGGCCCTCAAATCAGAGATAACTCTCAGGCAACTGGAAGGGTTGTCGTTAGGGTTTGTGTAGATGCAGGGGGAAATGTCGTAAGCGCCAAATTTACACAGGCCGGTAGCACAACCGCCAATAATACCCTCATCTCTAAAGCAATCGATAATGCCAAAAGATGGGATTTTAAACCGGGTAGTGTCGATAAACAATGCGGTACAATAACATATGATTTTAAAGTGAAATAACTTTCTAACAATCCCTCTGATTCTGCTCACCTTAAGTGAAGAGGGGCCTCTAAATGTTTAACGAATTCTTAGAAAAAACTGAAGAGGTGGCTTCAAATACTTTTGAAGTCACCTCAACTACTCACTAACTTATGCTTAACTTTACGGGATGGAGCATAACGATACATTATATCAAGAAACGCTGAACTATCTTTTTGGCCAACTTCCTATGTATCAGCGAGTCGGACCTAAAGCGTTTAAAAAAGACCTGGATAATATTATCGGGCTCTGCAAAGTACTCAACGAACCTCAACATTCTTTTCCATCTATTCACATCGCCGGTACAAATGGTAAGGGCTCCACTGCACATTTACTGGCAGCGATCCTACAAGCGCATGGCTTAAAAACCGGGCTCTATACTTCTCCTCATTATCGCGATTATCGGGAACGGATCAAAATTAATGGTCGGCTCATTTCAAAAAAGGCTGTTATTGAGTTTGTCGAAAAGATAAAAACGGTTGATCATATCCAACCCTCCTTTTTTGAGATCTCGGTAGCCATGGCATTTTATTACTTTCAACAACAGGAAGTAGATATTGCCGTTATCGAAACCGGATTAGGAGGACGCCTCGACAGCACTAATGTCTTAGACCCCCTGATGAGCGTCATTACCAATATAGGTTTTGACCATATGAATTTCCTGGGCGATACCCTTCCGCTTATTGCCGGAGAAAAGGCCGGAATCATCAAGTATAAACGGCCCGTAGTTGTTGGCGAGCCGCACCCCCAAACAACGCCCGTCTTTAAACGAAAAGCCCTGCAATGCCTGGCCCCGCTGTATTTTGCTCCACACAAGTACCGATGTATACCGCAGGAAAGTTCTCTTTTTTATTCTGTTTTCAATGTTTTTAAAGAAGATGTGCTGCTTTATAACCAACTAAAAGTTAATATTACGGGCTCCTACCAACAGCATAATTTAAGAACAGCGCTTCAGTCAATCGATATTTTAAGCAATGAGGTTGGCTTTTTTGAACTATTAGAAGCACCGCTCAGGTTTGGATTGGAAAATTTACGGTCATTAACTCAATTTATAGGTAGGTGGCAGGTAATAAAAGAGCACCCCTTTGTTATTTGCGATAGTGCCCACAACAAGGAAGGAATCCTTGAGGCCATGAAGAATATAGATGCTATGGAATTTGATAACCTTCATATGGTGATCGGAATGGTAAAAGATAAGGATCCCCTTCAATTGTTAAAATTACTACCCGAAAATGCCCAGTATTATTTTGCAAAACCCAATGTTCCTAGAGGTCTAGACGCCAAGTTACTTCAGGAATTCTCAAAATCAGCAGGGTTGAAGGGAAGAACTTATAAATCTGTGGCGCATGCCCTTGCGGCTGCCGAGAGAAATGCTGAATCTCATGATCTGATATTTGTCGGAGGCAGTACTTTTGTGGTGGCTGAGATTGTATAAGAAATGATCAGAAATTTACATCATCAGTTATCGCTTTTTTTAATCCTTTTAGGGGTTCTCTTTGTTCGTAATGATGGATGAAGGTTTTAACGAAATTTAATCATTGAACTAAAGAGTTATATAATTGTCCTTTTGTGTTTCTTTGTGTATTATTTATATTTATTTGGTTTCATTATTTCCCAAGAAATCGGTTTTGTATAGTATTTTTTGTAATGGGGAGGATCAAATTGCTGGTCCCAATAATTTGAAAGGAATGACACGTCAAAATAAAAATATTCTCATCATTGTACTCACTGCATTCTTTTTGGTGTTGATGCTCCGTTTCCGCTTCATGCTGGTCATTTTGCTCATCTTGGCGGCAGTAGCAGCAGGAATCGTAGTGATTGTGAACTTACTATTGAAACAAAGTAAAGCGCACCAGTTTCAAAATTCTGACGAGGGTAAAATCGCTATGAGAATTGAAGAATGCAATGAGCAAATCCTGAAAAATAATAACCAGATCAAAGAAATATCCAAGGAAATTAACGATCTGAAAGCTCGACTGAATGGGCCTCATGAGTTAAGTGAAAAAACAAAAACAGAGAGCAAACGTATTCTCCATGGATTTGAACGCGAATTAGAACTCAGAAAGACAAAAGTACGATTCTACGAAACCTGCTTACAAAAATTAGAAACCTTACTTTACAACAATCAGACGGTAAAAGCACTAGAACAAAAGCAGGAACGATTAAAGCAACTACGCGAAAAACACTACGAAGATCTCGCCGATATGGAATCAATAAAATCGGATATCGCCTTTGACCTTTCCTATTTAGAAAGCATCGAAACCTTGTCACTTCAAATGCTGGAAAGCGATAACCTGGACGTGGCTACGGGTCTCCACAAGGAACTAGAAGAGATGACAAAAGAGATTCGCTCAATAGACCGATAGGCCAATACTTATTGTTCATTGCTCTGAAATTGCTTCCAGCTCATTTGTTTGTAATGATTATCGGCAGCAAAGATGAGTTCTTTCATAAATTGGTCTACCTGCTTAAAGCCGGGGGAAATCCGAATGCGGGAGAACTCTTCGTCCAGAAAAACGACGGAGGGATAAGATATTTTTCCATCCAGTAGCAAATAGGCTAATTCGTGAACGCCCCTGCGCCCTCTGTTGGGAACAAATCTAAACGTGTGGTCATTATAGACGATCTCACTCTTTTGTTCGGCATTAAACTTTACTGGATAAAAGTGTTTATTCAAATAATTGGCCACTTTAGGATCCCGGAAAGTACTTTTATCCATCTTTTTACACCAAACGCACCAATCGGTATAGATATCTACAAAAATCTTTTTCTTTTTTATTTCATTGGCTTTTAGCGCTTCTTCAAAGGAATACCATCGAACCGTCTCCTGTTCAGCAGAGGAGGTGGAATTTCGGAAGGAGGCGAAAAGGGCGGCTATAGCGAGCGTAAGGATTAGCAGTGGTCTTATATTTTTCATATCATTATTTTCTCTTCTCAAAACGATATGTACATTCAATTGTTACCCATATTCAGGATAAAGAGGTGTACAAATAGAGTCTTTCTGTTTAGGGAGTTTACACATTTTTTAATAAAATTACAAAAATGAGAAAAATAGCTGTAGGAATCGGTGGGGCAAGTGGCTCCATCTATGCGAAAGTTCTGCTGGATCGGCTAAAAGGAATGACGGAGCAGTGGGAGAAGGTAGGTGTTGTAATGTCTGATAATGCTAAATTTAACTGGAAATATGAGCTTGGAGATACCTCCTATGAGGATTATCCTTTTGATTTTTATGAGAAAAAAGACTTTATGGCTCCCTTTGCCTCGGGGTCTGCAAAGTATGATACCCTTATCGTGTGTCCTTGTTCGATGGGGCTAATGGGACGTATTGCTACTGGCGTATCTACGGATTTGATAACCCGAGCAGCAGATGTGGTATTGAAAGAAAGGCGCAAACTCATTTTAGTGCCAAGAGATACCCCTTACAGTCTTATTCATATCAATAATATGAAAACAATCACGCAATCAGGAGGAATTATCTGTCCGGCCAGTCCTTCCTTTTATAGCAACCCTCAATCAGTAGAAGAAATTGTACTGACTGTGATTGACCGGGTTTTGGATTTGGCAGGATTTGAATTGACATCCTACCGTTGGGGAGAATCCTAAAGTCCATTTCTTTTTCTATTTTTACGATTTTTAAAGCGGATACCTATTATGTACCAGCACGAAACGCAAATCAGAGTAAGATATGGTGAAACCGACCAGATGGGGTACACCTACTATGGCGTTTATGCTCAATATTACGAAGTAGGTAGAGTGGAAATGATCCGGTCCTTGGGATTGACTTATAAAGATATGGAAGAGCAATATCAGGTAATGATGCCTGTGGTATCTCTTGATGTTCGTTACATCCGGCCTGCTCTCTATGATAATTTACTGACAGTAAGAACAACCCTAAGGAAGTTACCTGGAAAATTTATCACTTTCCATATGGAAATATTTAACGAATCTAATAAATTAGTGAACGGCGGTACGGTCAAACTGTGCTTTGTAGATATTAACACGAAGAAAACAGTCCCGACACCTGGTTTTCTGGTAGATCGCCTACGTCCCTTTTTTGAAGAACAAGCATAAGATTTTGAAATTCAGACTGCCTACAAACGAGGAAATTAATGAGTATGTTTCGAATCACCCCTTAGTGGTTAATTTGATTTCCTGGTCTAAAAACCACTCTTTACCGGGATTTCACAAGATCCCTTTTTACGATATTACCACCTTCATCGTAAATGAATTTAAGCGTCAGGATTTGACACTCCGGGCTAATTCAATGGCCTTCAGCTTTTTTCTCTCCCTCTTTCCCTCCATAATCGCCTTGTTTACGTTGATTGCTTATTTTCCCATTTTCGAAAACTTTGACGAAGTGTTGTACACCCAGATCCGTCAGATTATGCCGAATAAGGCCGGAGAGGATCTCTTTCAACGCATTGAAAGTATCGCCACCAATCAGCGGGGAGGCCTGTTATCTATCAGTTTTATATTAGCCATCTTTTTCTCTTCAAACGGAATGAACGCCATGATGCGGGGCTTTGAAAAATCCTATTTGCGAACGTTTAAAAAACGTCCCACTCTTCAAAGGCGATTGATTGCCATTCAGCTTACCTTCATATTGGGAGGGTTACTCATTGCTTCGGTTGGCTTAATTGTTCTGGGAGGGTATTTATTAAATTTATTATTTGAGTATATCAAGGCAGATCTGTTGACGACTATTGCTTTTTATTTGCTTAGATGGATTGCCGTCATGTTATTGCTTTACAGTGGTATTTCCGCTATTTATCGATATGGTGTGGCCACACGCAAAAAGATTAAATGGTTTTCTCCTGGTGCCACCCTGGCGGCAGTGCTCTCGCTGATTGCTTCTCTTCTGTTTACCTTTTATGTCGATAATTTTGGCCGCTTTAATGATCTGTACGGGCCTATCGGAGCAATAATCGTTTTAATGCTTTGGCTGCAGTTGAACTCTATGAGCCTGCTTGTAGGATTTGAACTCAACGCCAGCATCGCTGTAAACCGAGACCTGAAAGAAAAACCGGAAGAGAAAGAAGAGACCTCCGAAACAGATTGAGAAATATGCCGATTTTTTTTTAATTTGTAGAAATATTTCGTGAATAAGTCTATAGTTTAAAGTAACTTGAAACTAAAATAACGATTTTTCAATTTTCTAATTAAACGAAAAAACGAAACCTGTTTTTAGTGTTTCAAACTTGAAAAAATAACATGGGCGTATTTAAAAATATAAAATCCCTTTTCATTATTGAAGATGAAGAGGAAAACCAAAAATCTTCAGTAAGTTCTAAAAAAGAAAAGACACCCCCTTCATCCATCTCTTCAACTCCGTCAGAAATTAAAGAATCCTCATCTGGCAAACCCGGAACGATTTCCAATAAGTTTATGAATATCCTTTTAGCAGCAATGGAAAAAAATAACGTTGATGGGTTTGATTATCTCGAATATAAACAATCGCTAAAGTCGTTAAAAAAAATGTCGATGGACGAGCCGACCCGGTACAAATCCGCGTTTGCGATGGCTCAAACAATGGGGGCTTCCCCCGAACGCTTGGTGGAAACAGCTAACCACTATATCGAAGTGTTAAAAACGGAAGAGGAAAAATTTGAAAGTGCTCTGAGTAACCAAAAAGAAAAGCACATTCAAGCCAAAGAAATCAAGTTGACTAAGCTAGAGAAAGTGATTGCCGAGAAATTGGATCACATTAAAAAACTGGAAGCAGAGATCAAGAATCATCAAAACGACATAATCGCCTTAAAAGACGAATTGCAAAGTGCTCATCAAAAGATGGCGTCTACAAAAAACAACTTTATTGCTTCTTATAATGCCCTGGTAAGTCAAATAGATCAAGATATTGATAATATTAAAAACTTCTTAAAATAAATCGATTACGGATGGAACCAACACAAATGAAACCGAAATCTTTTTGGAAAAGGCCTGAAGGCGTTACGGGAATGATCTTTTTAGGAGGGATCGTTATTGGCGGCGGATATCTACTCTATCAAGCCTTACCTTATCTGATTTCACTAACCTCCAATATACTGGTACTTGCCGGACTATTAATGGTACTGGCTGCTATAATTTACATGGTGCTGGATCCCAAAATGCGCAATCTGGTCTGGTATATGTATAAAAGTGTAATGCGCTGGGTGACTGGCCTTTTTGTCCAGATTGACCCGATCGGTATTCTAAAATCCTATGTCGAAGACCTGGAAGATAACCTTCGAAAAATGAATAAGCAGATCGCTCAATTGCGGGGACAGATGCACAAGTTGAAAGAGATTATTTTTAACAATAAAAAGCAAATTGAAAGTAATCTAAATCTGGCCAGCAAAGCAAAAGAGAAAAACAAACAGGCGATCATGATTCTTAAGTCCCGGAAAGCAGGGCGACTCAAAGAATCTAATGTACGACTCGAAGACCTGTACAAAAAAATGGAAATACTCTATCGGGTATTAACTAAAATGTATGAAAACTCTGAAATTTTAAAGGAAGATATCAAAGATCAGGTAGCGGTAAAGGAACAAGAGCGTAAAGCGATTCGCGCTTCTCACTCTGCTATGAAATCTGCTATGAGTATCATTTCCGGCGATCCTGATAAGCGGGCTATGTTTGATGCGGCGATGGAACGCATCACCGATGATGTTAGTGAAAAAGTGGGAGAAATGGAACGTTTTATGGAAATGTCAGCCAATTTTATGGATTCCGTTGACCTTCAAAATGGTGTTTTTGAAGAAGAAGGGTTAAAAATGCTTGAAAAATGGGAAAAAGAGGGCGTTTCGCTCATCTTGGGCGAAGAAAAGGAAACGCTTCTGCTCAAAGCTAATAGCGAGGAAGAGATTCTGGATCTGGATGCTCCGGTTGCCAAGCCTGTTCGGGAAGAAGGACACAGAAATCAATACGATTCTTTCTTTGACTAGCGACGAAATGAATCTTCCGGTACTATGGAAATTCCTAAATAACCAACAAACTTAACATAATGGCAAGACGACTAACCACCTTTTCAAAATTTCTGATTACCCTCGTTATTTTGGCCGCTATTGTTTTTGGCGGAAGATGGGTACTCTACAATACTGATTTTGGCAGAGATTTGCTCCAGCAAGCGGGACAGGAAGTTCCTCCTGCTGATGAATCAACTCCTTCCGAACGAAAAAGAAGCGGAGGGGTAACAGAGGATGAAACCCTCGTTGTTCAGTTGTTTACCTGGGGAGGCTATGCACCTGGTATTTATTATAATGAGGGCTGGGACGCTACCACCCGTTCCCGGTTTTATAAGGATTACGGACTGAAAGTAAAATTTGAACTGATCGATGATTTTAATGCTTCCCGGGCTGCCTGGAAAGCAGATGAAGTTGCCCTCATTGGCTCCACTGCCGATGCCTTACCCACCGAAATGGAAGGACTGATGAGTTATGACCCAATGGTAGTCATGCAGGTTGACTGGTCGCGCGGCGGAGATGCCCTGGTGGCTAAGAGAGGTATCAATTCGATTAATGACTTGAGAGGAAAAAAAGTCGCCGTTACTCCTTCTACTCCTTCTCAGACCTTCCTGATTAAGTTGTTGGATGCTGCAAATTTAGAATTAAGAGATATCGAAGTTCAGGAAACTTCGGATAACTTTGCTGCTGCCGCCGCTTTCAAAGGAGGAGCTGTAGATGCCGCCGTGGTTTGGGCGCCCGATGATGAAGCCTGCGTCCAAGATGTACCGGGCTCAAAAATACTGGAAAGTACAGCCAACGCTTCTCACATCATTGCAGACGTATTTGTAGCCAAAAAGGAATTTGTCGATAATAATAAAAAGAAGATCGCCGCTTTTTACGAAGGTTGGATGAAAGGGGCCGCTGAGATCAATGCCAGCCCATCCAATAAACAAAAAGCAGCTAAGATCATGGCGGAAGGCACGGACTTTGACGAAGAACTTTCTCTACTATCCATCAATAAAGCCCGATTAACTAATCATGGGGATAACCAGAATTTCTTTGGTCTTAACAGGGGCTATAAAGGTGTAACCGGCGAGGACTTATATGAAGGCATGGGGCGCCGTTTTGAAGAACTAGGGTTTGCCAAACCAAGTCGACCCAACTGGAGAGCGGTGGCTTATACCGGTGCTGTGAAAAAAGCGGATAAAAACCTGACCGGACCTAGCCATGCTGCTGAAGGGCAGAAAGATTTCAAACCTGCTGATGAAACGGTAAAGGCGAAAAAGGCGATCGCGTCCAAGCCCGTCACGATCAATTTTAACACCGGAGCCTATCAACTAACTGAAAATGCTAAAACCATTATCGACCTTCAATTTGCGGATATTGCACAAGCATTTGGTAATGCTCGCATCCGGATCGAAGGCAATACCGATAATGTAGGCTCCAGGGCCACTAATAAAAAATTATCTCTGCAACGCGCACAATCCGTTGCTAAATATCTGGAATCGGCCTATAGTATGGACCCTAATCGCTTTATCCTTATCGGAAACGGTCCAGATAAGCCAGTGCCCGGCTGCGAAAAAAATGCAACTCCTGAGTGTAGAGCTAAAAACCGACGTACTGAATTTCAGTTGATCCAGGATAATTAAAATTTGTTTAAGTGTCGAATTGTTGAACTGTTGAACTGATAAAATTCAATTCAGCAATTCAGCAATTCAGCAATTCAACTCCCAAACAAATGTCCTTATTTAAACTCAGAGGTCCTCTTACCAATAGGCAACGCATCCTCTTAATGGCAGGAGGTATTGCTTTTATCCTCCTGATGTGGTATTTGCTAACCATGGGAGCCAATCCGGTTGTGCAGCCAGGGGCGCTGCCCAAACCTTGGAATGTACTAACGGCCTTTGGTGAATTATTTTGGGAAAATGATCTGATCAAAAATACAACTCGATCGCTCGGATTCAATGTAGGCGGATATATCGAGGCCATTCTGATCGCCATACCACTGGGGTTTCTGATCGGCCTGATCCCCTTTTTTCGGGGAAGTTTTCAGCAGCCCGTCGACTCTATTCGCTACGTTCCCCTACCAGCTGCTATCGGTCTTTTTATTGCCTGGTTCGGTATTGGAACAGGCTTGAAAGTACACTTCCTGGCATTCGGTATTTTGATCTATCTCTTGCCCGTAGTGGTCCAACGTATTGATGAAGTGAAAGAGGTGTATCTGAAAACGGTGTATACGCTGGGTGCTACCGACTGGCAAACCGTCCGCTCCGTTTATATCCCCTCCGTGATCTCCCGCTTGTCAGATGATATCCGCGTATTGACGGCCATCTCGTGGACCTATATCATCATTGCGGAAAGTATCGGAGGAGAAGGAGGCATTGGAGCCCTGATCTGGCGGGTGGGAATGCGGCAGGGCCGGATCGACAAGATCTTTGCCTTATTGATCCTGATCATGTTTATCGGGGTTGTTCAAGATAAAATCTTTACCTATCTCGACAAGGAGTTTTTTCCCCATAAATATCAAAATAAGAGAAGATACCAGAAGCAACCCGAAGAGCCTTCCATTTGGGAAGCTATCTGGACATATGTTGTCAATCTGCTGGTTTGGTTGTCTTTGGCGCTTTACTTGTTTCTTTTCATAAACGAATTTATTCCGATCATTTATCGGAATGTATTTGTGGATATTGTTGAGGGTAAGGAGCAATTCGCCAGAGAACATTTTCAGGTGTTATCACATTTTTTTGGGAATGCTGTTATTTGGATACATTTGATATTTTGGTGTGTACTTGGGTATAAGATCCGAAAATTGATTCAAGGCTTGGGAAAAAAGGATAAAAAGCAACCAAAGGAAACAGAAGTGACCAAAAAAGGAGAAACCACTTAATTTAATCAACTAATCATATGGATTTTTTTCAGGCATTAGAAGCAGAGCTAAAAGAAGGAATTGACCGGATCTTAACCCATCCGTTTGTTCAGCGAATTGAAAAGGCCTGGCTGGATAAAAAGCAGCTTCAGTATTTTGCCAAACAATATGGCGAGTATTGCCGGCATTTTCCCAGGTTCCTGGCTGCGGCGGCCGGTAATATTCCCGATGATAAAACGAGGTTACCGATTGTTGAAAATCTTTGGGAGGAGCACGGCGAAGGGAAGTACGCTAAATCGCACCGAGTGCTCTTCAATAATTTTGCATTGGCGCTGGGACTAACTGAAGAAGAGCTATTGGAGGCCGAAGTATTGCCCTCTACTCAGATTTGTTGTGAGAATTTGCTCAACTTATGCCATGACGGCCACTTTCTGGAAAGCCTCGGTGCCCTTGGCCCAGGCACCGAATATTTCACCAATGAAGAGTACAAGATCATTGCAGAGGGGTTGAAAAAATACGATTTCCTTACCGGAGAAGATATTAAATTTTGGACCGTTCACATCTCACTTGATGAGGATCACTACTCCGAAATGGTCCATGCTATCAGGCCCTGGGCTGATAAGCTGGAAAATAGATACAAAATAAAATCCGGAGCCAAGCGAGCAATTGATCTGGAGCTTCTCTTTTGGGATGGATTGGAAGATAATTTGCCGGGGAGGTAAATCTTCAATGAGCAGTTAGGAATGAATAATTAATAATTGGAGCTTCGATGTTGTTAGATTAACGGTGCAACGGTGCAACGGTGCAACGGTACAAGGGTGAAACGGGTACAACGGTACAAGGGTGAAACGGTACAGCGGTACAAGGGTGCAACGGTACAGCGGTACAAGGGTGCAACGATACAACGGGTACGAGGGGTACAACGGTGCAAGGGTGAAACGGTACAGCGGTACAAGGGGGCAACGATACAACGGGTACGAGGGGTACAACGGTGCAAGGGGGGTAGGGTTTAGATGAGCGGGACATCCAAGGGTAAAGATAAAATACAACCAATATGCTTTTTAACGACAATCCTGATCAGAAAAACATCATAGAGCTTCGGAATATCAGTCAGAGTTACGATGGAGGAGCAAGTTACGTAATTAAGGACCTTGACTTTATGGTGGAGGACAAGCCGGCTCAGGGGCAATTTGTGGTTATATTGGGGATGTCGGGATCGGGTAAATCGACTTTACTGCGGTACATAGCAGGGCTACAGGAGCCTACAGAGGGGGAGGTGCTGATCCATGGCAAGCCGGTAGGTAAAGATAACCGGGTAGGGATGATCTTTCAGCAATATTCGTCCTTACCCTGGATGACTGTCCTGGAAAATGTGGGGTTGGCATTGCGATATAAGGGCGTATCTAAAAAAGAACGAGATGAGAAGGCTATGGAGTTGATTAAAATAATGGGGCTGGAGGGGCATGAGAAAAAGTACGCTCAATATCCGACATTGTCCGGAGGGCAGTTGCAACGGGTAGCCATTGCCCGGAGTCTGATCTCTAATTCGGAAGTATTGCTAATGGATGAACCTTTCGGAGCGCTGGATATCAAAACCAGGTTAAGCATGCAGAATCTACTATCCGATATCTGGAATGAATTTCATCCAACCATCATTTTTGTCACCCATGATATCTCGGAGGCCGTTTACTTGGGTGATGATATATATATACTAAAATCTCCTCCCTCAGATTTTGTTGAACACATCCATGTGGATCTACCTTTTCACCGTAACCGGGAAACTAAGCGCGAAAAGCGATTTATAGAATTGGTCCATGAAGTAGAGGATCGCATGGTTAAGGTTTCAGAAATGGGGTAGAAAGTTACCGTCTAGCTCAAAAAAGAAATTAACACCCCCGCCGCTACAGCGGACCCAATTACTCCTGAGATATTACTTGACATGGCATACTGCAGAATGTGATTGCGGGGATCGTGCTTCAAAGCGATCTCATTGGCTACCCGGGAAGCCATTGGGACGGCACTTAAACCGGTAGCGCCAATTAGCGGATTGATCTTTTTGGTGGCAAACAAATTGTAAATCTTTACTGCTGCAATACCGCCTAAGATAGAGATTGCAAAAGCGATAAAACCGCCAACGATGATCAACAAGGTTTGGCTGTTGAGAAAAGTCGAAGCAGTCATAGTTGCCCCGATGGTCAGGCCAAGAAAAACAGTTGCTGTGTTGAGGATCGTACTGGAAGCGGCCTTTGAAAGGCGGTTAGTATCTGCGCCAATTTCTTTGACCAGATTCCCAAACAACAACAACCCAATCAGTGGAACGGAGGAGGGAACCAACAAACAGATAATAGTCCCTAGAGCAATGGGAAAGATTATTTTTACCGCTTTCAGGTTTTTGATCTCTACTTTACCGGGGTGAAGTCGATCTTGTTCTTTCATGTTGATCGCCAGTTCTTTGGAGGTCACCGTATACCGAACAACAAAAGGAATAATGATCGGCACCAATGCCATATACGAATAAGCAGCAATAGCAATAGGTCCTAGTAGATGGGGAGCAAGAATGATGGAGGTATAAATGGCTGTCGGGCCATCAGCACCGCCGATAATACCCAGGGCGCCAGCCTCCTGAATAGAAAAACCAAGGAATAGGGCTCCGATCAATACGCTAAAGATACCGATTTGAGCTGCGGCACCGAAAAAGGCTAGCCTCAGGTTGCGTAGCATTGGCCCAAAATCGGTCAGGGCACCTACCCCCATAAAGATCAAAGGAGGCAATAGGCCCGTTTTGATCAGCGAATAATAGAGCATATTCATAATGCCATGCTCCTTGGCAATCACTAAAAGCGAAAGGTGCATGAGATCGGCATCACCCGAGGAGGCTACAACGCTCATATTACCTCCGGGGAAATTGGCGAGGATGATGCCAAACCCTATTGGAACCAGTAGGAGAGGTTCGTACTTTTTATAAATACCGAGAAACAACAAACCAAATCCGACCAGCAACATTACTAGCGTTAGTGGTGTTGTGAATAGCTCTCCAAAGGCCGTCATCTCAAATAACTTCTGTGCAATTTCCATGTGTGTGCAATTTTAGAAACAGCCTTATTGTATTTTTAAAATAACATCATCTTCTTCAACTTCGGATCCATCTTGAGGAACGATCTCTACCACCTTGCCGCTCTTATCCGCTTTTACTGCATTCATCACTTTCATCGACTCAATGTAGGCAATGGTATCTCCTTCTTTAATTTGATCTCCTATTTTCAAAGGCGTCTCAGAGGATTCTTTTGTGAGAGTAAACCGGCCTTCTAATGGAGCCAAAATTGGATGATAATTACCATTTCCATTGGACTGGTTTCCATTTTCCGAAGAGTGGGTAGGATTCGGTTGATGACTACTATCTTCTTGTGGTTGAGGATCATAGGAGACTTCCACCCGGTATTGTTCGCCGTCAACAGTAATGGTCATCGTTTTAGGAGGAGCAGCAGGGGCCGGAGAAGCCTGAGCAACCATCGTTTTAGCATGGCCATTCTGGCGTTTACGTTTTTCGAGGTCTTTTAAAAAGCGTTCTTTGGCTTTACCGGATCTATAATCTTCGTATTGGGTAGGGTGCATGGCATATTCCATCAGTTCTTCGTCGTCCAGCCCATAGTCCCAGTTCTTTTCGTCCATCTTTCGCGCAAAGATCTCCAGGTCGTTTGGATAGAGGTCTTGTGGATTTCCATAAAAGAATTTTTTTCCTTGCTGGTTGGCCAGGGCCTGAATCTCGTCTCCCAGGGGGCCAGGAAGTTTACCCGATTTGCCGAGGATGAGCCCCCAGGTGTTTTCATCGATCATGGTCCAGCGATCTTTTCCTTTGATCAGATTGATGGCATTCATGAGGGCGACATTTTTTACATATTGGCTGTAAGGTGTCACCAATGGAGGGTATCCGAGTCGGGGCCATGCGTATTCCACCTCTTCGAGTAGTTTTAAAAATAGCTTTTCGATGGTAAACTCTTCTCTATTGCGTTTTTTCAGCCATCTATTAAGGCTGGCGAGATTTTTCTCCAGGTCTGCCATCAGGCTGCCCATCATACCGCCGGGTAATCCCGGACCGATCAGGAGGGAATTCATATACCGGTTGAGCGGATTGATGTAGTAGCCCAGAAAGTCGTCGATAAACTCCTGGCTAAGGCTTCGGGCCTGCATGTAGGCTTTGATGTTGATGTCCGGAACGGAAAAGCCGGCATCTTTAAGCATGGCATGGATAGTAAGGAGATCGGCATGTCCGGTACCCCAGGATAGTGGTTCCATACCTACGTCGATGATATCCGCTCCGTTTCGAGCAGCTTCCAAAGAAGAGGCGACGGAAAAACCGGGGGTGGAGTGACCGTGGTACTGGATAAGAATATCGGGATGTCGCTCCCGAATACCTTTAACGATCTTTCCGATAGAGACGGGGCGGCCTATACCGGCCATATCCTTCAGGCATATTTCTTCGGCACCGAGTTCGATGTATCGGTCAGCCAGATCTACGAAATAATCTACCGTATGCACCGGTGAATAGGTGATGCAGAGTCCTGCCTGGGCGATCATACCGCCTTCTTTGGCATATTTAAACGACAATTCCAGGTTTTGAGGGTTGTTCAGCCCATCGAAGGAGCGGGCGATATCCGTTCCTTGCTTTTTCTTGACAGCAAACATTAACTTTCGAACATCTGCAGGTACCGGTTTTAGTCGGAGGGCGTTGAGGCCGCGTTCCAGCATTTGCGTTTGGATACCAGCTTCATTGAAGGGGGTGGTCCATTCACGGACCGATTTGTTGGGGTTTTCTCCGTAGAGGAGGTTGATCTGTTCGAATCCACCTCCATTAGTTTCCACTCTGGCAAAACAATTCATGTTGACAATGGCTTCAGCAACGCGGGTCAGTTGATCCACTCTGGGCATGTATTTGCCTGAAGATTGCCACATATCGCGATATACGAGACAAAGTTTGATTTCCTTACCCATGGCTAGTGTTGTTTTTTAATTAATCCGTTCTATTTTAGAAATCTGTCCGTGTCCATTGGTTATTTGTTGGACGGCAGCCACGACGGCGGCTACTTTTTTCTTTTGTAAAACATCAGGATGAGACGTTGGTTCGGTAGCAGGGGGCACTGATTGAGGGGCTTTTTCGAGTAGGTAATTTGACAACCTAATCAGCGCTTTACCCGTTAACACGACCAGCAATAATACGATAAAAACCGTGATCATACCTACCGCCAGAAGGGTAATGGCTGTGCGTAGGTCCGTTGCAGCATTTAGCAAAATGAAGTCCTGAATATTCACAATATCCGTTTAGTTGAATGAGCGACGAATATAATATAATATTTCAGGTTATGGAAATGAGAGATTTTTTTCAGCCTCTCATGCTTTGTTTCCCCAATTATTCGTACCTTTAATTTCTACTATTTTGAAGAAAAAACCAGCATGGCTTTGCTCCCTTTTGACCGATCATCCAATCAATCCGATCATTCTTCTTCTTTTGATCAGGAAGCTTTTTTCCATCACTTCTCTTCCCGTCAACTTACGCCCGATAAACAACTCCTTAATCCTAAAGAGAATCCATTCCAACAGACAAAATGGGCCGACTTAATCGGTGAAAATGAACTGCCCGAAATACAAGGGTTAAAAGAAAAGGTAGTTGTGGATGAAAGCTCTGGAAAACTAAGCCTTCAGGTGCCTTTACCCGTAAGTGAATCCAGGGATCAGTTTCAACCAGAATTGACCCTGACCTATACTCCTAATGTCCCAAACGGACCTTTCGGCCTGAGCTGGCACCTTCCTATGTCTTCCATTAAAGTAGACACCCAAAGCCAAACTAGCAACGATACAGATAAGGACTACCATCCGATTTTTATTTTTAATGACCAGGAACTTTTAGTTCCCCGATTTGAAGACGTAAAGAAAAAGCAGCGGCTTTCAAAAAAGGAAAAGGATTACACAATCACCTACTATTGGTTGGAAAATGATCCCTATACCTATCGCTTTGAATGGTGGGAACATTCTGAAACCAATCATTCTTTTTGGAAAGTGGTGGATAAAGAAAGTAATACCCGCATCTTTGGAAGTACCCCCGACAGCCGCATTATCAACCCGGATGATCCTGAAGATGTCTACTCCTGGCTGTTGGTTTCCAAATACGATTTTAAGGGGAATTTAATCAACTACGAATACAAAGTAGATAACCCACAGAATGAAACAGGTAACAGACCAACCGGAAATACGAATTTTATTCAGCACTACCTCAAACGGATTAAATACGGCAATACCGTTCCTTTTCAGGGACATCAATCGTCTTTTGATGTAGCTGCCTGGGAAAGCCAAAATAAATGGCTCTTTGAGGTCATTATGGATTATGGAGAACATAGTTATGGAGGACTGGGAGAGGTGCCTCGCTACGAGCCCTTTATTCCCTGGGATTTTCGCGATGATCCCTTTTCCCGTTTCGATGCGGGATTTGAAATACGCACCCGAAGACTCTGCCGCCAGATCCTCATTTTTCACCATATGGACGAGCTAGGAGATGCGCCCTATCTGGTCAAATCATTTCAGTGCACCTATCAACATAACCCAGCATTTACGCTACTGTCGGGTATCAGGTTGAGTCAATATGAGCAAAGTGGAGAGTCAGTTCACCAGGAATCTTTTCCTTCAGTCACTTTCGAATATAATGACTCAGAAGTAGCGGATCTGGATGCTTATAAGCGGAGCCCTTTTTCGCTGATGAAAATGCTGAGAACTACTTCCTCCCAATTGAGAGGGTGGTATTATAGAAGAAGTAGTAAACGGACCCCAACCAGATCTACCAATCCCTCTTCTCAGGTGTCGGTCGATCAGCAAAGCTGGAATCATATACAGTTTTTTAAACAACTTCCTAAAGTTGATTGGAGTGATCCGGATTTAAGACTTATCGATCTACTAGGCAATGGTAAGCCCGATATCATGCTAACTAACGACGATTTGTTTGTATGGTCGGCTAATCAGTTTGTCAAGAAACTGGAAGCGCTGGAGGCCGAGATCATTAAAACTGGAGCACCTCAACTTATTTTTGAAGATAGCCTTATCCGGGTCTTTTTTGCGGATATGAATGGAGATGGTTCTTCGGATATTGTCAGGGTCAAAAACGGAGCTGTAGACTATTGGGCGCATTTAGGACAAGGACGGTTTAGTAAGAGAATCCCGATGAAAAAGACGGCTTCTTTTGAATCCCCTGTTTCCTACAATGCTAAACGGGTTCATGCCATCGACATAAACGGTACCGGATCAACAGATTTGCTTTACCTGACCGAAGACAGTGTCAAATTTTGTTTTAACCAATCCGGTAATCAATACAGCCAGATCCAGGAGGTAAAACTACCCAGATTTATCGATGATCCTGACACTGTTGAAGTGTTTAAAGAACCACACACCAGTGCCATCTATATTGCCTGGAAAACAGACCAACCGAACGAGGAAGTGGAAAATTCCTATATCCTGCGGTTCGGACCAGTGCAAATTCCTTTTTTACTAAAAAAAGTAAACAATAATATAGGAGGTGAAATTGATTTTGATTATACCCTGCTGGATCGACTAGTTGAAGAGGAAGAGTTTCGTCCGGATGCCCCATTTTCCTATCTTGAAAAAAATGAAAAAATCGTCACCCGAATTGCCTATACCGATCACGTGGTCCAAAGTACACTTGTTGAACGATATCATTATAAAGGACTTTTTAAATATGGATACGAAAAAGAGGTGTATGGGTTTAGATCGGTTGATAAATGGGAATTTTCGTCGTACCACTCGATGAAAGAGGAGCCCTTTTTTACTTATAATGCCTACGAAAACTGGGAGGAAGAAGCCAATACTCCCCCTTTTTTATATCGTTCTTATTTTTTTGGACGTGAATTAGTTGAATTGGATCCTTTTCACATTACATTACAACTCAATAGGAATCAGGAAATTAGAACCCTTCATCTCCGACCGGCCTTTAATTTCAATCTGTTCAACACTTCTGGTCCTCCAGGGAAGTTATTTAGACAGGAGTATTTTGTCTTTAATGGCAATGAGCGAGAGGGAAATCCAACGATCCAAAAGGAGTTTCGATACACAACCAAAGCCGTACAACACAAATTAGGGAATCTTCCTATCGTAAAGAGAGACCTGGTAGAGGAGGAATTAGTATTGGCTTATGAGCAAACAAATAACAACCCACGGATCGAACAGCGCCTGGTATTGGAGCGGGATCCTTTTGGATATCCGAAAGAACAATATTACGTCGCCTATCCTATTCAAGGAGCCGGATATGAGGGGCAGTTTGATTTACAGTGTCTTCAAGAGCGAACCACTTTTGGGCATTGTCCGGATGATATCTACCATTACAGGCTAGGCCTACCGATCGAACAACAGCAGTTTGTCCTTACAGGGATACCCAGACCAGAAGAAAAGCTGCTCAGTAAAACCCACCTTTCTCAGTTTTTACAATCAATGGAAGCTGGTGATCATTTATTAAGTAAAGAACTGGTGAATCATACCCGCTGGACCTACTATAATGAGGCTTTAACGGAGGAATTGCCCTTTGGAGAAGTGCTCGCCACTGGGATGTTGTATCGAAAGTATTCATTAGCATTTACAGAGGGACTTCTCCAGACCGTTTATCCGGACCAGGCGATGACGGCTGAAATACTGGAAAAAGAAGGAGGCTACTACTATCGGGATCAAAAATGGTGGTCGTCATCTGATCTGTTTATTTATAATCCGGATCAGTTTTTTCGACCCGAAAGGGTATTGGGGCCGCTGGGAGAAGAAATGCAGGGCAAATACGATCCTTACAACCTTTTTTTGATTGAAAAAGAAAGAATCTTCATTGCCAATGATCAAGAGCGGGTTGGGTTAAAGACGCAGTTAAAGTACGATTATCGGCTGCTGAAATTGAGAGTGATCATCGGACCGAATGCCAACAAAAAGAAAAGAGTATTTAATACGCTCGGCAACCCCGTGGCGATGGCCTATATGGGAAAGAAGAACGAGTTGAACATATTGATGAAAGGAGATGATCTGTTGGAGGAAGATTATCAGGATGCTTCTATCCGGTATAAGGGGGCTTGTTTTAATTGGCTAAATGAGTTCAGCCCTAACTACATCAAAGTTCTCAAACGCGAAAACCATATTTATCCAGATACAAACTGGCTGGTTACCTATTACCACTATAGCGGCTTTGGCCATATGGTGCAGGTCAGTCATAAATCCGCTCCCGGTCCGGTGAATCCGAAGCGAAAAAAATCGAAAAGAAGCTATGGGGAAAGATGGATCATTAAAGATCGCTCGATAAAGTCTTGTAAGGGAAAGCTTATTAAGCATTTCAATCCGCTTTTTACAAAATCCTGGAAATTTCTGGAAGAAGACAAGATGAAATATACACCGGGCTACGTCATTTGTCGGTGGGATGAGCAAAATAGATGTATCGAGTATCATTTTTCTGATGGAACCTTTTCGAAAGTCCAATATTTCCCATGGAAGGTACACCTGTTAAATGCGAATAATACCCTAAAAGAAAGCAACTGGTATAAAAAACAAAGGAAGGTTGATCCGGCTTGGGAAAAGGTTGTTGTTCAACATTTTGACACGCCGAAGGTGTTGCACTTGTCTCCTTTAGGAAATATCATTGCTGTTGAGAATCAAGTATTGTTGGAGCCGGACCGGAAAAAATCTTTGATTACGAAAATTAAAAGAAACCCTGAAGGAGCTCCGTTGGAAATATGGGATGCGAAGAACAGGATGCATAGCCGCTTTGTGTACAGTTACAATCGGCAAGAGATCAGCAACTGGAATATTGATACCGGACAGCGATTGTCGCTCCTGGATTATCGCGGTCAACAGGTTCGCCGTTGGGATGACCAAGAACGGCTCATGGAATGGAAGTACGACAATTTGGGGAGATTAAAAAAAGTATTTGTCAGCGAAGGTCAGGATCGGGCATTGGTGGAGTTATTGGTTTATGGTGAAGAAATGGAAGCGGATCAGGGGATCGCTACCAACTCTAAGGGACGGCTGATTCTACATTTTGATATGGCTGGATTGATAAAGTACGCCGATTATGACTTTAAGAGAAATATCACCACCATTGAGCGGAAGTTATTAAAACCCCACCATGGGATGCCCAATTGGGAGGGGTTGCTGGCTTTTTCCAACCCGGCTTCCTACGAGGCTCAAGCTGTTACCCTAAAGCTATTGGAGCCCACCTCCTGGGAGATCAAGCGGTCGCTCAATGCGCTCAATAAGGTAAAGTGGTTCTCTCAGGGAGGTGAAAAAGAAGTGGAACATTCCTATGATGAAGCTGGTAGATTACAGTCACTGTCACTTAAAAAAATTGATGGGAGCATTGAGCCTTTTATCATCAATATTGAATATAATGCCAATGACTTACCTATACAGATCGACTATGCTAATGGTATATTTATTGATTGTAGTTATGATAGAGTCAAACAATTGCTAACCCGTCTGAAATGCTTTCAAGAAGGAAATCGACAATTGCTTCAAGATATTTCTTTTACATATGATTTTGTAGGAAACCTTCTGGAGATCAAAAAGATGCAGCGTTCTTCAAGAGAACAGCAAGCCCAATTCAGTTTTAATGCCCTTCAACAATTGATCTATGCCGAAGGCAAAATGCAACTCAAATCAGAAGACGATCCCCTGCGAATACATACCCCTGTCAATCTTAGCCCCCGGCCTATAGATCGCCTGAATCTCATTCCTTTCACCAATAGCTATCAGTATGACGAAGTAGGCAATCTTACCCATATCAAAGCGGAAGCCCTTTATTTAAAGAAAATTTGGCAGTTTGATTATGTTCCCGAGAGCAATCGTTTAAAAAAGGTAATCGTTAGCGATCAGCATCATTCTAGTTTTTCTTATGATCAACATGGAAATATGAGGGTCCTGCCCGGTTTATCCTCCCTTTCCTGGGATTTCAAGGACCAGCTGGTTCATGCAAAAATGGAATCCAAAGATCAAGCATCCATCCATCCGCTGGAAGCTTTTTATCAGTATAGTGCAGAGGGAGAAAGAATCAGGAAACTGGTTATCTACTCCGATCAATCTGTAAAAGAGCGCATTTATCTTGGATATGGGCTGGAGGTATTGCGGCACTACGAGTCGATCACTCATTTCGAAAAGAGAAAGATACGGCAGGAGTTTCAGACCATCAGCTTTTCCAACAACAAACAACCCTACGCCGCTATTGAATCTTTATGTATTGAGGAGGGCAAATTAATAGCTGAAGCTGAACAAGCATCTCTGATTCGATACTTTATTCCTGATCACCAGGGGTCGGTGATCATGGAGATTGATGAAAAGGGGAATATTCAATCTTATGAAGAATATTTCCCGTATGGCAGTACCGCTATCTGGAATGCGACCAATCAAAAAGCAGCAGACCGTAAGCGATACCGATACCTTGGGATGGAAAAAGATACGGAATTAGGCTTATACAATAAAGAGGCGAGCTACTATGCCGCTTTCCTGGGGCGTTGGTGTAATCCTTATGAGCCCCAGCAAATTAATAAATATACCTTCCTGGCAGGGAATCCACTCCATTTTCCAAAGACAATTTAATAGTTATATTTGCCGCAACAATGTGCAATGTGCAATGAGGAATGAACAATGTGCAATGAAGTTAATTAGCAACTAAAAGTTAGGTTTAAAAATTTAAACTATTAAGGAAAACAAAATTATCAATCGACTATTTCAAAGAAGGGAGAATTCTTCAACAATTCAAGGAATTATACTTTTTTGCGCTTTTCTCCTTACTCCTTATTTCAAAAAAGTAGTAAAAAATGGATAAACCAGTAAAAGTTTTCAAATTTGGCGGCTCGTCTTTGAAAGATGCGGATGGGGTAAAGAACGTTGCCAATATATTGAAAGATTATCAGGATGAGCAGTTGATCATCGTTGTTTCGGCTATGGGGAAAACGACCAATGCGCTGGAGTTGGTTGTTGAAGCTCATGCACAAGGTCATACGGAGGATGCTATTTCAAAACTGGAAGCAGTAAAAGATCGTCACTATTCTATTGCAAAAGCCTTATTCCCTCCAGACCACGAAGTGTTTGATCTGATCAATGACTCCTTTGTAGAGGTGGAGTGGGTTTTGGAAGAAGAACCTCATCATAATTACGATTATTCCTATGACCAGATTGTATCGGTCGGTGAGTTGGCCTCATCAAGGCTGGTTGCTTCTTATTTAAATTATGAAAATCTACTAACTCATTGGTTAGATGCGAGGGATATTATTATTACTGATGATATTTTCCGGGAAGGTTGGGTAAATTGGCCGGAAACAACAAAGAGAGCCGATCAAATGATCCTTCCTCAGTTGAAAAAGCCAGGCTTTATCCTTACTCAGGGGTTTATCGGAAGTACTTCAGAGAATTTCACGACTACTCTTGGAAGAGAAGGCTCGGATTACACTGGTGCAATCCTCTCTTATTGCGTTAATGCTGAAAGCATGACCATCTGGAAAGATGTTCCAGGCGTCCTGACGGCCGATCCGCGTTATTTCGATAATGTCATTAAAATTGATCGGCTTTCTTATAAAGAGGCTATCGAAATGACCTATTACGGAGCCAAGGTCATCCACCCCAAAACGATCAAACCGTTGCAGAATAAGAGTATTCCTCTGCTCGTAAAATCTTTTATAGAACCTACCGGAAGCGGCACGTTGATTGAAGATGATGTAGAGGATTCTTATCCGCCCATGGTAGCTATAGAGCGCAATCAGGTGATGCTCAACATTTCTACCCGTGATTTTTCTTTCGTCGCCGAGCACCATATGAGTACCATATTTAAGCGAGTCGCGGAATTGCGGCTACAGGTTAATATGATGCAAAATACTGCGATTTCTTTTGTGCTTTGCGTAACCGATTTTGGCGACAGGGTAGAAGATTTTGTAACGAGTATGCAAAAAGAATTTTTCGTGAGGGTAGACAAAGATTTGGAGATCATCACCATCCGACACTTCCAACAGGGTATTCTCGAAACCCTTAAAGAAGGAAAAGTCATTCTATTGGAAGAACGCCTGCGCAATACGATCCAGATGGTAGTGAAAGAGGTTCCGATGATGAAACCTAAAAATCTTTAGATTTTTTTGTTGAAGTGGTTAACTGTTGAATTGAAAAACCGCTGATCGGTTCAACAATTAAACAGTTAACCATTTCAACTATCAATTATTCGGATCCAAATACTCAGGCACCTTGATTTTTTCGACCATTTGATTGAGCCATTTACTATCAGCGTCAAAGATGCGGATTTCTACTCTTCGGTTGAGTTGACGTCCCTCTTCCGTATCTTTTCCGCCTTCCAATTCATTTTTAGCAACCGGAGTGGTTTCACCAGAATAGTTTGTTCTGATGCGACTATCCTCTATCCCTTTATTCAAAAGGTAAGTTCTTGCTGACTTTACCCGGCGTTTGGAAAGGGCGATATTGTATTCATTCGACCCCTTGGCATCGGTATGTCCGATAAGGTCAGCGTAATAAGACGGATTTCTAACTAGAATACCATAAAGCAAATCTAGTTGCCGCTTGGATTCTGGTCGAAGGTTTGACTTGTCAAACCCAAAGAAAATGGATCTGATCGACTGAATGTCTATTTCCTCGGGAATACCGGAAAGTTGACATTTGATCGCACATTCGTCACTTACCTTTTTTCGGTCAATAACTCTGGCGTTGGGATAAAGGGCTGCTACTTCGCTTTGTTTTTTATTGGCATCTGCTACCGTATTGTAGGGGCCTAAATAGTAGCGGTGGATCTCATTGTGATCCATGTAATAATTGACGCCATCAAGCTGCGTGAAATAATCTCGCGGAACATATTTGTTGAATGCGGCAACCTCAACGACATAATTTCCGGATTGGGCGAGAATCAAAGAAGCCCAAAATAGCATAACCAGAGGTAGTAATAACTTTCTCATAGAATATTAATTTATTAAATGATGGAGTATGTTGTAATCGGACTGTTTGGGAGGAGCATTAGCCCAACAAGAATTTATTTTCTCAGGCTAATATCTTAAAAAATTGGTTGACAATGAATTTTTGGAGTTAAAAACTGACTTTTGAATTTGATAGTTGTCAATTATTAGTATATTTGAATGCTTTTGGTTTCCTATAGCGGAATGAAAAGGGAATCAGGTGAAAATCCTGGACAGTCCCCGCTGCTGTGAGTTCCATTTCATGCTTTTGAGCATTAGCCACTGAATCTGAATGATTTGGGAAGGCGCTTGAGGGCGGAACGAGTCAGAAGACCTGCCAATCGCATGTATATTCGGCTTTCGGGTGAAAAGCTTCGGAATAGTTTCTTGCGATTTATTGTTCAAAATCAATAACTCATCTACGTTGCTTCGCAGTGGTATAGGATAGGTTATTTCCTTAACGCTACAAACCTTTCTGTTTTGAACAAGACTGTTTCGATTTTCTTCATTCGTTTGCCTTTTGTTAGGATTATTCACTATAAATTAATTCATATGAAAGTCAAACTTTACAAGAGTATGGCCCTTTTAGTGGCCTTGCTGTATGCCTCTTTTTTATTTGCTCAACAAACGGTTCATCAGGTACTGTTTTTAAATGAAGGTCGTGTAGATATCTATACCGGGGAAATTTTGATTCCCGTAACGATTGGCTCTTACGATCCTGCAACCAAGGAATACGTTGTGGTAGATACGATTGAAGGCGCTCGTTTTGGTTCAGATATCTCCATCGCCGGCGATTTCTATTATATAGCTGCAGACAGCCTGTTGTTAAAATATGATCTGAATACACACGAACGGCTGGCTTCCCAAACCGTCAAAGGTATTCGAAAAATTGCAGACTGGGAGGATCAGCTCATCGTAACCAGGGGTGAATTTTTACAGTCCTTCAACTCTTATGTGCAGGTTTACAATGAATCAGACTTATCTTTTGCTTACGAATACACGGTCGATGATTCTGATATCGACTTTGCTGCTGAAGGTGTTGTTATAAAAGATGATAAGGCCTTTATCGCGGTCAACAACGGTTTTGATTTTGGAAATGAAGTCGGACAAATCGCTATCCTTGATCTAGTCTCTCAAGAGAATACCGATTTGATTGATTTGGGCCCTGATGGTAAAAATCCGGATAATTTGATGATCAGAGGGGAGGAAATCTTCACGTTGAATAATAAGGATTATACCGGAAGTTCGGTGTCTACCATGGATGTGTCCAACAATGCCGTTAGTACGGTGGATCTGGCATCTGTTTCTGCAGGCTGCGGTACCTCAGCATTTTTTCAGGAAGCGGTGTATTTCCAGGAGTTTGGTAATACTCAGGTTGGTAAATTCAATGTACAAACCGAAGAAACCGATGGATTTATTGAATTCAATAAGAATTTCTATGGTTTGATTTTTGACCCTGTCAACGAGTTGATCTATGCTACGGAAACTGATTTTGTCAGTTTCGGCGAAGCATTTATTTACTCTGCAGACGGTGTTTTATTGGATAGCTTTGAAGTAGGGGTTACCCCTGCTAATATCACCCTGGATATTCTACAGCTATCTAGCGTTTCTGGGGTAGAAGAAAATTTTGATTTGGAGGTATTCCCTAATCCGGTGAAGGGGAATTTGCTTATTCGCACCACGCTTGAGAGCGAAGGCGCTTATCAGCTGTTTGGCTTAGGTGGTGCATTGATCCAGGCTGGTAATTTACAAGGAACCCAAACACAATTATCCGTTGGAAATTTACCAGAGGGCGTTTATTTATTGAGAGTGGTAAGTGATGGTGTGGTTCAGACAAGAAAAGTTATAAAGCAATAAAAGAAAAAAGGGAGCGGTTTCCGCTCCCTTTTTTCTTTTATTGCTTTATAACTTTCATACTTTCCGTCTCAAAATTATCACCTTTCAACTGGACAAAGTAAACTCCGTTATCAAGGTTTTCACCAAAAGCAACGCGGTTTTCACCCGCAATAAGTTGGATGGTTTCAATTTGTTGGCCTAACATATTGAAGATCTGCAACTGATCAGCTTGGTGGTCTGGTTTCAAATCCAAAATAAATTTATGGTGTGTCGGATTTGGATAAACATCAAATAGATTGGCCGAAGCCTCGACAAGCTGTTCTGTGCTCGTGGCATTGGCATCCCAGACCTGGAAATAATCCAGCGCCATTTCAGAAACGTTGGCATAGCCCGCTCCCCCAATTCCTCTAAAAAGGACTCTCATATTGTCTGATACTTCGATGAAATCCTTAATGCTAAATTCATAATATTCCCAGGAGGGGGGAAGAGGTACATCTTGAGTGATCTCTGTAACCGTGACTTGTTCAGAACCATTGGAAAGAATAACTTCTATGGTTCCGATACCGCCAGAGAAATCGAATTGATTAATCGTAAATAACCAGGCATAGAAACTAAAATAGGGTTCGTTATAACTGGAAAGATCAAATGTTTGAGAGGCTAAGGTAGTGTTTCCACCTAGTAGGACGCCTGAGAATAAATCATTAGTATTTCCGGTAACAAAACAGCTGTTCATGGGGTCTTCTGCAATATCAGCATCCGGAGAAATAAGGAAGTTTACCGGGTCTGGTGCTGTGACGCCAATAGGTGTTCCGAATTCCCACTCACCTGTTTGGGCACTGGTAGAGATGATCCAGCCCAAGTCTAAAGAAAAGATATCTTCGATACCTTCTTCCAATTCAATGGTAATGGAGTTATCATTTTCACTGAAGTCTTCACCTGTTAAGACGGTCGTCTTATACAGCCACTTTCCTGCCGCTACTGTATAATTCCCTTCAAAAAAGGTGTTGATAGAGAAATTTCCTTCACTATCAGCAGCTACATTAAATGCAAACTCATCATTCAGGATACGAACCTTAGCATTATTGATAGGGGCTCCGGTTTCAGCATCAACTACCTGGCCGGTGATGGCAAACGAAGGTTTAGGTTGTAGTTCGACAATCAATTCCGTGATTTCTCCATTGACCAGTGTCACCTGCTCAGTTGTAGGGAAATAGCCGGATTTTGAAATATCCAGGGTGTAATCTCCCGCCAGGGCGGTACCCGTTTTGAATTCTCCATTGATATTAGATACTTCCTCCAGGCTGATTCCCTGGAAAGAGATGGTTGCATCCTGAATTTCCTCACCCGTTTCTGCATCGACCACTATTCCTTCCAGATAGGCAGCACTGACGTAGGTAGGGTCTAGCACAAATAATCCCTCTTCAATATCAGATATCAAGATCAACCCGGAAGGCAGAAAGGGGTAGGCGCCCCATGCACCGATAAAACCAGAGCCGGTCAGTGGAGAGGTGTCATAATTTCCAACTTCTACTAAATTAGATGGATTAGAAGCGTCGACAATAATACAGCCATCGGCATAATGAGAAGTAACCAGAAAGTCGCCAATTACATGCGTATTGTGCGGGATAACGCCAGAACCCAAGGTAGCTGGTGGTCGATATTGATCTAACTCCTGAATATTGTCAAGGTCAGAAATGTCATAGGCAGTGGTCGGTCCATCGGGTTGTTCCTCAGTAGTGAAGATATAATTACCATCATCTGATAACCAGGCATTATGGGTGAATTCTATGGGAGTGGTTTGGGTAGCTAATAAGATCGTATTCTCTTTATCTGAGACATCGTAAATTCCCAATTGACCGACATTAATTTCTGAGCTGTAGGCGATATTATCTCGCACATAAACATCATGTGAATAAACACTTGAGCCTAACCCTACAAAAGGAGGTTCCCAGGAATCCGCATCGGCATCGAGGTAAATCAAACCTCCGCCATTGAGGTTGGCACCTGCCAGGTAGATGATCCCGAATTCATCGATATAAAGGTTGTGCGAAAATTGATAAGTACCAAGGCCTGGTATTTCAGGCTTGTAGTAGTACCAGTCATCATCCGTAAAATTGTCAGGCAGATTTTCCAGATTGATGACCAAAAGCCCGTCTGTAGTAGCGTCGGCAATAACATAGGCATGATTATTCCAGGTCTTTAGATCGCGCCAGATCGTACTTTGGCCGGGGATATTAGCTACTTCTACCGGGTTGGCCGGATCGGCTAAGCTGACTATGGAAACTGCATTATGTAAGCCAACAAGGGCATATTCAGTCCCGTCAGGGGCTTCCCAGCCCCAAATATCGCTTAAGCCGTCATTATAGGGAAGGTGACCGACAAGGTCAACATTAGTTTGAGCAAAACTCAAGGTTGAACAGAACAGAAGAGAGAGTAAAAGAAATTTTTTCATGTGAGTTACCATTTTATTATTCAAATAAATCGAATTTGAAACGTTGATGATTTAAATATCATAGGAAAAGACTGTTTTGAAAAATATAATCGACCAAGCCGGATGAATTTTCAACAAAGTCTCTTTCCACTACAGATATTTATTCATTTAAGAGAGTAAAAAGTTGATGGAAAGTTGCTTATCAAATTGTTAAGAATCTTCTAGAATTGTTAACAAAAATCATTGCAAGAATGGTGAAATGTATATTAATTAATCTCAAGAGGTAGGCTCTATCAAAAAGGAGATGCCATGAGTAATTGATCCATAAAAACCCCTAAGAAAATGAAAAAGTACATGCTGACCGTTCTTATCGAAATGCTAGTCTTCGCGTTCTTATTTGGCCAATTTACAGGACCTGAGATTTACTACAACTATTCACCCTCAAATAAAGTGGGTGAGCAGAATACCAGGGCTTATTTAAGTGATTTTGGCGTACAACTTGCCGCTCCAATCCCATTTAAGAAAGACACGATGGTTATCCAGCCTTCCTTCAATTGGCTGCATTTCAAATACGATAATCACCATCCGGACATGGATTTATATGGTGTTGCCGTACCTGTGATTTATTTTCGGAATTGGAGTAAGCGATTCAAAACCATTTTTTCGGTAATTCCGAGATTACATTCTGACTTTCACAATCTATCCAGCGATCATTTACAATTTGGCGGGGCGTTGGTTTTTGCCTATCGGGCCAATGACCGTTTAGAATACGAGTTGGGTGGGTATTACAACCGCGAGTTTTTTGGCCATTTCTTTGTTCCTTTTATCGGACTAAACTGGGATATGTCGGATCGCTTCAGGATTCGGTCTTTCTTCCCGAGGTTTGTTTCTCTAGAATATCTTCCGGAGAAAGATTGGGTCATGGGATTAAAATATACGACCGGTACTTTCTCTTATCGAATAGGGGAGGGGGGAGCCGATCAGTATATGGAGCGTCGCTTTGGAGATATTACTGCTTTTACCGAATGGTATATTTACAAAAACGTTGTTCTTCAAATCCGCTTTGGTCACAGTTTTATCCGCGAATTAGAGATCTACGACAAAGATGACCAGCTCGATTTCACTATTATGGCCTGGCCATTTGAAACAGATAACCGAACCCTGTTGAACGAGCATATTAAGAACGGAGTCGTTCTTCAGGTTGGAATTATTTACCGAGTGATAGATTAGGATATTTTTCAGACACCCCTAGCTTTTATTCAGTTCATTTTTCTTAAGATCTTCGAATTGGATAAACTCCAATGCTTTTTGGTGGGTACTTTCCAATACTACCGGAGGAGCAACGCCTGCTTCAAAAGCTTCTTTCCAGCGAATAGCGCATAAGCACCATTTATCTCCTGGTTTCAGGCCGGGGAAGTTATATTCCGGGCGGGCAGTGCAGAGGTCGTTGCCTTTAGATTTGGTATAATCGAGGAATTCTTGCGTCATTTCAGCACAGACCACGTGGGTGCCGTAGTCGTCAAAACCCGTGTCACAGCTACCATTGCGATAAAAGCCAGTCATAGGGTCGGTACAGCAAATTTCCAGTTTGGTGCCCAGCACATTTTTGGCAAAAGGGGTGCCGTTTCCGTTCGCTTGCATAGTAGAAAAAGGTTTTAACCAAAGAACAAAGCCCAGGGCGGCTATGGTGGTGATAAAAGGAATAATTTTCATAATATTGTTTTACTAGGAGTTAACAGCTGGGAGGCGGAAAAGTTGGGGGCTCTGAGTAGGTGGACTGCACCTACTTATAATTCGAGACATCAATTCCCTCCATTTCCATTAAGGTAATTCCAAAATTTCGCAAGGTCTCTACGATCGGAATGGCCATTTTACCTTTTTCGGTGATACTATATTCAACTTTAGGGGGCACCACTGCATATACCTTCCTGTGGACAAACCCGTCTTTTTCTAATTCTCTTAACTGAGTCGTCAACATTTTATCAGAAATATGCGGTATGGCGCGTTTCAGCTTACTATATCGGTAAATCTTATCTTTTAAGCGCCAAAGAATGGGCATTTTCCAGGTACCTCCAAGTTGGCCCATCGTAAATTCGACGGGGTTGTAGTATACCTTTCCGTCATAAATGAAATCAGGCATGAGTTTAAATGATTATAAATGAAAAAATAAAAATATCATCGTCCGGCGGCGAGCTGGTATTGTAACTGCATGATTTTTTCACCATGCTTAAAGTTACTTACTGAATGGTTAGTACTATCCCTTTTGGTCAGTATATAGACAAAGGTAGGTAATAACCATACATTTGTGGTCATTATTCATCAAAAAAAACATTGTCATGAGTTCGATAAAAGAAATTCAACAGTATGTACATTTTCACGGAGCGCCTTCAAAGGGAAAAATATTGATGGTAGCTAGTAGTCCGGCAGTTTCAAAACAGACGGGTTGGCCGATTGGTTTCTGGGCAGCTGAATTAACGCATCCTTTACGAGTTTTTCAGGAGGCTGGTTACGAGGTGGAATTAGTTTCAACCGAAGGAGGCAAGCTGGAGATGGACGCCTATTCCAACCCTACAGATGAGAGTGGATATGCTGCAAACGATGTCGTTACCTTAGGATATATGCAGCAGGATTGGTTCAACGAAATGCTTGAGTCTACGAAGAAGTTTACAGAGGTTAATCCCGATAATTATGATGCTATCTTTTTGGTAGGCGGACAGGGGCCTATGTACACGTTCAAAGGAAATGAGAAACTGGCAGAACTTTTTGCCAACTTTTATGAATCGGGTAAGCCCAGCGCTTCGGTTTGCCATTCTACCACTCTCTTATTAGATGCCAAAAAGTCTGATGGAGAACTGATTGTAAAAGGAAAAGCCTGGACGGGTTTTGCGAATGCGGAAGAGGACTTCGCAGACCAGGCGGTAGGCATGAAAATCCAACCCTATCGTATTGAAGATGAGGCCAAGAAGCTGGACCATACCAACTTTAAGGTGGCGCCACCTTTTTCAGCCTTTGCGATTGCAGATGGAAATCTGATCACCGGCCAGCAACAAAACTCTGGTGCGGCAGCTGCTCAACTGGTGGTAGAGCAACTGGAAGCTAATTAAAACATAAAAATGATGGAGCTGCAGCGAAGCATTGCGCCCGCTGCATTCTCTACTTATTTCAAAGTACTTTTTTTGCCTAATACAACTTTTTATGTATCGAAGCTTTGCCACTCTCTTTTGTTGGTTATTTTTTCTTAGCGTTTCAGCTCAGATAAATGAAAGCGATACAGCGGCTTTCCAACTACAATCTTCTTTGGCAGGAATTTATCAGGAGGGCAACGTAAATATTTTATCTATTCGGGGAAGATTGAATATTTCAACTCGATTTCTGGAGCATTTCGTTCTCAAATCCCAAACTAGTAACCTCTACCAGGAATTTTCAAGCCGGAAAGCTGACAATCATATTTCGAATCAAAATTTCCTTTACTTCAAACCTGAAAAACGGTTTTATCCTTTTGCAATGGGTTTTGTTTCCAGCGACTTCAGGCAACGGTTGGATCTCCGTTATTTTGCGGGTGTAGGGGTTACAGGGCAATTAATACGGGAATCTGATCACCTCTTGAAGCTTTCTTTAAGCACTGTTTATGAATCGTCGGATTTTAGGGATAAGGATTTTAATATCGACCGATATGACGGAAACCATCAAATAGATCTCTGGAGGGGAACTTTCTATTTAAATGGTTGGAATGATTTGATGGATAAAAAAGTACGTCTATTCTATGAAGCTTATTGGCAGCCTGCTTTTGAGGATTTTGATAATTACAGAATACTGGCAGAAGCAGGGCTACAGCTCCCAATTTGGAAAGGGTTCAGTTTTAGGGTAATCTTCACTTATTTACATGAAAATGTAGTGCCCCAGGGTGTGAAAGAGGATGACAGAATTTTGTTATTTGGTTTTAATTATCAATATAAAACTATTCCAAAATAGTTATTACCATGATCGTAAAAAGAAACTTCCATCCCGTAAAAATTTTGGGATATATTTGGAGAGAAACTTTATTTGCACTGTTATGGTCGATAGTGATTTGGGGGCTCAATCATCAAGGTTTTACCACTTTGGCGATTAGTTTTACGCCAATTGGGGTACTGGGATCTGCGTTGGCCATTTTTGTAGCTTTTCGTAATAATGCTGCTTACGGACGTTGGTGGGAAGCCCGGCAGATATGGGGATCTCTAGTCAATTACAGCCGTGAATTTGCTCGTATGGTCAATAATTTTGTAGATGTTCAGATTAGAGCCTATCCCGACCAGCGGGAATCCATGGGAGCCTTTAAAAAAGAGCTTATCTACAGGCACATTGCATTTGTCCACGCTTTACGGCTGCATTTAAGGCGACAGGATGAATGGGGAATTTTGACTCCTTTTCTAAGTAAAGAGGACTTTGACTGTGTCATCCTTTCCCAAAATAAACCTAATATTATTAATATGTTAAATGGAGACCGATTGAGGCAGGGGCAGGACATGAAAATGTTGGAATGGTTTCATACCTTCCAGATAGAGGGAAATCTTTCTCAATTTGCCAATCATCTGGGCAAATGTGAGCGCATTAAAAATACGCCTATGCCTCGTCAATATGATTTTTTTACCCGGCTATTTGTTTGGATGTTTGCCGTTTTACTACCCTTTGGGTTGCTTAGTCTGTTTAATAATGAAATGTCATGGATTGTAATTCCTTTGGCTACCATTGTAGCGGCGGTATTTACTATCATGGAAAAGACAGGCGCTGCCAACGAACATCCCTTTGAGAATAAAATTACCGATGTGCCTTTAACAGCATTATGCAATACCATAGAACGGGATTTGAAGGAAATGCTTGGGGAAAAAAGCTTACCGGCTAAATTAGAACCGGTGGATGGGTATCTATATTAGGATAAAAAATAAAAACGCAAGATATGAAAATCGCAATTATCGGAACGGGCAATATTGGGGGCGCTTTAGCTACGCAGTGGGCTAATGCCGGGCATACTATTTATTTGGGTGTTCAGAACATCACGACCTTCAGGGGTAAAGAGTTGTTGGCTAATCCCAATACTAGTGTTCAGGGGATTTACGAAGCGGTGGAGGAAGCTGAGGTGGTATTGGTGGCTACGCCGCCGCAGGTGGCAGAAGATCTGGTCGAAAAATTTGGCCAGGCTGCAGGAAAGGTTATCATTGATGCGACCAATGCCATACGAAGCAAACCGGACCCCTACCCAACGGCTTTCCATGCTTTTGAAGCTTTGACGGAAGCTGAAGTGGTGAAGTGTTTCAATACCACTGGCTTTGAGAATATGGCCAACCCGGATTATGGGGATGTTCGATTAGATATGTTTATGGCTGGAGACAACGATGAAGCCAAGTCTGTAGCCACGCAGTTGGCGAAAGACGCTGGTTTTGAGCATTGCTACGATTTTGGGGGTAGCGACAGGGTAGTGTTGCTGGAGCAATTTGCGTTGAGCTGGATCAATCTTGCTATTTTCCAGGAGCTGGGCAGAGATATTGGGTTTAAGTTGGTGAGGCGGTAGGGGGTAGCTTAGGTGTGGCACACGTATAGATGTGCCACACCTATAGGTGGGGCACGATTACTTCAAGAAAAACTTAATCCTGCTTCGCAAACACCTTCCTCAACAAATCAGAGGTCCGGCTGGATGTATTTTCCCGGATATCAACCTCTTTCTTTTCGACCAGGCTAAACAGGCCGACCAGTGCTTTGTCGGTAACATGGTCATCTAATTCCGGATTGGTTTTGGTGACAAAGGGGATTTTATTGTAGGTATTGACGGCATTGCGCCAATATTCGCGGGCATTGACTTCGTCCAGCGATTGACGGATGACCGGTAGGAACTCCTTGTAGATATCTCCTGAGGTCGTACCTTCCAGGTAACGAGTTGCCGCATCTTGGTTGCCCATGAGGATATCCATGGCATCTCGAAAAGTCATTTGTTTAATAGCGCTGACAAAAATAGGTTTAGCTTTTTCGGCGGCCAGTTCGGCAGCGCGGTTCATTTTTTCGATCAAGTCTCTTTCCACATTTTCAAAGCCGGGGATGGAAGAGAGTTTCTTCACCACATTTTGAGCTTCTTCAGGCACCAGGATTTTATATGGGCTCAATAAGTAGCCATCCTTTACATTCAATTCATTGACAGCCTTTTTCACCCCTTCATTGAGGGCTTCCTTGAGGCCATTGCCGATTTCTGCTTCGGTCAATCCACTGCCAGTAATGGCTTCTTCCACTTTTTCTGCCTTCTTGAGGAGTTTATCAAATTGAGCTTGAGTATTGAGGGTCAGTCCGAATAGAATGGCAAATAGGAGTACGGTTTCTTTGATCATAATAGTTGGATTGTAGGTTTGACTCTTAAAGAAACGTAAGGAAAGGGCGATCATTTTAGGGAAATGAGGAACTTAGCTTTTTTTTAACGTTTGTAGGTGCAGTCCACGTATAGGTGTACTTCACCTATAGGTGGAGTACACCTATACGTGGACTGCACCTACATGGGTGGCATCTTCCGCGCTAATATCCCAACATGTTTATCCCTCAATTTCAGACCATTGTACGAATAGACTGGCTCAGCTACAAATCCAATATCTTGCAAAACTCCTAGTAATTCTTGCCTATTAAACAACCGAACCTGGTGGACCTCCCTCGATCGGTGGAATAATCCATTTTCCATCTTCCGGAATAGGGTAATGTCACGTGTCAATACCTGCTTTTCTTTGTTTTCCGAAAGCTCAATAAACATACTCCAATTTTCTGCTTCTACTACCTTTGCTACTTTCTGCTGATCTCCGAGAAAATGACTTTCCAGGTAATCAAAAAGAAAGATACCTCCTTCTTCGAGTTGGTCATATACGTTTTGGAAAAGTTGATACAAGTGCTAATAAGAATTCAGCTGCCTGAAGCCCAACAGTTGAATATCCTTGGTCATGCACAAAAGCAAGGTCTTCCTGATAGAAGTTAAGAGGGGGCATTACGGTATTTTACTAAGTTTCTTGTTCACTACTTACTTAAGCATTTAGAATGTCAGTATCAATGGAAAGATTTTCAAATGATTATACTGCTTTCCACCACTCTTCCTTCCCGTTTAAAGGTTTTTAAGGGAATAAATTTATTGTAAAAGAGCATTTGATAAATCCCGATAGTTTATATTGGAACATCTCCGTTGGAATGAATCCTGCAGCAGCCTGCATTAGAGAAGGACCAAATAGTTCTTTTCTAGAATATTAATATTTCATTAATTTGAAAGTAGATTTATCCCCCAACTCATTTTCTATTTCCAAAATATAAATCCCAGATGGATGATTTAACCTCAATTGAAATGGGGCTCGAAATGTTCCATTAAAAGAAACCAAAATTTCCCCCATCATATTCAATACTCTAATTCCTTTGATTGGTTCATTTCCCTCCAAAGAAATAAGGACGGTATCTTCAAATGGGTTAGGATATACCCTAATTTTATTTTTTAGCGTTATTGGCTCGACTGAATTGATCACCACAAAATGACACCCAGAAGTAGCTAAACACCCCCCAAAACCGATTTCTACAGCAAAATTTCCAGTAGTGGGAGGGGAGAAAACACTGCTGGTTGCTCCACTGATTGGTAGTTCGCTATCGCAGTCGATCCACTGATAAGTGGCATCTTCCTGACTGGCCGTCAATGTTCCTGAACTTACGTTTACAGATGTGTCAATTTCAATAACCTCGACTTCTGCTATCCCAAAACTATCACAACCATTTGTCGAAAGGAAATCCTCTTCGTAAAATCCGCTTTCAAACACGTACTCATCATTGATCAAAACGCTATCCCCCTGGCATAATTCAACATGATTGGTATCGGGAATAAACTGGGTAGTGTCATTGATAAAAACGGGCAATGTAATAGTATCTGCCGAGGTCGGGTCGCATAGGGTATTATAGCCAATGAGTTGCACATTTTTTAATCCCGTACAGAAAAAGGTATGTGTTGGATTTAGCTCATTAGAAATATTGCCATCGCCAAAATCCCATTGTACGGAATCCGTATTAGAGCTAAGATTTGTAAATTCTACTGTAGCTGATTCAGTTGCTGGATCTATAGAAGGGATTAGCGGAAAATAGGCGAAAAAAGGATTAGGAGTAACGCATCTGAAGGAATCGATATAGGTGACCTGCCCAATGATTTCCGTATTGCCGGCCACGGTGCCATTTGCCTGCAAAACAGGGCTAGCGAATTCAGGATCAAACCATTTATACTCTATTAAAGTCGTTTGAAGGGGAATAGCAGTCGTATCTAGAAAAGTCGTATCAAAATTTTGGATGATGGTCTTCACCCGGAGAGTGTTATCAAAATCTCCATAGGGAGTAGAAAGGCTTCCCCAGCCATCCACTATATTCATTCTTTTGTTGTTTTGGCTGATTTTGAAGGGAATACCCAAGCCGTTAAAGTCCAATAATCTTCTTGCGGTTGAGCTATCAGTATTCTGATATTCTACTGGAAAGCGTAAGATTGTATCCGGATTTTCATATTCGAAGGTTAAGGGTACAGGCAAGCCTCCTATCTGGGCGGTTATACCCAAGAGGGTTTGAGCATATTGATCTGTGGTTTTTTTATAATGATCTACTACATTTTGGACACTGATAGGACCCAGGTCGAAAGATTCCAGTCCAACCGAAGCGATATTAGTCAAATCATTGAAAGCAGAGCCGCAATTAAAAATGATTCCGTTGGCCAAACACCAAGCGAACTGGTAACCGGCATCGGAAGAGGCAACAAACTCTTGATTCAGCTGTGTTTCAAAAGGGAGGTTAGAGAAATCCCAGTGGAAATTGACTCCGGTAGTATCAAAATTAAAGGTGTCAAGGCCACCGGTAGCGCGACTAAAGAGCAGGCTGTCGCCAACTTCCGCAAAGTTGCTTGAGGTATAGGTGATTTGAGCAAAAATGATATTGGGAACAAAGAATAGCAATAAGTAAATTGTTGTTTTCATCTTCTTAGTCTAAGTTTATTTTAGAGGGTTTATCTGGATAGATTACGATTTAATAATAAATTCACCAGGAAACTAGTAAAATTTTTTAAAAACCCATGGTGAATAACAGGCTAATTTACCTTCTTTGTTTCCTGGTTTTCAAGCGGCTCTATCAAATCCCATAAATTTCCATACAGGTCAGCAAAAACCAGCACCTTTCCGAAATCCTCCACGGAAGGCCCTCTTACAATTTCGATCTTATGATTCAAAAGATTCTGATAATCTCGTTCCAGATTATCGGTATGGATGAAAAAGAATACGCGTCCCCCGGTTTGATTACCTATTCGAGAGGCTTGTTCCTCGTTTTTGGCTTTGGCCAGGAGCAGGCTGAACCCTTGAGAACCTTTTGGCGCTACTCTTACCCAGCGTTTGGTTTCGCTGCGTTTGGTATCTTCGAGCAGGTCGAAATGGAGTTTTTGGTTGTAAAACTCAATGGCTTCGTCATAATCGCGAACGACCACAGAAATTTGGACAATTTGTTGTTTCATAGGTATTTATGAATTTAAGCTTATTTAGCGTGCCCCACCTATAGGTGTGGCACACCTATAGATGTGCCACACCTAAGCCATCAATGCACATCCAACCCGTCAAAATATATCTCGGCAATAACCGTATCATCGTATTTGTCGCCTTTATAAACTTCCAGGATTTCAAACTTGAGCTTCCAGGGTTTGCCGCCTGTAAAGTTTTCACGGTCTGCATGGCCAATGGGGGGGACCTCAAAGGTCTGTTCGGCAATCTTGTCTTCGAGGTTTAAAATGGCTAGTGGTTGATCGTTGTAGTAAACTTTTAATTTTTTGACCCTCGAATTCTTCTTCCAGGCTCCGGGGCTCTTCACATAACCGTTGGCAACGATGATCTTGGTTATTCTGGGGCTTTCAGCCCTGAAGTGGTAGGTCAGATACTCGCCAATACCGTAGCCGTCAACTCCTTCCACCCACGCGTGTTTGAAGCCAAGATCATGGGCATTACCGGGACCATAAGTATTTGCACCCTGAGCTCTCAGATGCGAAGAGGCGGTAACACTATCTGGACCTCCACCGCAATACCAACTACAACCTTCCGGTACAGCATGCCAAATGGTGGGTTTTACTTCGTGTTCGTTGCAAAATTCAAGCAATTGCTGCTCTTCTACTGTAAGCTTAGCGTCACCAGTATTAGCTTTCTGCCAAATCTGATCACACCGGCTCATTTTTTTATTGAACTCCTGCTCTCTTTCCGGACTCAAATGAAGATCCACAACCGAAGAAGGAGATAATTGACGTACTTCCTGGCTAAAAGCCGATAGGGAAAAGACCAAGGATAGAATTAAAATACACGCTTTCAAGAGATAAAGTTTTTGAATAGTAAAAAAATAAACCTTCTTTCTTTGACAAATTGTGTGGAATATCAATCTCTGGCCCGACGAATATCAAAGGAATAATCACTTTCTGCCTGAAAGAAATCATTGCCAAATTGAAAAACGGCAATAATGGAAACTTCCTTTTTTAGATGCTCATAGGCAGGTATCTGAGCAAAGCTGACCTCTATAGTCAACGATTCGTTTGCTTCGATTTCAATAGTAGCAGATTCGTATTCCTGATAATCCGGAAGCTGGTAAATGAAAAATTCACTGATGGGAATGGAATCTTCTCCGATAAGGCAATGGAGGGAATGAATAGATCCTTTTAAAAGAATATCTCCCTTATTTTCCAGTTCGAATACGCCGTGCGTGATCGTTGCCTTTTCAGGTTGATAGTAAGATTTTTCGACTTTTTTACCCTGGATGTCCAAGGTGTTAGGTGCTATGTGTTTCATGTTTGAATGGCAACTGCTGAATAAAATAATACAGAATACAATTATCGAAAAAAAATTACTTTTCATCATGATTTTTTAAGGACATCTCCATTCTCGGGCTCTTACTCTTCTGATAGGCGCTTCGGTACGTCGGGGGCCAGGGACTGTATCGCCGTTGACTGCATTACGCACGGTTACCCGACCATTCGGCATACGCACCCGCACCCGATTGGCTCCAACTTTTCCAATCACTTCGCCAGGGTTAGAGGTGTCGACGCCCGGATAAGTATCAACGGTGGCATCGACTCCCGAAGAGTCTACTACCGTTTCGCCGGTATTCGGATCGGTAGTGGTTAAGTTCGGATCCGGAGTCACTCCCCGGGCAATTGCCCAATCTGTTTCAAGCGTATAAACATATTGTTCTTCTTCTCCCCAGGTCGCTCTGTGTATTCTGCCGGGAGCACGGGCATGTTGATATTCGTGATAAAGCGTTTTCGTAACATTCTCGCAAGTGTCATTAGTAGCTATGCGGATGGTATTGCCACTGGTTTCTCCGGCTCCTTCCATGGGGTTGGCCACCCAAGAAGAGCCATCGTATCGTTCATCTGCCCAATACAATCTACCAACCAGAATAATGCGGAGGCTACGAAGATCTCTAACCATAGCCTCATTCCAACCACAGAGGATTTGTAACATACAATTAAAATCAAATGGACCACCTGCATTGGGGGGTAAGGCTATGCTAGGGAACAACCGGTCAAGAGCTCCCATGGTGTGTTCACCAACAACGCCGCTTCCATCCCCTCGCACACGATGTCGTCTTTGAAATCTTCGAACCGCTCGCTGAGTTTCATCTCCAAATTCTCCGTCTACCCCGAATTGGCGCAAACGGAACCCCGCATCCTGCAAAGCATGCTGTATTTTCGAAACAGGAGTGCCTGATGCACCATGAGCTATAGTCTGATTCCCATCATATACTTCCTCCAACGTAGCCTCACCTGCAAATCTCGGAGAAGATAGATCATGACCGTCACCTGTTCCCCGTTGAATAGGAAGATTAGCATGCGTCTGGAATTGAAGAGGAGGAGGCCTTAAAGAGGATTCATTGGAAGCTGTATTACTTTCAACGGAAGTAGCATTAGCAGCAGCAAAGGATTGGTTTTTGTGATCGGTATGGGTTTTCAAATTGAGGCGTTTTTTTCAATAAAAAAGTAAGTTCAAGAAAAAATTAGAAAAGCAAGTTTAATTGATTTTACAGTAATATCTTTCTTAAAATAACAAGTTATTATTATTTTAGAAAAGATACAATGAAAAGAAGAGCAAAACTTTCAAACTAATGCTTAATCAATTTCCGGGATAAAGCATATCCCTCCTTAGTCGTTAAACGTAAAAAATAGATTCCCTTTGGTAAATCTGAAAGATTGATTTGTTGGGTATTTTTAGTTGCCTGTATTTGAATGACCGGTTTCCCTTTAAGCGTGTAAAGCGTTATTTGTTCTAGTGATGCTCCGTCATCGGCAGTTTCAATGCTAAGGAATTCATAAAATGGATTGGGAAAAACGGATATGGGAGAGCTGGTAACTAATGCTTCCGTGTTTGTAGTAATGAAACATATGTTTGGATTCTCCGGGTACAAAAGTTCTTCATTTTCGTAGAAACACAATAGATCATCCAAATAATCGGTTCCGCAAAAAAGCCTCAATGGATTGATCACATTTCCTTTATGGGTTCCAATACCTTCTATCCAATAATCTGGAAGAAAATAATTCGTAGGATTATTGACCTTTTCCACTTTTAATCTTTTTCGCTCCTCTCCATTATTGAGGGTAATGAAATCAATATTAGTAACCACAATTTCATTTTGGTCTGGAGAACAAAATGAACTGATGATAAACGTGTCTCCAAGATTCAAGTCAAAATCATAAATCAATTCTTCCTCTGCATTTAAACCATTCTTAAAATACACCTTTTTGGTAGCATCTTCCCGAATATACTGCCCGGTAAAAGACCAATCTTGATTAGAGGTATTGTTTGTACGGTAAATTTTTTTGTAAGTGAGGTTGTCAATCACTTCATTTCCTTCCATCTTTAGTGAAAAAGAAGTTGCAGGACCGGTAAATGAAAGTGACCGAATATTCCACTGGGTTCCTTCTTGAACTAAAACTTGCGCAACAATAGAGCCACAAAATAATTGGAAAAAAATACAACCTGCAATTAGATAGATGATTTTATTAGTTTTCATAGATGCTATAGTTAGATATTAAATAATATATCACCTAAATTAAAGAATTTTAGAATTAAATGCATCTATCTAGCCAAAAGATATTGTCGCTTTTTGTTAAAGAATTTACAAGCCGGCATTGATAATAAACGTCGCAGCAAAGGCAACGATCGCGTACAACTCCGGGAATACGGCCAGTACCATTGTTCTACCAAATACATTGTAACCAGAACCAATACCAGCGATACCACTCGCACAGATCTGCCCCTGACGCATTGCCGATAATAGTCCGACCATTCCTAATGCCATTCCGGCAGCTAGAATGGCCATGCCTTGTAGCAAAGTCATTTCAGGACTGATCACTCCCGAACTGTTGATGATAAAGAAACCGGCAAAACCATACAGCCCTTGGGTACCTGGTAATGCACTAAGCAGCATGTAACTACCAAAAGCGCTTTCATTCTTTTTCAGGGCACCGATGGTGGCATTACCTCCGATGGAAACACCGATTGCGCTTCCAATACCAGCTAATCCGACCATAAGGCCCAAACCTAAATATGCGGGAATAACTCCTACCATTGATCTATATTTTTCGTTGGTTAATTAAAATTATTCTTGTTTTTCTTCCTTCTTTGACAAATTGTGTGGGATGAAAAATAGTAATCCTTGAATGCCCTTGTGGCTGAAAGGAATATTATTTTGA